>JAIUNT010000008.1 GCA_020161545.1 Pseudomonadota bacterium
GCACAACCCGTGGCTTCTCATCACTTTTTTGAGTGAGAAAATACACAGCACACACAACTAGGGTTAAGGAGAATATCCAGCGCCACATAAAAGGCTTATCGCCCAATGCGCGCGAGAATTTAATTGAGCTTTTTCTTCAGGAAATCAATGCCGCCATCTACCGCCTTGCGGGCAAAGAGAAAGGTATTCACATGCCCCCAGAACTCCACAATATGCAACTCACTCTCTACTCCATGCTCGAGCAGGCGATACTGCATATTGGATGACTGCACCGCCTCCACCAACGTGTCGGTCTTGCCATGATAGAAATACATCTCAGGCGCCCAAGGGCCAATGTGAGTGATCGCCGAGGCCTCTTTGTACTCTTTGCGCCGGCCCGGCAGATAACCATCCAAGAGATGAGTAATAATGGGAGACTGAGGGTACCAAGAAAGATCAAACGGTGCGCCGCCGGCCACGATCGCTTTGAGCACGGGGGCTTTGAGTTTTTCGCTCTCAAGCAGCGCCCACTGCGTGATGATGTGGCCTCCGGCCGAATAGCCCCAGCCTGCCATCCTACTCACGTCACCGTGATACTTACTGGCATTGACCTTCATCCACTCCACTGCATGATTCACATCTTCAATTTGCGCTGGATAACGATGAGCGGGAGCAAAACGATAGGAGAGATTCATCACCACAAACCCATGGGAGGCCACTAGTTCTGCAATTTTTGACATATCCCCACGGTGCCGTCCGCCCCACGAGCCTCCATGAACCATGAAGACAATTGGATAAGTTTTATCATCTTGAGGCCGCACAATATCGGCCTCAAGTGTGGTGTCCTTATCTTGAAAATAGGTCACAGACTCAGTGGAAAATGGCAGGGGACCGAGTCCGGTCCCCAAACCTAGAAGAAAGAGCCAATGAAGGAAAGCCGCCATAGGCCTTAGGCGTTGAGCTTACGAAGCACGTAGTGAAGGATGCCCGAGTTCTTGTAGTACTCAAGCTCGTTGGCGGTATCGATACGTGATTGGAATTGAGTCTTCACCACTTCACCATTGCTGCGTTTGATCTCAGCATTGATAAGAGCTTTCGGGCCCATCGTCGCGACACCCGTGAGGCTCACGGTCTCAGAGCCATCAAGGTTAAGTGACTTGCGGTTTTGGCCATTAGTGAACACCAACGGAATCACACCCATACCGATCAAGTTAGAACGGTGAATACGCTCAAAGCTCTCGGCGATCACCGCCTTCACGCCCAGTAAACGTGTGCCTTTTGCTGCCCAGTCGCGGGAGGAACCCGTGCCATACTCTTTACCAGCAACAACAATAAGAGGGGTCTTGTTGTTGGCATAGGCCATGGCTGCGTCATAAATGGTCAGGAGTTCTCCCGATGGCATGAAGTGGGTGTATCCCCCCGTGCGCTCTGGCACCATCTCATTTTGGATGCGGATGTTGGCAAAGGTGCCGCGCATCATAACCTCATGGTTACCGCGCCTGGAGCCGTAAGAGTTGAAGTCAGCTTGGGCAATGCCATGGGACGTGAGGTAAAGCCCTGCTGGGCTGTCCTTTTTAATGGAGCCCGCAGGCGAGATGTGGTCCGTTGTGATGCTGTCACCAAAAAGTGCCAGAATGCGGGCACCTTCCACGTCACTGGTGGCTTCAGGCTGCGCACGCAGGCCGTCAAAATAGGGAGGCGCCTTGACATAGGTGCTGTCCTCTTCCCACGCGTAAGTGAGACCCTTGGGGCACGCAAGATCTGCCCATGCCTTTTCGCCTTTAAAGACATTGTCATAGCGCTCGCGGAACATTTTTGAGGTGATATTGGCCTCAACGCACGCCTTGATATCTGCATTAGAGGGCCATATGTCGCGCAAGTACACGGGAGCACCGTCTTTTCCTGTCCCAAGGGGAGCAGTTGTGAGGTCTTTCTTGATGCTACCCACCAAAGCGTAGGCAACAACAAGCATGGGGGAGGCAAGGTAATTGAGCTTTACCTGTGGATGGATGCGTCCTTCAAAGTTACGGTTTCCAGATAGGACGCTTGCCACCGCAAAGCCCTGCTCATCAATGGCCGCCGCGATCTCTGGATCAAGGGGTCCTGAGTTGCCAATGCATGTGGTGCACCCGTAACCCACAAGGTTGAACCCAAGGGCGTCGAGGTCCTTGTTTAAGCCTGATTTTTGCAAGTAGTCCGTGACCACCTGGCTGCCTGGTGCCAGGGACGTTTTCACCCAGGGCTGAACATTAAGACCCTTGGCAATGGCATTGCGCGCCAAAAGACCGGCTCCAAGCATTACAGATGGGTTCGATGTATTCGTGCAGCTTGTAATGGCTGCAATCACAACACTGCCATTTTCTAAATGGAAGGTTTGCCCATTTTTGGTGACGGCTGTTGAAGGCACTTTAGAGGGGGTTTCTGCGGCAATGGCCTTGTCAGACAGGGCCGCCATTTGAGACAGGGCAACTTTGTCCTGGGGGCGCTTTGGGCCAGCCAGGGTTGGGACAACGTCTTCAAGGGCCAGGTGCAGCGTTTGGGTAAACACGGGTGCCCAGTTTTCATCCCGCCACAAACCTTGCTCCTTGGCGTAGGCCTCCACAAGGGCAACCAGATGGGGATCACGACCTGTGAAAGTGAGGTAATGCAGGGTTTCCTGATCCACAGGGAAAATACCGCATGTGGCGCCGTATTCAGGGGACATATTTGAAATGGTTGCCCGGTCTGCGATGGACAGCTCATCCAGACCATTTCCGTAAAACTCAACAAACTTGCCCACAACGCCGTGGGCGCGCAGCATCTGTGTGACGGTGAGGACTAAGTCTGTGGCAGTCACACCTTCAGGCAAGCGCCCCGTCAGCTCAAAGCCCACAACTTCCGGGATTAGCATGGAGAGGGGTTGGCCCAGCATGGCGGCCTCGGCCTCAATACCTCCCACGCCCCATCCAAGGACGCCCAAGGCGTTGATCATGGTGGTGTGGCTGTCCGTGCCCACAAGCGTGTCGGGATAGGCCCACGTGTGGCCGTTTTGTTGCTGAGACCACACGACCTTGCCTAAATACTCAAGGTTCACTTGGTGACAGATACCCGTGCCGGGCGGTACCACACGGAAGTTATTAAAGGACTGTTGTCCCCACTTAAGAAAGGCGTAGCGCTCTTTGTTGCGCTGATATTCTGTGTCGACGTTTTTGGTAAAAGCGCTGTCGTTTGCGTAGTAGTCCACCATAACAGAGTGATCGATCACGAGATCCACGGGAGCCAGGGGATTAACGTTTTGGGGGTCTGCGCCTTGGGCTTTGACAGCGTCACGCATGGAGACAAGATCCACAACGGCCGGCACACCCGTGAAATCCTGCATCAGCACACGGGCAGGGGCAAAGGCAATTTCCCTATCAGACTTGCGCTCTTTCGTCCAGCTGGCCAGGGCCTTGAGGTCATCTTGGGTGACTTGCTCTCCATTTTCCCGGCGCAGCAAATTTTCCATCAAGACCTTTAAACAAAAGGGGAGGTTGGACACACCGCCTAGTGCTGCGTTGGCTTTTTTGAGACTGGCGTAAGTGTAAGTTTTTCCTTCAACCGTCAGCGTTTGGACCACTTTGTAGGAATCTAGAAGTGCGTGTGTCACGTAAGTGTCTCCCCATTCGTTAACATCTTGTTTTATGCAATGCTAACATGTTGAAAGGGGGCTGTATAGAGGAGGTTTTGAAAGGAAAAAGTCGACAAAGACAGAAAAAAGGGGGCATAAACCCCCCTTTTCCATAAGTAAGTGCTTTTCTTAGAGCTTGTAGGAAAGCTTCAAAAGCGCGAGGTGAGAGTTCAGCTTAACCTTTGCGTCGCTGAACTTCATGTCTTGCTCCCAGTAGTGGCGGTACTGGAGGTCAAGAGCAACGCGCTCGGTCAAGCTAACACCAGCACCTGCACCGATGCCCGCGCCGAAGACTGACTTTTTATTGCCGTTGGCAGACAGTTGTGTGCCGGCGGCATCGTAAAGCTTATATTCATTCTTTTGTACACGCACAGCAACCAGACCATACAGGTTCCACTTGTTGCCAAAGTCCCAACCAAGGCGCGCATTAAACCCACCAAACCATGTTGGTTGGAACTTTGCCTTGTAGTTGATTCCTTCAGAATTAAAGGACTTGGAAGGGTTGCCAGCAACGTAACCAGCTTCAACACCAAAGCCGTACAGCCAAGAGTTTGCAGCGGACTTTGTCCAGTCAAGGGTCAAAGCAATAGGAGCTGTCCCATAAGTAGACTTGTTGAATCGTGATCCATCGTTGTTCTTTGTGTCAGCCTTAGTCCACTGACCGCCAGCTTGAAGACCAACAGACCAGTTGCTCTTTGCGCAGTTAGCTTGTGCACCTGCTGCAAGAACCAATGCAGCTGCGGAAGCGAGTAGAATGTTTCTCATCGTTTTCTCCATGTATGAGTTGTTACCTGGCAGAAAGTAGAGGGCGGTCACTTTTTTTGCCAGGAAAATGTCACAAGGGCATGTACGTTTGCGGAGATCGTTGCAGATTTGCAACAAGCCCAAGGACGACTAAAATGAAAAAGCTTATTTACTGAGGGGAGGGCGTGATGTGCTGGTAATTAAATGAGATGCGCACAAAAAGATATGAAATTTGACAAGAAGGGCAAGGTATTGCTGGGAGGGTGTGCTGTCGGCGGGGGATTATATGTTGTGACGAGTCTTTGACGCGCTTTTGTCGGACAAAAAAAGGGAGAGCGTGCTGCTCTCCCCATTCTCTTGTGATGATTTTTCTTAGAAGTCGTAAGAGATCTTACCAAGGACGAGGTTTGAATCAAGCTCGCCTTTGCCAATGCCATCGTTGAACTTAATGTCTTGATCCCAGTAGTGACGGTATTCAACGCCAAACTTCCAACGCTCAGCAAAGCGAACGTCGGCACCTGCGCCAACGCCAAAGCCCCAAACTGTGGTGCTCTTTGAGTATGTTGTGCTTGGTGATACGGTAAGATTTGTCAGCTCAGCCTTTGCACCCATGGCGCGGCCAGAAAGGAGGCCATAAAGGCTCCACCTGTTGCCAAAGTCCCAACCGAGGCGTGCGTTAAGTGCACCGAATGCATTGGGCTTAAAGGTGGTCTTATAATCTGATCCAGCATAGCTGAAGTTGTTGGATGGATTTCCAGCAATGCCACCAACCTCAACACCAAAACCGTAAAGCCATGAGTTGGCCATGGAGTGCGTCCAGTCCAGTGTGATTGCGATAGGAGCTGTGCTATAGGTGCTGTCGTTGATCTTAGTGCCGTCGTTAAATTTTGTGTCGATGCTTGTGCCTTGCCAGCCAGCCAAAAGACCAACGGACCAGTTCTTCTTAGCGCAGTTAGCTTGAGCGGATGCTGCAAGAATCATAGCGGCAGCTGAGGCCAAAAGAATATTTCTCATTTATTTTTCTCCCTATAATGAGTCGTTACATTTCCAGAATACACAAGGAGCCACGGCGTGCCACATCAATTTGCCCCTTGTGTGCGCATTTTTGAATCGTCGTTGCAGATATGACACAAAACATGCACCAGAAACCAAATATTTGACAAATAGAAAACAATAAAATAAAAAAACACAAAACAAACCCCATCAATAAGGTAAATTATGTCTAAAATTTTAATCATGCTTTGTGCTTTTCTGGCAATGACTGCCCGGGCGACGCATGAAGATCTTGCGCAAGACTGTGGTGCAAAAAAGAATGTGCACCGCGGCGTGCTGGCCGACCTTCCCTCTGAGTCGCGTCTGCATATTTATCTCGGGCGCACGCCTCGCACAGATGACAACCAGATGGCGGATGCGCGTCCTGATCAGTGTGGTCCGTTTCAAAAAAGTAGTGTGCCTGTTGTGCGCGCGTTTGTGTGCCGTGATCAAAGGGTTTGCCTGTTTGAAGGGTATAGGAACCTGGGACACTTTTATCTCAAAAAGGGACTGATGCGCGAAGCGAGGGAAGCCTTTCATACAGCCATCTCACAAGGCAGCCATGCGGTTTGCGTAAAAGAAGTTGAGGCTGTGCGCGCATGTCTTATGGAGCACGGCCTGCGTCGATAGACGTTCTCGCATAAAAAAAAGTGCGAAGGGACATCTTTGCATCTGTATTATATTCTGGAAAGGCAGCGCTTGCCAAAGAGGCGCTTGCCTTCTAGAATCACGTGCATTGCGTGAAACGGGAACCCTATCCATGATCGATTTTCTGGCCTCATTTTTCTACAACGTTTTTCCTTTTATTATTATTTTGTCCCTCCTCGTCTTTGTGCACGAGATGGGGCACTACCTGGTTGCCCTGCGCAACGGGGTGCGGGTTGATGTGTTCTCCATCGGGTTTGGGCCTGAGATTTTTGGCTGGCACGACAAGCGTGGCACACGCTGGAAGGTGAGTTACGTGCCGCTAGGTGGATATGTGCGCTTCTTTAGTGACGCCAATGCTGCCTCACAACCAGACTTTGCAAGCATTGAGGCCATGAGTGAGGAAGACAAAGCCTCAACGCTCTTTCATAAAACCGTGTGGCAGCGCATGGCCATTTCCTTTGCGGGTCCTGCGGCGAATTACTTGTACGCCCTTGTTGTACTCACGCTCCTTTACGCAGTGATGGGCGCGCGCGTGCCAACGGGCGAGGTGCTCATTGGGCAGGTGATGGAGGGAAGCGCTGCGCAAAAAGCAGGGATTGCGCCTCAGGATATTCTTGTTTCCATGGACGGTGAGAGGCTCGCAACACCCACAGCTGTGCAGAATTTTGTGAAAACGCGTCCCGGACAAGAAGTGCGCGCCGTGATCAAACGCGCGGGTCATGAAATGGCTTTGCCGATTACATTAGGTGAAAAGGCCACGCACAATAAGCGCCTTGGGACCCTGGGTGTAGAGCTTGGTGCGGGTACCAAGCATGTAGATATCGCGCTTTACGCAGCGCCGTGGGAGGCGACCAAGCAGATCGGGCACGTGACATGGGATTCCCTTGCGACCTTTGGGCAGATGATTATGGGCGAGCGCTCCGCCGATGGTCTCAGCGGCCCCATTGGCATCGCCCTTTTTGCAGGGGAGGCGGCCAAGCGTGATCTTTTTGAACTGGTGTGGCTTTCTGTCTTTTTGTCCATTAGCCTTGGACTTATTAATCTTTTTCCCATTCCCATGCTTGATGGCGGACACATTCTCTTCTATACCATCGAAGCAGTTCGTGGTAAGCCACTGAGTGAAAAAGCCCAAGAGATTGGCTTTCGCATCGGATTTGCCATCGTGGGAACGCTGATTGTGTTTTCCACATGGAATGATCTGTCCAGGCTCAAAATCTTTGGATGGATTGCACAGCTCTTTAATTAAACAGTTGGGCCTGCGTGGCCTGGCGCAAACAGACAACACAAACAAGTGAAGGGGATACGAGTGAGTTCGTTTAAGAAAACCTTTGTTTTAGGTTTAATGCTGGCATCGAGCGGGGCAAGTGTCTTTGCAGCCTCATATGATATTAAACGCGTCCAGATCACAGGCGGCGTACGTGTGGAGCGTGAGACGGTTCTGTCCCACCTGAATATTCGCCCCGGTGATCACGTGGATGACGAGGGCCTCGATCAAGGTTTGAAGCGTCTTTTTGAATCAGGTCTGTTTGTGGACGCCCACCTTGAGGTGCACGGCAATACCCTGGCGGTACAGATCAAAGAAAACCCCATTGTGAACCAGATCCAAATTGAGGGGAACGACGATATTTCTGACAAGATCCTCATGTCAGAGCTCAGCCTCAAGCCACGCCAGGTTTACACTCTGTCCCGCGTGAAGGCGGATACAAAGCGCATTCAAGATATCTACCGCGTGAAGGGATTTTTTGGCGCCATTGTGACCCCAAAAATTATTCAAAAAGATCAGAACCGTGTTGATGTGGTCTTTGAGGTGAAGGAAGGCGAAAAGACGGCCGTGCGGCAGATCTATTTCGTGGGTAACAAGCACTACGGCGCGGGAAAACTTGAGTCCACAATCCAAACTAAGGAAACGCGCTGGTACCGCTTTTTTACCAACGATGATAACTATGATCCCGACCGTTTGGCCTATGACCAAGAGCTTTTGCGCAAGTTCTATCTTGAGCACGGTTACGCCGACTTTGCGGTGAAATCGGCTGTGGCAGAGCTCAGTCCCGACAAGAAGGATTTTTACATCACCTTTACCTTGAATGAAGGTGAGCGCTACCGGTGCGGCGCCGTGAAGGTTGTCTCCAACATTGCTGACGTGGACACAGGAAGCCTCTTGGGTGAGCTGACGCTGGCGGAAGGCGACTGGTATTCTTCCAAGGAAGTTGAGCGCACCACAAACAAGCTTGTGGAGGCACTGGGGGCAAAGGGATACGCCTTTGTGGATGTACGCCCTGTCCCCACCAAAGATCCCGAAACCCATGTGATTTCTCTCACCTTTGAGATCAACGAGGGGCCTAAGGTTTATGTGGACCGTGTTGTGATTGCCGGAAACGAGCGTACGGACGAGGACGTCATTCGCCGCGAGCTGCGCTTCCAAGAAGGTGACGCCTATAACAGCAACGAAATTAAAGTGTCTGAAAACCGCTTGAAGAGCCTTGGGTACTTCAAGAAGGTGACGGTACAGCGTGAAGCGGCCAAGGCTCCGGATCAGGCCAACATCATGATTGATGTGGAAGAGGATTCAACGGGTGAAATCTCCTTGGGTGGAGGGTTCTCTGACTCCGACGGTGTTTTGGCCAATATCAATTTCTCAGAGCGGAACTTCCGTGGTAAAGGCCAAATCTTATCCATGGGTGTGACCCTGGCCAAGAAGCGCCAAGAGTATGATTTTAGCTTTACTGAGCCGTACTTCATGGGCAAGGAGCTTTCTGCCGGCTTTGACCTTTTCCGTGTGACCACGCGTAAGTACCAGGACTCAGCCTTTGACCAAAAGACCTTTGGTGGACGCTTGCGCACGGGTTATATGCTCGCGGATTATCTCTCCCAAGGATGGTCGTATACCCTGCAGCACGAAAATATTACAGGCGTGAATATTTATGCGTCCCGTTATATTCTTGAGCAACTGGGTGCCACAAACGCGTCCATTTTGGGACACAACATCCAGTATGACCGTAGGGACAACCGGATCGATCCGACGGAAGGCTATTTCTATGGCATGAGCAATGACTGGGCTGGTCTTGGTGGACAGGTGCGCTTCTTGCGTAACAAGCTCTTTGGGGGCTGGTACTATCCCCTTTGGGACGAGGTCGTCTTTGGTTTGAAGGGCAGCTATGGCCATATGTTTGAGATTGGACGAAAGATCCGCGTGGCAGACCGCTTCTTCCTGGGAGGCGAATCCTTCCCTGGTTTCGAGCCCAGTGGTATTGGACCACGCGACCGTTTGACAGATGACCCCTTGGGTGGTCGTCAGAGCTTTGTCACGTCAGGCGAGGTTGTCTTCCCCTTGGGTCTTCCCAGCGAGTTTGACGTGAAAGGCGCGGCCTTTACTTATTTAGGCTCTGTTTGGAACTCGGGAGACCCCTCCTTGTATGTGAATGAGCTGAAGAAAGTCCGCGGAAGCGTGGGCATTGGTGTGCGCTGGAAGTCTCCCATGGGGCCCATCAGCATTGACTTTGCCTATGCGTACATGAAGGACAAGAAGGATAAGACTCAGCCGATCTTGTTTGGATTCTCAACACGGTTCTAGGAGGAATATATGCGTCAACTTTTTCGCCTGACTTTTGCAGCGTGCATGATGGCTTGCTTAAGTAGTGGAGAAGTTGGCGCAAGCTCTTTTCTCGTTGTGGATCATGATCGCATGATGGCGGAGTCCCAGGCTGCGGAAAAAGTGAAGCGCGAGATTGAGGAAAAGCGAAAGCAGTTTCAAGCCGAGCTTGATAATTTTGAAAAAGGTCTGCGTCAAGAAGAGGAGTCTTTGAAAGCGCAAGAAACCCAGCTCAGCGAGCAGGTCTTTACGCAAAAGCGCCTGGCCTTCTCAGGGCGCGTGAATATGGTCCACGAAAAGGTTTCCCAGCGCCGTGCGGAACTGGAGCAAGCCATTCAGGAAGCACGCGTGCAAATTGTTGATAAAATCTCAGACATCGTGGCGCAAATCGCCAAGGAGCAGAGAGCAGATGTGGTGCTGCCCAAGGCAGGGCTTGTATTCTCAAGACCATCCCTTGATGTGACAGACGAGGCCCTCAAGCGCTTAAACACGCAGTTGCCTGAGGTGAAAATTACCTTTAAAAAACAAACCGAGCTTGGTGTTCCTAAGGAGTAAGACATGCCAGATTCTCGTTTTTTTAAAAAGACACGCGCTTTTTCCGTTGAAGAGGTTTGCGCCCTGACAGGTGCCACATGTGACGCAGACGCCGCGCGTCTCATCCATGATGTGGCAACACTTGAAGAGGCCGGCGAGGGCCAGGCGGCCTGCTTTCACAACCGCGCTTACCTAGAGGCTTTTAAAAACACGAACGCCTCCTTTTGCTTTGTAACAAAGGAGCTTGCACCCCATGCGCCCGAGGGACTGGTGTGCCTTGTGACCGCCTCTCCCTACCGCGCCTTTGGTCTTTTCTGCCAGGCCCTTTACCCGAATGTTGATCGGGAGTTTGAGGCCTGTGACACGCGTATTCACCCTACGGCCATCCTTGGAGAAGGGTGCATTGTTGAGCCAGGCGCTGTGGTCATGCGAAACGCGCATGTTGGCGAGGGCACCCACATCGGTGCAAATGCAGTTGTGGGCAAAGGTGTTGTGGTCGGAAAGAACTGCGTGATCGAACCTTGCGTGACCCTCTCCCACTGCGTCCTTGGGGACAACATTGTGCTTTTGGCAGGCGCGCGCATTGGACAGGCAGGATTTGGCTTCTTTATGGATGAAAAGGGGCACGTGAAGGTCCCTCAGCTGGGACGCGTGATCATTGAGGACAATGTTGAAATTGGGGCAGGGACCACCATTGACCGCGGGAGTATGTCTGATACGGTCGTTGGACGAGGGTCGCGCATTGATAATCTCGTGCAGCTTGGTCACAATGTGCGTCTGGGCAAAGGATGTGTAATTGTTGCGCAGGTAGGTATTGCAGGTAGCACCCAACTGGGCGACTATGTCATCGCCGCAGGCCAAGCAGGCCTTGCAGGCCATTTGAAAATTGGATCGGGCGTACGCATTGCCGCACAAAGCGGCATTGTGCGTGACGTCCCGGAAGGACAAACAGTGGCAGGCACACCGGCCGTGCCCGTAAAACAGTGGCATCGCCAGAGCGTGATGCTGGCAAAACTCGTGACAAAGGAACAAAGTTAAATGAGTACGCTCTTAAATGTAACCCAGATCATGGATCTGATCCCCCACCGCTATCCCATGCTTCTTGTGGACTCCTTGGAGGTGATTGAGAACTTTGAAAAAGCCGTTGGTATGAAGAATGTGACCTTTAATGAGCCGCATTTTCAAGGGCATTTTCCAAATTTCCCTATTATGCCAGGGGTGATGATTGTGGAGGCCATGGCCCAAACCGCAGGCGCCCTCATTGTGCACTCTTACCGTGATCAGGATCCAGAAGGCATGCGCGACACGCAGGTGTTCTTCATGTCCATTGAGGAAGCGCGCTTTCGTAAGCCCGTTCTGCCTGGTCATACCCTGAAAATGTGCGTGCAAAAAATTCAAAATAGGCGCACAGTTTGGAAGTTCAAGGGCGAAGCCTATGTGGGGGACACCCTCCACGCAGAGGCCACCTTCACGGCCATGATTGCCCAAAAAGAGAGCTAGGAAAGGCCCAAGACCTATGGCAAAAACCCTTATTCACCCTACGGCTGTACTCGACAAGACCGTTGAGCTAGGCGTTGGCGTGGAAATTGGCCCTTACTGCGTTGTGACGGGTAATGTTGACCTTGGCGATCACGTGAAGCTCCACTCCCATGTGGTGGTCGCAGGCCCCGCGCAAACGACCATTGGCGCGCACACGACACTTTTCCCTTTTGCCTCCATCGGGCACATTTCCCAGGACCTTAAGTATGAGGGCGAGCCCTCAACTCTCGAGATTGGCGCACACACCAATATCCGCGAGTATGTCACCATCCAGCCCGGTACAAAGGGCGGGATCATGAAGACCGTTGTGGGTGACCACTGCCACATCATGATCAACGCCCACATCGCCCATGACTGTGTGGTGGGCAACCACGTCATCATGTCCAACTGCGCCACCTTAGCTGGACACGTGGTGGTGGAGGATGAGGCCATCATTGGTGGTTTGGCCGCCATTCACCAGTTTGTACGCATTGGGCGCGGCGCCATGATTGGCGGCATGAGTGGTGTTGAGCGTGACGTGATTCCCTTTGGCAGTGTTAAGGGCGAGCGTGCCTTTTTAAACGGCCTGAACATTATTGGCCTAAAGCGTCGGGGTTTTGAGCGTGAGGATGTGCGTGTCTTAAAGGACGTGTACGAAGGGCTTTTCCACGCCCCCGGCACCTTGAGCCAGCGTGTGCAGGAAATGCAAGACAAATACGGGGGCCATCCCCGCGCCCAAGAGCTTCTGGCCTTTGTGTGCGCCGAATCCTCGCGCTCCTTCTGTCTGCCCCGGGAAAAGGAAGAGCAGTGACGGCGTGTCTTGGGATTATCGCAGGACAGGGCGCGCTTGTGGAAAACCTCGTCTCTGCCTGCCAAGAACAAGAACGCTCTTACTTCATCATCGCCCTTGAGGGACAGTGCGATAAGGCTTTTGTGGAAAAACACCCCCATGGGTGGGTGGGGCTTGCCCAGGTGGGCAAGGCACTGACCTACCTTAAGGACGCAGGCGCAAAGGATCTCGTGATGGTAGGGGCCGTCAAGCGTCCTTCATTTTCCAGCCTCAAACCTGACTTTGTGGGGGCCAAGTGGCTTGCCCAAATGGTGGGTAAGGTCCAGGGCGATGATGGTTTACTTCGTTATATTACTGAGAAACTAGAAGCAGAAGGCTTTCGTATTGTGGGGGTGGAGTCCCTCCTTGGTGAGGCGCTTCTTGGTGACAAGGGAACCCTTACCCAGACGGGCCCCAAAGAGCATCACATGCACGATATTGCCCGTGGGCGCGCTGTTCTGGAGGCGCTCGCACCCCAAGACGTGGGCCAAGCAATTGTCATCCAAGACGGCCTCGTGCTGGGCATTGAGGCCATTGAGGGGACACAGGCCCTTATCGAGCGTACCGCACACCTTGCGCGTCCGGCCCTGTCGCGCCCTGTCCTTATAAAGATGCCCAAAGCCACACAAGACATGCGCCTTGACCGGCCAACCCTTGGGCCCCTGACCATAGACGCCCTTATGGCAGCTGGGTTTGCAGGGGTTGCGTATCTGGGGAGGGAGGTGATTGTCTTGTCCAGGCAAGAGGTTATCGATAAGGCCAATGCCGGGGGACTTTTTGTCCATGGCTTTTAAAAAAAACCCTCTTATCTACCTTGTGGCTGGCGAGGCGTCCGGCGACCTCCTTGGCAGCCGCCTTATGACGCGCCTTTTGACCCTTTATCCTGAGGCGCGCTTTATGGGTATCGGGGGTACGCGCATGTGCGCCCAGGGGATGAAGAGCCTTTTTCCCATGGAAGAGCTGTCTCTCATGGGCCTTGCGGAAGTGCTGCCCCATGCGCGCCGTTTGCTGGGGCGTATTCAGGAGGTGGCAAAGGACATTGAGGCACAAAAGCCGGACGTGCTTGTGACCATTGACGCCCCTGGCTTTAACTTTCGCTTGGCTAAAAAGGTGCGTGCTCTTCCCAAGGCGCCTGCCATGATTCACTATACAGCGCCCACAGTCTGGGCGTGGCGTCCCAAGCGCGCCGAGAAAATCGCTCATCTTTTCGATCATCTCATGACCCTTTTTCCCTTCGAGCCCCCTTACTTTACCCCCCATGGGCTCAAGACCACCTTTGTGGGCCACCCACTGGTGGAGGACGAGCGGCTGAAAAGCCCAGCCTTTGATTTTCGCCAGAGGTACGGCATTGATGCCCGCGCGCCCCTTCTCATGCTTCTAGCCGGCAGTCGCCTGGGGGAGATCACGCGCCATGGCCCCATGTTTATGAAAGCGGTACGCCTGCTTCAGGAAAAAATCCCCGGTCTTCAGGTTGTATGCCCAACACTTCCGGGCTTTGAACAAGCACTGCGGGGCCTTGCGCCGGCCTCACTACCCATGCACTTCGTGAGCACCGAGGACGAAAAATACGCGGCCATGTGGGCGGCGGACGCGGCCCTTGCGGCCTCGGGCACTGTGACCTTGGAGCTCGCCCTGACCCACACGCCCATGGTTGTTGCCTATAAAGTAAATTGGTTTACGGCGCTTCTCTTGGGTTTTTTGATGAAGACGCCTTTTGTGAGTCTCGTCAATATCTTAGAGGGCAGAGAAATCGTGGCCGAGCGCCTTCAAAAGCGCGCTACGCCCACGCTGCTTGCCCAGGATTTAGAAGCTCTTTTTGGCGCCCAGGGCACCCGGCAGCGCGCTGAGCTGAAAAAAATCCGTGCCCACTTGATGACAAGATACGACGCTGATCCCAGCCTCGCTGCCGCCCAAGTAGTCTCCCACTATTTCTGAGGAGGCAAGGGAGGCCTTTCTGTTGGATGCATCCATTTTCCTTGCTGAAGGTTGGGGTTTTGCACGACTGCGGTCCCTTCCCTTGACACCACAAGGATTTCTTGCGTACCACCAGCTGCGAAAAGGTCGTCAAGTGTCTGCTGTACGAGCCGTTCAGCCCGCGGGTCTCGACTGAGCTGTGGGGCGGGTTTTCCTTGAGCGCCTTCCTCTTTCATGTCCATGGGATCACTGGCCAGAAGAGGGGAGCTCAGCGCACAAAGAAAAGCAACGCTCATCACGATCTTTTTCATGGGGTTTTCTCCTTTAAAATAAAGACCATATAACGAGTAACATACTAGGCAGTGCCCTTGCCGCAATCAAGCCTGTTTTGAACTGCTTACGACGCGCGGCCAAAAGATGTCCACGCGGAGGCTCTCCCTTTTCAAGGACGTAATAGGCGCTTGCCACGCCTAAGATGGTTAAAGTCACAATGAGGGGCATGAAGAAGGCGCACAGGATAAAGACCTCAATGCCAAGGCCCACAATCCAAAAGGCCTTAGGCAGGTCCATGGCGCCTGTTGCCAGTAAGGTGCGCCTTGGCCACTCGGGACGCATGGGCTCGTCTCGCATGCTCACAAGGTCGGCGCCAAGCTCCGCCGACGAGGTCAGCGCCCAAAGGGCAATCCATCCAAGCAGGGAGTGCACGCGCACGGCGGCCGCGTCAAAAATAAGAAATGGGATCCAGTAAATGAGGCTCGTGAAAAAAGCGAAAGGCGAAAAAAAGTCCTGCCAAGAGACGGGGGCTTTGTGTTCTTTAAAGAGCCGCACGTCATGGTTGATTTTAAAAAGCTCTTCCACCACGTCCTCGGGTGTTTCCACCGCCAGGGCCGTGTGGGCCTTTTCCCACACGGGCAGATCTTGCACAGCGTTGCCCGCATAGTCAAAGCCCTTTTCCCCGTAACGGTCCACAAGAGCTTTGGCCTTGGCGTGGGAGCGCAAATTTGTTGCGCCGTCGCTGGCCATCACGTCTTCAAAAAGACCTATATGGGCGGCGATTTGTCGGGCAGGTGCCGCGTCCGAGGCTGTGACAAGGATAAGGGTGCGCCCGCTTGCGTGCTCGCCCTTCAAAAAAGTCAAAAAATCTTGGTGATAGGGCAGGTGGGCGGGGTTAAGTGTCACGTGATCCGCCACCATGCGCTTCAAATACGCGCGTCCTTGGAAGAACCACAGGGCAATTTTAAAGATGTTAAGAAGGCTTTCTTTGAGAAATACCAGGAGGGATTCCTCCAACACGTCACTGGCAATAAGGGTACCATCAAGATCAACACATAAGGGGCGATTGGTAGACATGGGAACTCGTTTGCGGTTTTTACTTTCTTATAACGACCATACACCGTGGGAAAAAAGATGTCTTGTGTCTTGTGGGGGTGTGAGGCGCGAACGGTTTACGCTGTGCTTTGAGTCCATTGCGGTGTAGTCTTTCTTTTCATGTACATATGTTATGGGAAAGAGGCATCAGATGGATAAGCGTCAATTCGGAAAATCGGATCTTTGGGTGTCACGCCTTGGCCTTGGGTGCATGGGAATGTCCTCAGGCTATGGTGCATCTGATGATGGTGAGTCTGACCGCTTCCTTAAGGGCGCCCTTGATGCGGGTGTGACCTTTCTCGACACGGCGGATCAGTACGGCATAGGCGTGAAGGGCTGGGGGCATAACGAAACCTTGATCGGCAACGTCTTGGCAGGCAGTCGCCGGCACCAGGTGGTCCTTGCAACGAAATGTGGTTTTGTTGATCCGGGTCAAGGCACGGTTTTGGACGGCGCCATGGTGAACGCCACGCCAGCACACATTCGAAGCGCATGTGACGATAGTTTACGTCGTCTCAAGACCGACGTGATCGATCTTTACTATCTCCACCGGGCGCAAAAAGAGGTCCCCATTGAAGAGTCCGTTGGCGCCCTATCGGACCTCGTGAAGTCGGGCAAGGTGCGCTTTATTGGGCTGAGCGAGGTGACCCCGGCGACCCTTCAAAGGGCGCACAGCGTGCACCCCATTACTGCTTTGCAATCTGAGTACTCTCTCTTTCACCGCAAGCCCGAAAAAGAGATCCTCTCCACTTGCCGTGCACTGGGTGTTGCGTTTGTGGCTTATTGTCCTTTGGGGCGCGGGTTTTTAACAGGTCAATACAGGGATATTTCCGCCCTTGAGGAGGGTGATTACCGGCGTTTGCTACCAAAATATACAGGCGATAACTACACACAGAACATTAAAATTGTGGACGCTGTCGAAGCCCTTGCCAGGCAAAAAGGGTGCACACCTGCCCAGCTTGCACTGGCCTGGCTGATGGCCCAGGGCCAGGACGTATTCCCCATTCCCGGAACGCGCTCCTTGGACAGGTTAAAGGAAAACCTTGGGGCGACTCATGTGGTCTTCACAAGGACTGAGCTGGATCAGATTGACCGGGCAATTCCCCTGGGCGCCGCCGCAGGCGAACAGTATCCAGCGCTGTTTGACTTTGAAGTATAGCCAACCCCTTATAATTTCGGGATGCGTCGTTCGTCGCTCGTGTATACCTATACACGTCGCTTGCCTCACGTCCTGTCCCGAAATTAAAGTGCTTTAGCTATATAGCGCGCCTTAAGCGCGTTTGGCGTCTTTATCTGGCCGAGCGGGGTGTGTCAATCCCGAGGCACTTCTCGAAGCACATAAGACTGGCGTCGCTGGCCTTGCGCATGCATTCACGGTAGGCGTCACCTGTATCGGCGGTGTTTTGCCGGAAGCGGTCCCTTTGGGCCTGCCAGCACGCATCATTTTCTATGCGCAATTTGTCCGAGCATGCTTGGTCACACGCACGGCGTGCCTCGTCATCCGCGCTGGCAAACAAACCGCCCGCCCAAACCCAGCCCAAAACAAGCGCAATAGTCCATTGACGATTCATGCTCTGCCTCTCTTCCTTAGCAAACATATTTCTAGTCAGACATGTCACACCTTAACAAAAAGTTAAAAGGCAATAAGGGTGTTATTTTGACAAAATATTTGACAGGAAGGATTGGGGGGCTATAGTGAACGCCAAGATTGGCAACAGGCTTGCTTATATTTTGAAAAAACACGTTTCTTATTTTGTGTCATGTGCGCTTTTGGGTCTATTGCCAAATGCGCAAGTTGAGCTTCTCGCCTCCCCCTTTGAGCCAGCTGATCCTCACGCAATCGCCCACGCTATGAGAGCGAAAGCGGACATGGAGCGGACCATATCCCCTTGGGTTGATCCACGCGTTGTTGGTGAGGTGGAGACAATTGCCCTTGCCATAAAGTGCTTGAGTGAGTCGCCTTGTCTCACGATCCCCCAGATTCGCCTAAATGATCACGAAAGTCTTGACCCGGGCAGTAGTTTTGGTCAGATGGACGGCCCTCTCTTTGAGGCGCTCACATTTGTACGCAACACTTACGAGCAAAGGCGCGCGCAAGCTCTCTTGCGTGACCCTGCCCTCAAAGGCGCTGAGCTTGATAAGCTGTGCCGTGTGAGAATCATGGACTTGGGTGCTGGGCACGGTTTTGCAACGTGGAAGTTTGTTGTGGCCGGCGCGCGCGTTACTGTGGTTGAGCCCCAGAAATCACTGATGAGCACAACCACAAACTTCCCTTGGCGGAACCTTGATAAAGCGGTGCCGTTTTTGCCGGAAGGCGTTTCTAAAAAAGATGTGGCAGATTTTGTCAGTCTGACGGCCGTGCAGATCCTTGGAAAGGCGCATTATCAAAATACCTTCGATGGTGTTTACGCCGCACATATCTTGCATTGCATGTCTCCCCGTGAGGCGCTGACGTGCACAGAGCTGTTGCCCAGTGTTTTAAAAGATGACGGAATCATTTGGGCGCGCGTTTTGGGCGGCTTTCTGCCCAACGGGTATGGCCGTGACGCGGCTGTGTACGCGCAGCAGCTTGCCCAGAAAAAGCGTTTCCCCGGGTACATGATGCGTGTTGCCACACAGGACGGCGTTCAAACAGACCGTAGCTCAGTGTCCTTTTTGCCCCTTGACGAGGACGACGATTTTGCGCCAAGGACACTTTATCACGAGGAGAACACGACAAGCCGTAGAGGTCACTTTTCCTTCGATCCTCAGAGTTTCAAGATCCTTTTCGAAGGCCGTCCCTTTGAAAACATGCGCCTCTTTTGGGAGGGCAAAGAGGGTCTTATCCCCATCAAAGCAGATGAAATGGTTTATGCGTCGCCAGAAACAACGGGCATCAAGTCCTTGTACTTGAAAGCCACCAGAATGGAGAGGCCACCGCAAACTCAGCCCAAGGACGCGTCAAAAAAGCACGAGCGGATTTTGGAGGTTGAGGGTTCCCATAAACGCGTTTGTTTAAATCAATACTAAAGCGTCGTGTAAGCGTGTGAAGCGCTCTTCTGTCTTTGACAAAATATTTGACAAGGGATTGCAGCTAGCTATAGTGGGCCCCATGGTTGGCAGCGGGTTCGCTTATATTTTGAAAAAACAAGCCTTTATTTTAGTGTGTGTGATGTTTCAAGCAGCTTTTGCAAGCTCCCAAGAGCCTGAGCCAAGGGTGAGGAGCCGGCATCAGGACTTGGCGTTGCATGAGGAGTGGCTTCCTTCACATCTAACCCAGACGCAAAAAGAAACCCTCCTGACGGCCCTCAAGGTGCGCAAGGATGTGATGGCTCCCCTAGTTCAGCTTGATGGAAAAGCAAAATCAGGGGGGCGTTATTGTGGAACCCTCACACCCTTCACCCTGGCCGGCATGACTCACGTGCGCTCCTTATGTGTGAACGGCGTGGTGCCGAAGGTTTTGGACGTAGGGGCTGGGGACGGGTTTCATGCAGGTCTGCTCGTTCTTGCAGGTGGACACGTGACTCTTCTTGAAAATGACTCTGTCCTTGTGGAGAGCAAGACAAACAGGAACGTGCCCGGACGCACCCTGGTGGATCTTCTGCGTGGCCGCTTGCCAGAGGGCGTGGTAGTCAAGGACCGCACGCGTATTATTGTAGGGGACGCTCTCAATACCCTTGCAAAGGCTGAGCACCAAGGCGCCTATGATTTTATCAATGCCGCCAATGTCCTGCACTGCATGACGCCGCGTGAGGCTGAAAGCTGTGTGAGGGCCCTTTACAGCGCCCTCAAACCTGGCGGCGTTGTACACGCGCGTGTTCACACGCTCGGTGCCATGGCTGTGGTCGTGGAAGGATCTGTGCTTCATATTTATAGCCGTGAGGTGGAGAAGGGGTCACGCCTTCCCGGATGGATGTTGATCTCAACCAGGCATGATCCTGAGCATTTTGGTCTCACCGAGGTCACGCCCCTTGACCCCACGAGCGATCACTCTCCCATGGAAATGCACACTACAAAATCCTCTGACCACCTTGACCTGCCAGATACGTTGAAAAGCAGCATGTTATGCTTTGACGTCGCGACTTTGAAGAGGTTTTTTGAAGGTGCTGGATTTGTGACGCAGACATGTCAATTCGAGGCGTTGGGCGGCAGCTTGACGCAGGTTCAAGAGGGGCAAGAGACTTTTGTAAGTGCTCCTCAGGATCCGAGGCTTTCTTCCTATGATCCTTGTGTCAAAGACACCTTTGGGGCGGCCAATATTTGCTATGTGGCGCTCAAGCCCTTGGTGAGCAGATAATGCAAAAGGACACAAGGATGAGATGTAAGTTGTTTTGCGTGGTGCTGGCTGTACTGTGCCCCGGCAGCGCCACCGCCAGTGACGCCCCAGATGCACAGAGCTGGTTTTTGCGCGCTCTGTCCAGGTATAGCTGGAACGAGATGGATAAGTGGGCAGACCCGCGTGTTGTCACCCAGGAGAAGCTGGGGGACCTTGCTGTTGAGTGCTCAAAAGAAGATGCCCGTAAGGACATTACTTACGGCGTTTTGGCAGGACAAGAAAAGGGCATTTTTCTTGATCCGGGCTATAGCTTTGGCCAGCTGGATGATCCGCTTATAGAGGTTCTCGTTTACGTGCGCCAAACCTATGAAGCAAGGCGCACGGCTCTTCTGGAAAAAGATCCAAACCTGTCAGAGGGTGAGCTGGACAAAGCGTGCCGGGTGCAGATCCTCGATCTGGGGGCCGGCCATGGTTTGGCCATGTGGAAGCTTGTGGTGGCGGGCGCCCATGTGACAGGTGTTGAGCCGCAACCCACCCTTTTGGGGCAAAAGGTCAATGTGTTGTGGGAAAACCTTAAAAAGGCTGAGCCCTTTTTGCCTCAAGGTGTGAAAAAGAGTGAGGTGTCGCGCTTTGTTCCCACAGACGCGGAAAAAGCGCTTGGAATGTCTCGCTTTCAAAAGGCATTTGACGGCGTGTACGCGGCGCGCTCATTGCACTACATGACGCCGGTTCAGGCGAGAGCCTGTGCGCAGAAAATGGACGGCGTTTTGAAGGAAGGGGGTAAGATTTGGGCCATTGTACACGGCGGCTTTTTCCTTGATGCGGGCGGGCAAGACAAAGCGGTTTATGACGCCCAGCTTGCGGCCCAAAAGCCTTTTCCGGGCTATATGATGATGAATATGAAAACGGTGAGTAATAGTGGGACCACCACGAAGGAGAAGTTTTTCCCCCTTAATGAGAGCGACCCTTTTCCCCCAACCCATCTTTACCCAGATTTTTTCAAGCCAGGAGATAAGCGCTCCGTATCTCAAAAAACCGCGGCCATGCTTCGTTTGATAGACAAGAAAAATATCCAACACCAACACCGCAGTGTTTGCTTGTTTGATCCAAAAAGTTTGAAGTCTCTTTTTGCGGGGACGCCCTTCGAGATTGACGGGCTTTTTTGGGATGCGCCGATGGGGCTGACACCCGTTGAGACGGATGAAGATACTTTTGATCCTGAAGTGCACTACGGCCCTAAGTCCCTTTATCTGAAGGCAACAAAACAAGCAAACAACGCGCAAGTGGACCTGACTGGCATTGATTGACCATATCCACTGAACCCCGTATGGTGACACCCAAACAAACGAAAGGGGATGGGGCAATGAAAAAGTGGGTATGTCTTTTTATCTGTGCGTGGTCGTGGTGTGCCTTTGGAAGTGCCGAAGGGGGCAGTGAGGACAACTTCTTGACACCTGAGAAAGCACGCGGTCGCGTGGCCCAAGCAACGTGGTTCCCGCCCCATTTGTCTAAGGAGGAAATGGAAGAGCTTTTCTCGCTTCTGCAAAGGCGCAAAAGCTATGTGTCTGCGCCCTATGATCTCTCTGGGAACCCGTGGTGCCCAGGACGTCAGGATGGCACGCTCACCCCTTTCACGGTCTCTGGCCTGATACACGTGCGCACCGTGGCGAGCGCCAGTGGTCACGCACCAATGGTGCTGGATATAGGGTCGGGCGACGGCTATCACGCAGGACTTTTTTCCCTGGCTGGCGCCCACGTGACAATGCTCGAAAAGGACGTCTCTCTTTTAGAGCAAAAATCCTCCATTTTTGACCACCAACGCAAAAACACCCTTGAGCGCACTTTGGACACGCTTCTGGAAGGCCGATTGCCGGAAGGCGAGAGGGCAGGGGAGGCAGCGCGTCTGATCCCGCAAGACGCCCTTGAAGTTATGGCGGGCGAGGGCTTTCAAAACGCCTATGACTTTGTGAACGCAGCCAATGTCCTTGATACCATGAACCCGGCCCAAGCTGCCCAGTGCGTGAAGAGCATTTACGAGAGCTTGAAGGCTGGCGGCGTTGTGCATGCGCGTGTTCATACCCTTGAGGCCGCACGGGTTAAAACGGGGCGCAGTGTGTTCGGCCTTTATTGCGAGGAGGTTGAAAAAGGCTCCAAATTTCCGGGCTGGGTGGCGTACAAGGAAAATGACGGCTTTCATGGCGCGCCTGTCGCGTATGGGTTTCGTGTGAGTGGCCCCCCAAGTGGCTACGCTCCCCTCGATGCGGATGCGAGCGCGTCCCCCATGGAGATCGTTGAAGACAAATCCCAGTCCACCCATGGTTTTTTCCGCATAAAGCGCCACAGCTTCTTTCTTTTTGACGCGGCAACGCTCACGCGACTCTTTGAGGGCGCCGGCTTTGCAAACGCTGCGTGTTACTTCGAAATGGAGGATGGGACTCTCAAAGGGGTGCAGCCCGGCCAGGAGACCTTTGTGTCGTCCGGAGCAAGGGACCGCTTGCTCACGCAAACCTATGGCGCCACGCATCTTTGTTTGGTGGCACGAAAACCTTCTTCATAAGTATACTGTGACGTTGCCGGATAATATTTATGATCTTTACGGGCTTTTTATTGACAACATATAAATAAAAACAATTGACACAATTGTTGTTTGGGTGTAGGGGTCCCTTTCAGAAACATGATTGCTTGGTGTGAATGCTTTAAAACTGAGCCTCACCCTATCTGATTTGTGAAAGTGACCACATGAAAAACCTCACACTTCTCCCGGTGCTTGCCCTTTTGCAAGCCGCGCCTCTTCTTGCCACGGCGCCAGAGCTTGATGATGACAAAAATGCTTTGAGTTTACTTGGCTTTGCCAGGGAACGTTTTGGTTCCTGGACTGATCCGCGCGTTATAAACGAGAATCTTTTGTTTGGCCTGTGTGACCTGTGCGCCAAAGAGCCTGCTTGCCGAAAAAACCCAGGATATTGCTCCCTGGAAAATGGTACGACCTATGAACGGGGCTATAGCTACGGGCGTCTTGATAACGCTATGTTTGACGTGCTCACAAAGGTGCGCAGTCTCTATGAAAAGAGACGCGCGCAAGCCCTTCAAGAGCATCCTGCCATGAGGGAGCGGGAGCTTGATACACGTGCCCGTGTGAATGTGCTTGTGCTGCCCGGTGGTATGGGCTTTGCTGCGTGGAAGTTCATGGTGGCGGGCGCACGGGTCACCGTTGCGGAGCCCAATGAAGCCCTTCATAAAAATATCTTTAAGTTTCATTGGAGAAGGTTGCAGGAGTCCATGGAACAGGCCACTCTTTTCTTGCCCCGTAGCGTCGGGGTTTCAGACGTGTCGACGCTGTTGAAAGAGGATGTTCTGAGCGTCCTTGCAAAACCTCAGTTTTCTAACGGCTTTGACGGGGTGTATATGGATCACACCCTTCATCTCTTGTCCCCTGAAGAGGCGCGCCTCAGCACCATTCTTGCAGCTAATGTCTTGCGGCCAAAGGGATACCTGTGGGTGCGCGAGCACAGCGGGTTTCTCAAAAGCGCCAATGGAAAAGACGCAGCCGTTTATGCCCAGCAACGTGAGGAGGGTAAGCCCTTTCCAGGTTTTATGCACGCCACATGCAAGGTAGGGTATAGCCACGCTGTGACCCACACGCCTGTGGCATTCTTTCCAAAGGACGCTGAGAGCGCTACTCCAGCGCGTGTGCTCATGGACGGCCCTTACATCTCACAGGACATGCTTGACGATCCCGCAAAGCGTGAGAACTTGTTCCAAATGCTGTCCAAGCCAGAAGATGAGTGGAGAAATCGGTCTTACTTCATATTGGCGCCCAAGGATTTGACGACGCTTTTTTCCAGTGCGTTTTTTGAGACAAAAGGGATGTTTTGGGAGGCAGGGATGGGGCTTGCTCCCGTGAGAGATCCTCAGATGACTTACGCTTACCCTACCCACGTGGGCGCTGATGCCCTTTATCTGAAGGCGCGCAAGCGCACGCAGGCGCCTGACCCTCAAGCGGCCCTTGGGGAAATGGTTTCTGGTTTCAAGAAAAACCTTGCGACCTTAGAAGACGAGCAGGCCGCCTTTACGCAAGAGAGGGCTCACTTGCAAGAGAATCTTGCGGGCCTGGGGATATCAACGGAGACTATCGCAACCAGGCAATAAAGCTTGGGCGCGCGCACTATTTGACATCAAGGACATGTTTTGACATAACAAGTTACCACGCGCGCTTGTGGGTTAAGTGCAAGAAAGTCTGTGACACAAAAGTCATGGTTTTTTTGCACGCCTCGCGCCCGTGGTGAAATAACATCTGTAAATACGCTCAAGTCTATGAGTCAAATAAATGAGAGATCCGCTATGAAGAAAACCTTCCTCACGATACTGCTGTGTGCACTGGGCACCTACGACGCCCATGGAAGTGCCGTTGATGAAAAAGCCATCCTTGGTGAGTTCAAGCACTTTATCGCTCAAAAAGTGTTGCCTTGGGCGGATCCGCGCATACTAAATGACCTTCAAAAAGCACAACTTGCCCTGGCCTGTACACAAGAGCCTCCCCTTCAGCGCATTCCTGAGCTACAGCCTGACGGAAAAGACTATGTTCTTGATCCCGGTTTTAGTTTCGGCGCTATTGAGGCCCCCCTTGTGGAGGCGTTGACCTTTGTGCGCCGCACTTATGAGGAGCGCCGCGCCCAGGCCCTTGCACGGGACCCTACCCTCCAAGGGCCGGCCCTTGATAAGCTGAGCCGCGTGCGCATTATGGACCTTGGGGCAGGGCATGGGGTGAACATGTGGAAATTCGTTGTGGCGGGCGCCCATGTGACGGCGGTTGAGCCCCAGCGCTCGCTTTTGAGTCGCACAGTAAATGTGCTCTGGGATATGCTCGATAAGGCTGTACCATTTCTGCCCAAGGGTGTGACCAAAAAAGACGTTTCTCACTTTGTGGGGAATGAGGCGTCGCAAGCCCTTGTTAAAGAGCACTTTCAAAATACCTTTGACGGTGTTTACGCCTCGCAACTGTTGCACTGCTTGTCTCCTAAAGAGGCACTGGAATGCGTCGCGCTCATCCCCAATGTCCTGAAAGATAGGGGTCATCTTTGGGTGCGTGAGCTGGGTGGGTTTGCTCACAATGGCGCTGGATTGGACAAGGCTGTCTATAGAGATCAGCTCTCCCAGCAAAAGCGTTTTCCAGGATATATGATGCGCAATATTAAGCCGTATCTTCTTCAAGAAGACACAACCTTCCCGGACTTTGTGCCCCTCGAGGAAGGGGACGATTATCCCTCAAGGCATCGTTATCCTGGCGGCTTCGTCAAAGGAGGGGTGTTGTCCCACGCGCAAAAAGTGCAACTTCTTGCCGCAAAAGCCATGGGTGAGGAGTTTAGTTATCAGCATAGAAGTTATTTTTCCTTTGATCCGCAGAGCTTGTTGGGACTGTTTGAGGGAACTGCCTTTGACATGAAAGCGCTCTATTGGGAGGGTCTCATGGACGTGACGCCCATCAAGCCAGACGAGATGACTTACAGCGGTCCAGGTGATACGCAAGGTAGGCGGCTTTACCTTCTGGCCATGAGGCAAACAAGGTCCACCACAAGTGGCATCTCATCGCCTGGGGAGTCATCATAACAAAAGGTTTACGGGGCGCGTGTCCGTCTTGCGGACTGGCGCGCCTGACACCTTTCCATGACCAAAAACAACCTACAGCCCCTGGGCTGCGAAAACATACGAGAGAGTCCATGAGTAAAAAAATCTTCCTCACCCTGTGCGCGGTTTTCGCGATTCAAGGGCAAGGTGCCACGGTGCGCGCCAGTGAGTGCCAGACTGAATTGGATCTGAGCACGTATATGCAAAGGTATGTGGCGCCCTGGATTGATCCGCGTGGCACATTTGAGCATGCCGCGGGTATTGCGAAGTTGTGTCTGGACGAGCCTGCCCAAGAACGTATCACGCCCGTGGTGTCCGGGGGAGCTGCATATTCCTATTTGGTGGATCCTGGGTACTCGTTTGGTCAGGTGGACGGGGCCCTTCTGGACGCACTAATATCTGTTCGCCGGACCTATGAGGCGAGGCGCGCGTCCTATCTTGCCCAAGATCCATCGCTTACCCCCTTTGATTTGGACGCAGTGTGCCGTGTGCGCGTCCTTGATCTTGGGGCGGGGCACGGCTTTGCTGCTTGGAAGTTTATCTTGGCCGGCGCCCACGTGACCTTGGTGGAGCCCCACAGTGGCTTGCTGGACGAGGGGATAAACCTGCCCTTGGCAACCCTGGGCAAAGCGCGTCGGTTCTTGCCTGTGCCCCTTGAAAATGTGACCCACATCGTGAAAGCCGACGCTGCGTCGTTTCTTAATCAAGCTGACCGTAAGGGATCCTTTGACGGCGTCTACGCAAGTCGCGTCTTTGATTATATGTCCGTGGATGAGGCGCAAGTATGTGCCAACTTGATCCCATCTGTTATGAAAGAAGGCGCGTCCTTGTGGGTGCGCACTTTTTCAGGATTTATTCCTGAGGCGGACGGGCGTGACGCTGACATCTATCGCCAGCAGCTGGCCAAAGACATGCCCTTTCCGGGCTTTATGATGATGAGCATGGGCACGCGCGTGTCGGAAAACAGCCTCTGTGCTCTGGAGTTCTTTTCCCAGGAGGGGCAGATATGTCTGCCGCCAAGAAACATCTTTGGTGGTTCTTATGCCCCCTTGTCATCTGCGTCATGTCCACAAACACAAGCTGTCTTGCGCGCTCGTTACTTTGATCAAAGGGTGCTTTGGCGCCACCGAAGCCTCTTCATATTTGACCCCGTGAGCGTGATGAAGCTTTTTGATTGGCTTCCCCTTGTTTCACAGGGGCTGTTTTTTGAGGCTTCCCATGGACTTCAGGGCGTCACGCGCGCGCACATGACTTTCGCCCAGAATGGCACAGGTGCCCCAGGACACCTCTATTTCAAGGCAATGCGCTCTGGTGGCGTTTTTAATGCGCAGGAGTCACTTCACGCGAAGGAGCAAGAGCTGCGTCAAAGGCAACCGCATGTGCCGCAAATCGTTGACCCACAGACCAGTGAATTGAACAAAACGCTTGCCAGCCTAGAGTTCCTGCGTATATAGTGCGCGTGAGTCCACAGGTAGGTGAGGCTTTTCGCGTGCGTACAAGCAACCGGTGTCAGGAGACTGATCACACCACCTACCAAGGTTTAACCGGTAGAAACAAGGAAATTCAAATGTCTATACCTTCATTTTCCATGCGTGATTTGTTGCAGGCTGGTGTGCACTTTGGTCACCATCCTCGTCGTTGGAACCCTAAGATGGCGCCTTACTTGTACGGCGAGCGCAACAGCGTCCACATCATTAACCTCGAGAAGACCTATCCTCTCTTGAAAAATGCCCTTCAGGCCATCAAGGACGTTGTGGCAGGCGGCGGACGCGTTCTGTTCGTGGGTACGAAAAGGCAAGCAGGCGACGTGGTTGCCGCTGAGGCCGCACGTTGCAGCCAGTATTACGTCAACCACCGTTGGCTCGGCGGTATGATGACCAACTGGAAGACCGTGTCCCACTCCATCACACGTTTGAAGGAGCTGACCAAGCAGCTTGAAGAGGGCAGCGAAGGCTTGACAAAGAAAGAGCACCTGCAACTGACACGTGAGCAAGAGAAGCTCAATCGCTCTTTGGGTGGTATCCAAGATATGGCTGGTATTCCTGACATCCTGTTTGTCATTGATACAAACAAGGAAAAGATTGCCATTCAAGAAGCTAACAAGCTGGGCATCCCCGTTGTGGCGATTTTGGACAGTAACTCAGACCCAGAAGGGGTGACTTACCCAGTGCCAGGTAACGATGACGCCATTCGCTCCATCGAATTCTATTGCCGCATGGTGTCCTCCACAGTTCTGGAAGGTCTGCAAAGTCAAATGCGCGCAGCTGGTATCGATTTGGGCGCTTCTTTGCGTGTAAGTGCCGATGATGTGGCGTTTGCAGCTCCTGAAGCAAGCGACGCAGCCGCTGAGTAATTACTGCCAGGCTTTTTAAAGAACGAAAGGAAAAGATCATGTCATTTTCTGCAAAGGACGTGAAAGAGTTAAGAGAGCGCACCGGCGCTGGTATGATGGATTGTAAGAAGGCTCTTGTTGAGGCCGACGGCGTTCTGGAAGAGGCCGTTGACTGGCTTCGCAAGAAGGGCTTGGCGACCGCAGCAAAGAAAGCGGGTCGTGCGGCGGCGGAAGGTCTCGTTGGTGTTATTGCAAAGGGCACGGACGGTGTTCTTTTGGAAGTGAACGCGGAGACTGACTTCGTGGCGCGTAACGAGCAGTTCCAAGGTTTTGTGACGACAGCCACTGAGATGGCTTTGTCCGCAGGTGACCTTGAGGCTCTTAAGGGAGCGGCTTACCCAGGCACTGGTCGTACCGTTGCCGACGAGCTGACAAACCTCGTGGCGGTCATTGGTGAGAACATGAGCATGCGTCGCATGGTACATCTCAAGGTTTCCCAAGGTATCGTTGCAACATACTTGCACAACGCAGCTTGCGAGGGCAGTGGCCGTGTGGGCGTGCTCGTGGCCCTTGAGAGCGCTGCTTCTGAAGCTGAGCTGATCGCCCTTGGTAAGCAAATTGCCATGCACATTGCCGCAGCTCATCCTTTGAGCCTGGCCATTGAGGATATGGATCAAGAGGTTTTGGCCAGAGAGCGCGCCATTATTGTTGATCAAGCGCAACAATCCGGTAAGCCTGCTGACGTCATTGAGAAGCTTGTGGCGGGTCGTCTGCGCAAGTTCTATGAGGAGTCTGTCTTGCTTGAGCAAGTGTTCCTCATTGATGACTCAAAGCGTAAGGTCTCTCAAGTTGTTGAAGACAAGGCAAAAGAGCTGGGCTCACCCATTAAGCTCACAGCCTTTGCCCACTTTAAGCTCGGTGATGGTGTTGAAAAGCAAGAGAGCGATTTCGCAGCTGAAGTTGCACAGCTTTCCAAGTAAACCCCTAACCACCCGTAAGGAGAGGCGCCATGGTAAAGGACGATACAACGCGACCCTACCGGCGCCTTCTCATTAAACTCTCCGGCGAAGCCCTCATGGGCTCGTCGCAGTACGGCATCGACCCCAGTACAGTTCAGCGCATTGCTGGTGAGATACAATCCCTCCACAATGATGGCTTTGATTTGTGCATCGTTGTGGGCGGAGGCAATATCTTTCGCGGCGTGAACGGCGAGGCCCAAGGCATTGACCGTGTGACGTCCGACCACATGGGGATGCTGGCAACCGTCATGAACGCCCTGGCGCTTCAAAATGCCCTCGAGCACCTGAAGATTTACACCCGCGTGGTGTCTGCCATTCCCATGCCAGCCATTTGCGAGCCCTATATCCAAAGGCGCTGCATGCGCCACCTGGAAAAAAGACGCGTCATTATTTTTGCCGCAGGCTCGGGCCATCCGTTCTTTACCACGGACTCGGCGGCGGTGCTGCGTGCCTCGGAAATGGGATGTGAGGTGCTTCTCAAAGGGACGAAGGTTGACGGCGTTTATTGCAGTGATCCCGCCAAAAACAATGAGGCTCGTCGCTTTGAGCGCCTAGGATATGGGCGCGTTCTTCAAGATAAGCTGGCGGTCATGGACATGGCGGCCATTGCCATGGCAAGGGATAACCATCTTCCCCTTATCGTTTTTTCAATTCAAGAGCCCGGGGCCTTGGTACAAGTTGCCAAGGGCCAGGGTCGGTTTACACTTATTCAAGAGCAGGAGGACCACCACCATGGGTGATACGTTCAATAAAGATGAACTCAAAGCGCGTATGCAAGGAGCCCTTGATGTGCTCTTGAAAGAGTTTACGGGCCTTCGTACCTCACGCGCCTCCACAGCCCTTCTTGACCCCATTATGGTGGATGCCTATGGATCAGCTATGCCGCTGAACCAGGTGGGTACCGTGAGCGCGCCTGATGCGCGCATGCTCAGCGTTCAAGTATGGGACAAGAGCATGGTCAAGGCCGTAGAAAAGGCCATCCGCGAGGCGGGCCTGGGTCTTAATCCTTCCGCCGACGGACAAGTTGTGCGCGTGCCCATGCCAGACCTGAGCGAAGAGCGCCGTAAGGAGCTCGCAAAAATTGCGGCCAAGTACGCAGAGCAAACCCGCATCGCCGTGCGTAACGTGCGCCGTGACGGCATGGACCATCTGAAAAAGCTTGAGAAAGATAAAGCAATTTCAGAGGACGAGCATCACCGTTTCTCAGGCGATCTGCAAACGCTGACCGATGAGTTTGTGAAAAAAGTCGACACGCATCTCGCGCAAAAAGAGCGCGACATCATGCAAATCTAGAGTAGGTCGATCTTGTCAGATTCGAGCACTTCAACGGGCACCCTATCCCCAGACCCGGCCCACATGCCACTTCACGTCGCCATTATTATGGACGGCAATGGACGTTGGGCGCAAAAGCGCGGCTGGGAGCGCATGCGTGGACACCAGAAGGGCGTGGACGCCGTGCGCCGCACAGTCCAGGGTTGCATGGACTATGGCGTGCGTTACCTGACGCTTTACGCGTTTTCAACGGAAAACTGGAAGCGTTCGACGGCTGAAGTGTCTGGGCTTATGCTGCTTCTCAAGACAACATTGAAAGCAGAGCTCGAGAGTTTTCACAAAAACAGCATTCGCCTTAAGGTGATTGGCAGGCGGGACCGTTTGCCCCAGGATCTGGTTGCTTTAATCGAAGAGGCTGAGATTAAAACAAAGGACAACACCGCGCTGACCCTGGTGGTCGCCCTCGATTATGGGGGACGCGACGAAATTGCGCGCGCCGTTTCTAATCTCGCTCAGGATGTCTTGGCGGGTCGTATGGCGTGCGGTGATATCGGTGAAGCGTCCATTGCGCGCTATCTTGATACGGTGGAAGTCCCGGATCCTGACCTTGTTATTCGCACCAGTGATGTGGTGCGCGTGAGCAACTTTTTGTTGTGGCAAGCGGCTTACAGCGAATTTGTTTTCATGGATGTGTGTTGGCCGGATTTCTCCAAAGAACACTTCTTACAAGCACTTTTGAGCTACCAAGGACGTGAGCGTCGCTTTGGACATGACAAAGCCCAGGACGTGCCCCATGGCTGAGCAAAGTTCTTCTTTCATCAAGCGCGTTTTATCCAGCGTCGTTTTAATTCCCGTTCTCTTGTTTATCCTGTACTTAGGCTATCCCTACACAGGTGGCCTTTTGGCCGTGCTCTTTTGCCTGTGTGCGTGGGAATGGCTGCGCCTGTGTGTGAGGACGCAAAAAATCACCTCAGGTGCCACAAAGGTTCTTTTGAGTGGTGCAGGACTTTTTTATCTTGCGGCCAGTTTTTACGCACTCATCATCATTAGCCAGGAATCCTCCCTCGCCCTTTTTGGTCTCTTGATCATGGTCTGGGCCTCAGACACAGGCGCATACTTGGTGGGATCCCTTGTGGGTGGACCCAAACTGTGCCCGTCGGTCAGTCCCAATAAGACATGGTCTGGCTTTGTTGGAGGTTTGATTCTAACAATTGCTGCGGGATACGTGCTGATCACCCAAGCCCATTGGTCGCTCCTCAGGGAGCAATGCGCAGATACGCTGTCAACCATGGTGAGTGTGGGTCTTGTTGCCATCATTAGCCCCTTGGGAGACTTGCTTGAGTCTTGGATGAAGCGACGTTTTGGCGTGAAGGATACAGGCAATTTAATCCCAGGCCATGGCGGGGCGCTTGATCGCCTGGACAGCATCACCGCCGTTGGATTTATTTTGTTTCTCTTGATCATGGTCTGTCCTTTGAGATAGGCGCCCCTCACACGCCGCGCAAAAAACGCCCATTACGCTGTTCATTTTTTCCCATGGAACGCCTTTTCCCATGTCCCGGCACTTTCTGCCAGGGGGTGGGACTTTTTTTCCCTCGTTAATGCTTTGTTAAGGGTCTGCCTGCTAGGATGCAATGATTGAAAGTATTTTAATTAAATTATAATGAGGTGGCAGTGGAGGCCTTAGTCCAAGTCATAAAGAATATGGGCATTGTGCGTCTTGCGCTTATGGGGGCGCTCTTGGCGGGGCTCATCAGCGGTGTCACGTTCATCTCCAACAAGATGACGGCGCCTGATTTGACGCTTTTGTACGGCGACTTGGAGCTTGAAGATGCGGACAAGATTGCCTCACGCCTTGAGGCACAAGGGGTGCCCGTTGAGGTGCGCGCAGGCGGTACGCAAATCTATGCGCCTGCCGACCGTGTGACGCGCCTTCGGGTAGAGCTTGCAGAAGCCGGCCTTCCGCGGGGCGGGTCCGTGGGCTATGAAATCTTCGATAAGGGAGACCAGCTAGGCGTTTCCAGTTTCGTGCAAAACATTAATCAGCTGCGTGCCCTTGAGGGCGAGCTCTCGCGCACCATTACTTCCATTGCCCAAATTTCAGCGGCGCGTGTACACTTGGTGCTGCCCAAGCGTAAACTCTTCAGCCGCGAAAAAGATGAGCCAACGGCCTCCATTATGCTGACCATGGCGGGGCCCGGGACTTTGTCTTCTAGGCGTGTTCAGGCCATTCGTCAGTTGGTGGCGGCGGCTGTGCCAGGCCTTGCACCCGAGCATGTGTCCATTGTGGATGACCGTGGAAATCTCCTCGCCAAAGGGGATGATGACACAGCAAGCTCACTCAGCGCCAATCTTGAGGAAAAGCGCCTCGCTTACGAAAACCGTCTCTCGCGCACCATTGAAAGTCTTGTGTCTAAATATGTGGGTGACGGTAAGGTGCGGGCCGAGGTAGCGGTGGATATGTCCTTTGATAAGGTCACTGAAAACTCCGAAAGCTTTGACCCTGAGGGGCAGGTGACGCGCTCAACCCAGACGGTCAGTTTGGGGGAGAAATCCCACGAAACGGAGCCGTCTGTCTCCGTTGCCAAGAATCTTCCCAATGCCAACGCCAACGCAGGCGCCTCAGGTTCAGAAAATCAACTTAACCGCTCAGAAGAGACTGTAAACTATGAGGTTTCAAAGAAAATCCGCACGCTGGTGAAAGAGGTGGGTGAGGTGAAAAAACTCTCCGTTGCGGTGCTTGTGGACGGTGTTTATACGCCTATCGCAGGCAAGAAGGAAATGGACTACAAACCTCGTTCCAAGGAAGAAATCGACAGTCTCACCAAGCTCATCAAGAACGCCGTCGGCTTTGACGAGAAGCGCGGGGACAGCATTGAGGTCGCCAATATGCGCTTTGCGCCCATGGAGATGTTTGAGGCTGAGGCGACCCCTGGCACCATCCTAGGTCTTGAAAAGCATGATCTCATGCACTTGGCGGAGATCTTCCTCATTGGAATTCTTGGGCTTGTGGGCATTCTCTTTGGGATCAAGCCCATGGTGAACAGAGTCATGAGCGGTGTGCCTGGTGCGACCTTGCCGGCAGCCAACCAATCCTATCCAGGCTTGGCAGGGGGTGAGATGGCAGCGCTTCCCGGCGCGCCTGGTGTTGCTGGAGCGCTTCCCGGTCCAAATGGGGAAGGCGAGGGACAGCAGGTTGATGAATTCGGGCACTTATCCGATGGCTTGAAAGAGCTTGAACATATGGTGTCGCTCAAGCAGGTGGAAGGCGCCGTGCGCGCGTCGTCCCTGAAAACCGTCGGCGATATTATCACGGAAAATCCAGAGTCCGCCGTGGGGGTGATTCGGGGGTGGCTCGCTGAAGATGATAAGAAAGGCAGGGCATGAGCGTGACAGCACAGCAACTACCAGGGGCGTCAAATCTGCCGGCACATGCTCATCTGTCGGGGCCGGATAAGGCAGCTGCATTTCTATTATCCCTGAGCGATGATTACGTCAAAGCGATCTTCAACAAGCTTGATACGACAGAGGTGCTTGTTTTGTCCCAGCGTATGGCGACCCTGGGCAAGGTCAAAGCCGAGATTATTGAATCCCTGTACATCGAGTTTGCAGAGCAAGCAGGGTCTGGCGCGTCCCTTATGGGCTCCTTTGAAACGACAGAGCGCCTTCTGCGCAAATTCTTCCCCGAAGATAAGGTGGAAGAAATTATGCAAGAAATCCGTGGTCCAGCTGGTCGCACCATGTGGGATAAGCTCGGGAATGTGAGCGAGAACGTGCTGGCAGGCTACCTGCAAAGTGAATACCCACAAACGGCGGCTGTCATTTTGTCGAAGGTGAAACCCTCCCATGCAGCAAAGGTCATGTGCCTTATGCCAGAGCAAGCCTCCATGGAAATCATGAACCGTATGCTGAAAATGGAGGTGGTGCAAAGGGATATCCTTGATACCATTGAGGACTCCCTGCGCACTGAGTTCATGAGCAATCTTGTGCGCACGTCCCAAAAAGATCCACACGAGCACATGGCTGAGATTTTTAACTCCTTTGACCGTGCGACGGAGGGTAAGTTCATGAGTGCCCTTGAGGCCATAGACGCGGAAGCCGCCGAGCACGTGCGCTCCCTCATGTTCACCTTTGATGATCTTGTTAAGCTTGACTCAACGGGTGTTCAAACCCTTATTCGTGTGGCGGATAAGAGCAAGCTTGCCATGGCACTCAAGGGCTCGTCCGATGCCATCAAGGAAATGTTCTACCGCAACATGTCCGAGCGCGCCGCCAAGTTCCTCAAAGAAGATATTGCAGCCCTTGGTATGGTGCGTCTCAAAGACGTGGATGAGGCGCAGCTGATCCTTGTGAACCAGGCCAAAGATCTCATCAACACAGGTGAAATCCAAGTGGCAGAGGGCGGTGAAGAGGAGGCCATGATCGAATGAGCACGGCCCAGAACAAGAAATACCTTTTTGAGACCTCTTTTGCGGCAGAAGATATTGCGTACCGTCAAAGTTTTCATTCGCCTGAAGAAATGGAGGCGGCAAAAGCGTCTTCTTACGCCATGGGGTTTCAAGCTGCTCAGGAGGATTTTGAGGCCCGCAATCACGCACAGCTTCTGCGCTTAGAGGAAAAGTTTGCAGACCTGTTTGTGGCCCAGGAGACTTTGCGTGCGACGCTTCACCACTGGATCAGTGCCCTTTGCCAAGAGGCCTTTCGGCGCGCCTTTCCCATCTACGCGAGGCGCGCCCAGTTTGATGAAATTGAAACGGTTCTGGAGGCGGCCATTGCCAAGGCTAAGCCAGAAAAAGTTTTTACCATCCGTGTGGCCGAGGGGCTCAGCCAAGGCTTGGCTGAAAAATTCACCAAGTGGCAAGAGCAGGGCATCGAGATCACTCTTCATGAGGACCCGGGTCTTGCGCCTACAGACTGTCAGATCGCGTGGGCGGACAGTGGTTTTGAGCGTGTGGAGCGCGCCATCTACGAAGAGATCGACCGTGTCCTTGGCAGCATGCTGTCCTATGACGTCCTTGAAACGGCGTTGCCGGCCCTTGAGGCAGAACCCTCCCAGGAAGGCGTCCCAGATGCAGCCTGCGATGCACCAAATCCAAGTAGCAATGAAGGAGAAGCGCCATGAGCGATGAAGAAAACACAAACGAACTGCCACTGCCTAATTTGGATGATGGTCAAGGGGATAACGTGAGACCCGATGATGACCACGCCGCCAAAAATGAAGATTTGCGCGCAGTTTATGACGTGCCGGTCCAGGTGTCTGCGGTTTTGGGGCACACCAGTATGCAGGTCAGTCAGCTTTTGAAGATGGGCCGCGGCGCGGTGATTGAGCTCGACCGTAAAGTGGGTGAGGCCATTGATGTCTATGTCAACAACCGGCTTGTGGCAAGGGGAGAAGTGGTTGTGGTAGATGACCATCTTGGCATCACCATGACGGAAATTCTCAAGTCCGAGCGGGTGCTCAGCAGTTAACAAAAGGATGAATCCATGAGGCTTTTGATCGTAGGAAAATTGCACGGTCATATTGGCACCGCCAGTAAGATAGCCCTCAAGCGCGGGGCGCAAGTGGTGCAGGTTGATACCGTCGAGGCGGCCCTCGAATCCCTGCGCTCAGGCAAAGGCGCAGATATGCTTATGATTGATGTCGCCCTTGATATTGAAACGCTGTGCCAGAGCTTACATGCTGAGCGTATCACGGTCCCTGTGGTGGGATGTGGTATCGGTACGGACGCGCAAACGGCGGTCAAAGCCATTCGTGCGGGCGCCAAAGAATATATTCCGCTGCCGCCCGATTCTGAGCTGATTGCAGGTGTCATTGAAACCGTCGCAAGGCAGGATGATACCCTCGTTTTTCGTGATCCTGTGATGCAAAGCGTCATGCGCCTAGCGGAGCAAATCGCCCCCAGTGAGGCCAGTGTCTTGATCATCGGCGAATCGGGCACGGGTAAGGAGATCATGGCGCGTTTTATTCACCAGCATAGCCGGCGCAAGGCGCGTCCCTTTATCTCCATTAACTGCGCTGCGATCCCAGAGAACCTTTTGGAATCAGAGCTTTTTGGTCATGAGAAGGGCGCATTTACAGGAGCTGTGGCAAGGCGCGTTGGAAAGTTTGAAGAGGCCAGCGGCGGCACCCTTCTGTTGGATGAGGTGACAGAGATGCACCCCAGCCTTCAGGCAAAGCTGTTGCGCGCCATTCAAGAACGTGAGATTGACCGAGTGGGCGGCACAAAGCCTGTGAAGGTTGATATTCGCATCCTGGCCACCAGCAACCGCAATATGGAAGAGGCGGTGCGCGCAGGCATTTTCCGCGAAGATCTTTATTTCCGCCTCAATGTTGTGACCATCGCGCTTCCTGCCCTGCGCCAGCGTCCACTGGACATTGAGCCCTTGGCTGAGCACTTTATCCAGAAGTATGCCCAGATGAACGGTGTAGCCCTGCGCTTCTTAAGCGATGGGGCGCGCTCTCTTTTGCGTCAGCACCCTTGGCGCGGCAATATTCGAGAGCTTGAAAACGCCATGCACCGCGCCGTTCTCTTGGCGAGTGCTGACGAGATCGGGGTGGATGTGCTGCAACTGTCGGGCATTGGTGCAGGACAAGCGGCCCCGTCCTCACCACAGCAAGCGTCCGCGACCCAAACGGAAGGTTTTCAAAAGGCCTTCATTGGACGCAGCATTTCCGACGTGGAGCGTGATTTGATTTTGGGGACTTTGGGTCATTGCCTTGGCAACCGCACCCAGGCTGCAAACTTGCTGGGCATTTCCATTCGCACCCTACGCAATAAGCTGCGTCTTTATATGGAGGAAGATGACGCCCCCGGTGAGAGTCTTGCAGCCCCATCGCCGTACCGCGCGGCAGGCATGTAGGGGACCCGGCACATGTCACAAGACAGTACCGCAAAAAACCAGGGGATGGACCTGAGCTTCGTGCTGGAGTCCCTGAAAAAGGGTGAGGTTGCCTTTGCCCTTGCCTTGATTTCTATTCTAGTGGTGCTTGTCTTGCCCATGCCAAAAGCGCTTTTAGACGTTCTTTTGGCGATCTCGCTCCTTGTGTCAGTGCTGGTTCTTATGACCGCGCTGTATATCGAAAAACCCCTTGATTTTAGTGCGTTTCCAACGGTGCTCTTGGTCACAACCATGCTGCGCCTGTCCTTAAACGTTGCCTCTACGCGCTTGATTTTAAGTCACGGACACGAAGGGCTGAGCGCGGCGGGAGAGGTCATTCGCGCTTTTGGCTCCTTTGTCATGGGGGGCAACTTTGTTATTGGCCTTATTGTGTTTTCCATTCTTGTGCTTGTGAACTTTGTTGTCATCACAAAGGGCTCTGGACGTATTGCAGAGGTGTCTGCGCGCTTTACCTTGGACGCCATGCCAGGCAAGCAAATGGCTGTGGACGCGGACCTGTCGGCGGGTCTGATAACGGACGTTGAAGCCAAAGAGCGCCGCAAAGAGCTTGAGGGAGAATCAAGCTTTTTTGGTGCCATGGACGGTGCGGCCAAGTTTGTGCGCGGTGACGCCATCGCGGGGCTTTGCATCACGGTGATTAACATTGTGGGTGGCATCATCATTGGTGTGGCACAGCAAGGCATGTCTTTGTCGGATGCGTCCCACACCTATACGCTGCTCACCGTTGGTGATGGCCTTATTTCCCAGATTCCGGCGCTTATTGTTTCGACGGCCGCCGGTATGCTTGTCTCCAAAACCAGTATGACAGGTTCCACGGATAAAGCCCTCTTTAGCCAGCTCAGCGCATATCCGGGTGCCTTGGGCATGAGCTCCTTCTTGATGGCGGCCTTGTCCATGATGCCGGGCATTCCTGTCTTGCCCTTTTTGTCCCTTGCGTGCTTAACGGGCTACGCTGCATGGAAGCTCACAGAAAGTCAGGGAATGCCTGCACGCGCTGGCGTGCCGGGTGCGCCGGGTTCCCTCACAAAGCCTGATGGCACACCCGCTTTGGAGGCCCCTCAAACGGAAGAGCAAGCCTTGTCTGCCGCCCTTCAGATGGATCAAATCCGCCTAGAGCTTGGCTTTGGTCTTTTAAGCCTTGTCAGCGGCGTGGAAGGAAACCGCTTGGCGGATCAAATTAAGTCCCTGCGTAAGCAACTGGCGCGCGACATTGGCTTTGTGATTCCCATGGTGCGCATTCAAGATAATCTGCAACTTTCAAGCGAGGAATATGTGCTGCGCATCAAAGAGGTAGAGGTTGGCCGTGGCAGTCTGCGCCTCCACCGTCTTTTGGTGATGGATCCCGAAGGCAAGGCCATCGATATGCCTGGAGAGCCCACAACGGAGCCAACATTTGGCCTGCGCGCGGCGTGGGTTGACCGTCACCTGCGCACCGACGCGGAGGCAAAGGGGTATACGGTTGTGGAGCCGCTCACGGTCATTACCACCCACCTGAGCGAAGTACTGCGCGATAACACGGCAGATCTTTTGAGCTTCTCCGAGACCCAGTCCCTTGTGAATGATCAAACGACCCACCAAAAACTCGTGAGTGACCTGATCCCAGGCCAGATGAGCATGGCGGGGCTGCAGCGCATTTTGCAGAATCTCTTATCGGAGCGCATCTCTATTCGTGACTTGCCAACGATCCTTGAGGCGGTGGCGGAGGCGTGCACCTTTACCCACTCGCCACAAGCCATTACGGAGCATGTGCGCACGCGCCTGTCTCGCCAGATTTGCGCCGCTTTTGGCGACGAGAATGGGGTGGTGCCCCTTGTGATGCTTTCCCCTGAATGGGAGAACACACTCAACCAGGCGCTGATGGGAGATGGTGAAAATCGTCACCTTGCCTTGCCGCCCAGCAAGCTCCAGGAATTCACCGCCCGTGTGGGTGAGGTTTTCGACGCCCAGGCCATGCAAGGCATTGTGGCGGTCCTGCTCGTCAGCCCGCCCCTGCGAGGTCAAGTCCGCACTATTCTTGAAAGGTTCCGCCCGTCAACGGTTGTCCTTTCCCAGGCTGAAATTCACCCCCGTGCCCGCATTCGCACGGTGGCCAGGCTATAAAGATTTAAAGGAGTTGCACAGATGCGCTTGAAAACATTTTTTGCTCCCACGGTTCAGGAAGCCATGACGCAGGTGCGGCACGACCTTGGCAGTGACGCAGTGATCATCTCGACTATCCAAGAAAAAACCGGTGTGCGCGTGACCGCCGCTCTTGAGCACCGGGCGCCCAAGGTTGCTGGTCAAGGGGCGCCTTCCAAGGATGAGCTTTTTGAGCACTTGACGCGGTGTGTCACATTCCATGGTGTGCCTTCTCCCTTAAAAGAACGCCTCCTCTCCATGGCGGAAGAAACCCCTGCCGTGCACCTGGAGGACGCGGCGACCCTGTGGGCCCCTTGGTTTGCCCAAGGCACGCGTGTGAGCCAGCTTGTGACCAATTTCGAAACTAAAACAATTTTGCTTGTGGGCACACCCGGGGCGGGTAAAAGCGTGACCCTGGCTAAGCTTGCCGTTGAAGCGCTCTTGGAGGGGCGCAAAGTGCGCATTGTGACCCTCGATGAGGGCAAGGCAGGCGCCATCGAACAGCTCTCAACCTATGGCAGTCATCTCAAAGTTGATGTGGCCTCGTGTGTCGCGGCAAAGGATCTCACAGCCCACATGAAGCGCCTTGATGGAGGCGAGTTGCTTCTCATTGATACGCCAGGGATCAATCCCTTTTCAAGGCAAGACGTTGAATTTGTTTCGGAGTGCGTGTTTACAACCCAGTGCGTCCCCCACTGGGTCTTTTCCGCGGGATGTGACGTATGGGAAGCGCTAGAGATGGCTGAGATCTTCAAGGATCTTGGCGTGCGCGAAATCATCCACACAAAGGGAGACGTGGCCAGGCGCCACGGGGCGCTTTTGAGTGTTTTGACACAGGAGCCCATGCACCTTGTGGGGTTGAGTCAGGGACCAACCTTGTCCCAACGTTTGGAAGACGCAACAGCCGAGGCACTTCATGACTTGCTTAAGTCGACATTTTTTGTACAATCTACAAGACCAAAGGAGAAGGCTGTGTCTCAGATCAAACAGCTTGAAAAAACAAAAGAAGTACGTGAGCCAATTTGGATTGCACGTTTAAAGGAGGCGAGGGCATGACACAGACACATTCAACGCGCGTAGCGCGCGGCGCCGCCTCTCAGTCGGGACATGCGCCTCTGGACAATATCGTTATGATTGCGTCGGGTAAGGGGGGGGTCGGCAAGACGTGGTTTTCAATTACCTTTGCCCACGCGCTGGCAGAAAGTGGTCAAAAGGTGCTTCTATTTGATGCGGACCTGGGTCTTGCCAACGTAGATATTCAGTTGGGTCTTATGCCCGAGTGGGATTTGAGCAGTTTTTTGTCGGGCCAAAGCACCTTGGATCAGGCCATCACACCCTACGCAGAAGGCGGCTTTGATATCGTTGCGGGGCGCTCAGGATGCGGCAGCCTTGCGTCCCTAACCCATGAGAAGCTGGACTACTTGGGTGAGTCTCTTAAGAAACTGGCCAAGCGCTATGACGTTCTCATCATGGATTTGGGGGCGGGTGTTGGCGGGACCGTGCGAGCCCTCACGGATATTGCGTCAAAATGCTACGTGGTTGTGACGGATGAGCCAACATCCCTTACGGACGCTTACGCCTTTTTGAAGGTGACCCACAAGCTGCAGGAAGCCATGCATCACTATATCGTGGTGAACCAAGCTGACTCTGTCCAGGAAGGGGCGCGGGTTTATGAGACCTTGAAGAAGGTATGTGAGAATTTCCTTCATTACACCCCAACCTTTGCGGGTAGTGTGCGTAAGGATAAGTATGTGCGGGAGGCCATTCGTGCCCAATCACCCCTTCTCATGCGCCACAGCGGCAGTGATGCGGCCCAAGATGTGCGTGCCCTTGCCAGGCATTACAGGATCCATGAAATGGAGACAAAGGGCGCCAACCGGAAATAGGGAGAGAGGAGACGCTGGCAGCCTTCGCGCCTGTCAGCGGCTCTTGTCTACTTTCCATCCTCACGCGTGTGTGCCCAAATATTGATGAGCTCAACAAAGAGCGAAAAGAACATGGCAAAGTAGATATACCCTTTAGGTATTTCAAAACCCACACTTTCCGCCACCAAACTCATGCCGATGAGTAGCAAAAAGCTCAGAGCCAGCATTTTGATGGTGGGATTGTTGTTGATGAAGGTGCTGACCTGGTGAACGCACAGCATCATGATCACCATGGAGACTAGGACTGCCGCCACCATGATTTCCACATGTTTGGCCATTCCAATGGCTGTCACGATGGAGTCCATGGAAAAAACGATATCCATAATGGCAATTTGCGCCACAACGCCACTAAGTGTTGAGGGGGACTTGCTTGGTTCCTCTAGGCTCGTTTGGGTTTCAACTTTCTGGTGAATCTCAAGAGTGCCCTTCACAATAAGAAAGAGACCTCCCCCCAAAAGCACAATGGTTCTGGCCGATACGGGTTCTCCAAAAAGCGTAAAAAGAGGCTTTGCAAGGTGCGCAATCCACACAAGGGTGGCCAAAAACATGAGGCGGGTGATGAGGGCAAAGGCAAGCCCTAAGCGCTGGGCTTTTTTGCGTGTGGGCTCTTTGAGCTTTTCCGACAAAATGGAAATAAACACGAGATTGTCGATGCCTAGGATAATCTCCATAAAGGTCAGGACAGCAAAGCTTGACAAGGCTTCATAGGTGAAGAGGTGGTCCACTCTTTTTCTTCTTATACGGGTCTTCGTCTTCGTCTATTCTACGAGGCTTTGCGCGAAGAGGCTAGGGGAAGATTATCAAGGTGGGCGTACTGGCTGCCAAAATAAACAAGGGGGGCGCTCGTGTCATCAAAGTGGACGTGCGTCACGCGCGCCACAAAAATCAGATGGTCACCTGCCGTGTGTACTGCGTGAGGCTCACAGGCGATGTGTGCAATGGCGCCCTTGAGGAATGGCGCATGGGTCTCAAGGGACGTCTGGCCAAAGGCTGACCAGTCGATGGTGGCGTCTTTTGCAAAGTGCCGCGAGAGATCTTCCTGGGACTTGGCCAGAACGCTGATGGAAAAGGAGGAAGCACTCTCAAAAGCAGGCGTGCGTTTGGCGCTTTTTTTAAGACAAAAAAGGATGAGGGGAGGATCCAGGGAGACACTTGAAAACGCGTTGATCGTCATGCCCAAATACGTTTTTGTTTCATTGTCTTGTGTTGCAACAACGCACACGCCTGTTGTAAAGCGGGCCAGCGTCTGCCGAAAAGTTGTGTCCTGGGGGACTTGCATTGTCGATATTGACGGCGCTTGCTTTCCTTCCATGCTGGAGGCATGAATATGAGCTCACCAATCACCAACCCCTTTTCGCTGGAAGGTAAGCATATCCTTGTCACCGGAGCCAGCTCGGGAATAGGGCAATCCATCGCGCTTTCTGCAGCGCGGCATTGGACGTGAGACCGGACGGTTTGTCGAGCAGGAGCACGCCGATGCCCTGCAGCCCCACTGCGAGCCGTCCGTCGCCGCTGGCCGCGAGCGCCGTCACCGGCGCATCGAAGGTGCGGAAAATCGTGCAGTCCTTAAGCCAACGCAGATCGCGGCCCGTCGAGAACAGGATGCCTTTTCCGGTGTCGGCCAGATTGTCCGGACCGGGAGCCTCGGCGACAAGCTGCGCCTCCTCCAGAAGCTGGTTCGGCCGCAGCGCGCCGTCCATCGGCGGCATCGTGATCGCCGCTTCGCCACGGCCGGTGAACCGCTGGATCGCCTTGATGAACGCGTTCATTCGGGCTTGCCCCAATAGTCGTGGAACCCGTGCCAGTTCGGATCCGCGCCCGGCAGGCGGTAGCGGCCGATACGGTTGTTGGCGATGCCGCCGAGATAGAGGCTGCCCTTGTGCTCCCGCATCGAGGTGATCATCGGGTGATTGGTGCCCTTCAGGTCCCACAGCGCGTCGAGGATCTCGCCCTGCTCGTTGAACTTCACCACGCAGCCCGTGTTGATGTTCGGGTAGAG
>JAIUNT010000089.1 GCA_020161545.1 Pseudomonadota bacterium
GTCTTGTGTATGAAGGCACCTTTGGGGAGGCGCTTTTTGACTAAGTCCCCCCGCGTTGATGTGGTAACTCTTGGGTGTCGCCTCAATACCTATGAATCCGAGGCCATGCGTGATCTTGCCGCCTCCCACGCTGATGGGGACGTGGTGATCATCAATACCTGCGCGGTGACAGGCATGGCCGAGCGTCACTCACGCCAGGCGGTGCGCCGTGCTGTGAAGGATAACCCCAACGCAAAGATCATTGTGACGGGGTGCAGCGCTCAGCTCTCCCCCCATGTTTATGAGAAGATGCCAGGGGTCACTCGGGTCCTTGGCAACCACGATAAGATGCAAAGCGCGAGCTTTTTGCCCCAGGTTCAGGAGAAGGTGATCGTCAGCGACATCGCCGAGGTGCGCGAGAGCGCCCATCACCTTGTCCACGGCTTTGACGCCCACGCACGCGCCTTTATCCAGATTCAAAACGGCTGCGATCATCGCTGTACCTTTTGCACCATCCCCTTTGCCCGTGGCCCCAACCGCAGCGTTGGCATGGGCGAGATCGTGCGTCAGGTCCAAGTGCTTGTGGATCAGGGCGTGAAAGAGGTCGTTCTAACCGGTGTTGATATTACGGACTATGGCCAGGATTTGCCAGGAACGACGCGCCTTGCAACCCTTGTGGAGCGCCTACTTGTGCACGTGCCTGATTTGCCGCGCCTGCGCCTGTCGTCTCTGGATCCCAGCGAGGTGGATGAGGAACTTTTCGATCTGATGCAAGAGGCGCGCTTTATGCCCCATCTTCATGTGAGCTTCCAAGCGGGCGACAATATGATTTTGAAGCGCATGAAGCGGCGCCACCTGCGCGAAGACGCCTTTGCCTTTTGTGAGAGGGTGCGCGCAAAACGCCCTGACGCTGTCTTTGGCGCCGATTTTATTGCGGGCTTTCCCACAGAAAGCGACCAGATGTTCGCCAAGACCCTAGAGGCCATCGACATTTGTGACCTGACCTATCTCCATGTCTTTCCTTTTTCACCGCGTCCTGGAACCCCTGCGGCGCGTATGCCCCAGCTGGATGGCTCGCTCATCAGCGCCCGGGCCGCAAAGCTGCGCGAGGTGGGCGCGGCGCGGGTTTCACGCTTTTTGCAAACCCTTGAGGGGACGCGTCAAGATGTGCTGGTGGAAGAAGGGGGCAGGGGACATACCCCGCACTTTGCGCCGGTGAGTTTTGAAGAGAAAGGCGACGCCTTGCCCGCCTTAGGCGAGATTGTGCAGACTGTTGTGGCGGGGGCGACCCCTACCCATCTCTTGGTCAAAAGGATCTAAAAACAATGGATGAAACCCGCGAGATACCCCAAGAGGCTGCAAAGAAGGGGTGGCTTTCCAAGCTAAAAGACGGCCTTTTAAAAACATCTTCTAAGCTTGGGGATGGGATCTCGTCGCTTTTGCACAAGCGCAAGCTGGACGCCGCCGCCCTAGAGGAGCTGGAAGAGGTCCTCATCCAGGCGGACATGGGAGCGCAGGTTGCCAGCCAAATGGTGGCCTCCCTTGCCAAGGAGCGTTTCAATAAAGAGGTCTCAGATAGTGAGGTGCGTACATTTCTGGCGGATCAGGTCTCAAGCATCCTTGAACCCATTGCCCGCCCTTTAGAGCTTGACGCTTCCAAGAAACCCCATGTCATTCTGGTTGTTGGCGTTAATGGCAGCGGCAAAACCACGACCATTGGTAAGATGGCGGCGCAGTTTGCAAAAAGCGGTAAGCGCGTGCGCGTGGCGGCCGGGGACACCTTCCGGGCGGCGGCTGTGGATCAGCTCGATGTGTGGGCGGGGCGTGCGGGGGTGGCCATTGTGCGCCCAGAAAGCGCCACCACAGACCCGGCGAGTCTTCTCTACGACGCGCTTTCGCTTTCCCAAAGGGAAGGGGACGACGTGCTCCTGGTGGATACGGCCGGGCGCCTCCATAACAAAACAGATCTGATGGCCGAGCTTGATAAGATGGTGCGCGTGTTGAAAAAACTCGACGCCAGCGCGCCCCATGCGTGCCTTTTGGTTTTGGACGCAACGGTCGGCCAAAATGCCCACGCGCAAGTGGAGCTCTTTGCTAAAGTGGCAAACGTCACCGGACTTGTTGTGACAAAGCTTGACGGCACGGCCAAGGCGGGTGTGGTTGTTTCCTTAAGTCAGCGCTATGGTCTGCCCATTCACCTCATCGGTGTTGGAGAGAAACTTGAAGACCTGCAACCCTTCACCGCAACCTCTTTTGCAAAAGGTCTTTTAGGGATAGACTAAGCCCATAATAAAAATAAAAAGGGAGTCTTCTTTTGAAAAAATACCCTATCCCGCGCTTTTCCACCGAAGTCCATGGTGTGGAGGTCTATACCGATCCAAAGGCCGCCGTTGAGGCTCTGTGCCGGATTTATGATGCAAGTGTCCAAAAACTGCGCCATGCGGTGAGCTTATTCACATCGGGGGATAGGACCCTGCAGCACCCCCCTGCGGCAACCTATCCCTTTTTAGGATGCCAGCTAGAGCAGGGTACGGCCTGCGCTCTCGATCCAGGTCAATCCTTTGGGACCGTGGACCAGGACGGCGTTTATGAAACAACAATCACCCACCCGGCGTTGTTTAAAGACTATTTGCTGGAGCAGATGACTTACCTCCACCGCACCTACAACGCACCTTTTTTTGTGGGGGCCAGTGACGTCCTCATACCATTATCCTTTGTCCTTGATGGCACCTCCTTTTCCATGGATGAGGAAACAGACCGCCGCTTGAAAATGAATTTTCGTTTTCCGGATCTGGAGTGCATTGATGATAAAATCGTTAACCATACTTATCAGCCCGCCACAACAAACCAGACGTTTCCGCTGTCCCTTTTCACCGCAGAGCGCGTGGACTTTTCCTTGCTGCGCCTCAAACACTATACCGGTACGGCGGCGAGCCATTTTCAAAAGTTCATTCTTTTGACCAACTATCAACGCTATGTGCGGGAATTTATTTCCTATGGACTCGAGCAAGTCTCACAGGGGCACTATGCGCGCTTCACCATGCCCGGGGGCATGTCCTACAGCGCCGAGAACATGGGGGACGCGAGCCAAGTTCGTCTTGATCACACGGCCCTTGTACAAATGCCCGCCTATCACCTTGAGCGTGAAGACGGCAGTGGTGTGACTATGATCAATATTGGCGTCGGGCCCACAAACGCCAAGACGATTACGGACCATCTGGCGGTCTTGCGCCCCCATTGTTGGATTATGTTGGGTCACTGCGCGGGCCTGCGTAGTGAGCAGAGGCTTGGGGACTATGTGCTTGCTCATGGATATGTGCGAGACGACCGTGTCCTTGATCAAGATCTGCCCCTTTGGGTGCCAGTGCCGGCCATTGCGGAAATTCAGGTGGCGCTCCAAAAGGCGGTGGCCCAAGTGACGGGCCTTGAAGGCGCGGGACTTAAAACGCGTCTGCGCACGGGCACGGTCTTCACCACGGACAACCGCAACTGGGAGTTGCGTGCGCACGATCTGTTCGAACAACTTAACCAAAGCCGCAGCATCGCAGTGGACCTTGAGTCCGCAACCATTGCCGCCAATGGTCTACGCTTTCGTGTACCTTACGGCACGCTCTTGTGCGTCTCGGACAAACCCATACACGGGGATATTAAGCTGCCTGGCATGGCAAACGCGTTTTATGAAAGCCAGGTAGCCCAGCACTTAAGGGTGGGTCTGACGACCTTGGAAATCATTCGGCAGGGTGGGATAGATTCTTTGCACTCGCGCAAGCTGAGGGGATTCAACGAGCCTCCCTTTAGGTAGGGCGTTTTTTTTTGAACACCTCTCCATAAAAGCGTCAAAGTCTTCCCAGAATCTGCGCATATAGCACACGGATTCCGATAGCAGCTGATGGCGGGCGCCCTCATAGACTTTAAATCCTCCCTCGGGAAGCCAAGAGAGTATTTCTTGGGCGTTTGTGTTATCCACAACGCCCTCATCCCCTGCAAGAATGGCAAAGACGGGCACTTGAATGCGAGCCAACACCTCAGGATGATTCAGGGTTTCCATGGACGCAAGGGTTGCCTTGACCCATCCAAAGGTGACCCCACCCACACTCAGATCAGGATTTTTCTTCTGGAGTTCACGGTGGGTGAGGAACGACTTGCGATCGTGGGTTAAGAGGTTTCCCTCAAAGGGTTCTTTGGCGGGGTTATAGCTGCCATGGCCGGGCACAAAGGATGTCCCAAGGCCCAGTTTGCACCCAGCGTTCACGATTTTTTGGGCCAAGGAAGGCGTGTACCCACCGGTGTTGAGCTCCAGCATAGGTGCTGTGAGAAAAGCGCCGTCAAAGATGCCAGGGCTTTCAGCAAGAAAGCGCAGGGCCAGGTGAGACCCCATGGATTGACCAAGGATATAAAGAGGCCCGTGCACATGGGG
>JAIUNT010000090.1 GCA_020161545.1 Pseudomonadota bacterium
CACACACACACACACACACACACACACACACGCGCGCGCGCGCGCGCGGCAAGAAAACACGACGCACCCGCACGCACCCGAACACCTCTGTGGCAGGGGTACATGGCGCTTTTCCATCACAAAGATCTTATGCAGCTTGTGCGCCATTTCATGGTCCAGTTCACACCCTACTGGATTTTTGTGGGGATGGCTCCCCTCTTTTACATGGATACCCTTTGTGTGCCACTCTCCCAGTACGGCTTCCACCAGGGGTCCTTAGCCACCGTGTACGCCCTGGGCAGCTTTCTGTTTGCAGCCCTTGCGCGCCCCAAGGATCATGTGAGGCTCCTGCGCGTCTCCTACATTTTGTTTGGTTTCGGGACCCTTTGCGCCCTGGCCGCCTGCTGGACCACAAACGCGCTCCTTGTTACCCTAGCCATGATGCCCTTTATCTGTGGCCAGATCGTACCCAGCGCCCTTCTCTACCCCCAGTGCCTCAGCCTCATCCCCGACGCCAAAGGCAAGGTCAGCGCCCTCCTGCAAGGGGGACGCCTCATTTTCTCAGCTCTCATGTTGCAAATTGCAAGCGCCCTCTATCAAAAGCGCTTCCTTGAGATCGCCCTCACCATGGCCGTCTTCATGATTGCCTCTTGCGTGACCCTGCGTAACCTTCTACAAAAAAGGACGCTTTTTTAGAAGAGCGCACACACAAGACGTTCATAAAACGCGCACATACATCTCAAAAAAGAAAGGACAAACCATGCGCAAAATACCCTTTATATTCCCCCTTCTCACCCTTTTATGGCCCACACTTACCCACCTGCCCCTTTTGGCCAGCGCTACTTCTCAAGACACTGATGATTTCTCTGCTTGGGAGCGCCTCAGGGTCGATCATAACAAAAGCATCTTTGAGGTTTACAGCATGGGGGCACTGATGAGATCTCTCACCCCTGTTGGGATTGGAGAGACGCCCCCTCAAGATAGACTTTCTGGATATTATGCAACCTATCTTGCAAAGAATGATCGTCTCCTTGTATGGAGCGTGCAAGAAAGCGCACGACAACACGTCAGTTCAGGCGCACTTTCGTCTCATTCACGCTGGTCCTCCACGACACCTAATGGGATGACATACGATCAGCTGATAGGTCTTTATCGCAAACAGCGACAAGAGTTTCACGGCGTCATTAACGATGAGCCGCAGGTAGGACCTGATCTTTTCGGAAAGCGCCCTTTTGTCATAGAACGCCATAAATGCATCACGCAATCTACACCACAATTGCTTGCAGATCACGTATTGCTGATCTCAAGTGGACCAATTGATCTATCTGCACACACCTTTTCCCTCGAAATGCTTTTGGCCAGCACACCGACGGGTCTCTACATCCACGCTCATCCTGGCGTTAAGGATCCCCTCATCACGGGTATCACCTTCTATCCCAAGATTTCATACTATGAAGCTGACGGACAAATGCGTCAGGGGCACACCCTTTGCGTCAGGGGCAACATTGACTTTGAAGCCGGCACTTATAAGGTGGAGGCCTCCAACATTGAACGTGTCACTGTGCACTTCAATAAAAATCTACGATACTTCTTTCAGAGGGAAACCCTGACGTCATACGGCATCACCCCACCCGAAAAAACTGACAGTAACGGGCAGCACCTTTATAACATGGCCCTTAAATATCGAGACGGTAAAGAAGGCTTCCCTCAGGATTCAGAAAAAGCTGAACAAATCTTTTATAATTATCTTGAGATTTTTGGAGCGCCCGTCGTCTCTAATCCTGAACTCTATGCAAAAGCCCACCACAATTTGGGCATGCTCGCCTACAAACAAGAAAACTACCCACTAGCAGAAAAACACTTCCGCGTCGCGGGGGATGAGGGATTTGAGGTGTCCAAGCGCAACATCTTGCAAATGCGCATCCACAGGCAACTTCCCGTCACCTTGGAAGAGAGCTTTCTGGCACTTTGCGATTATCATGGGTACACACTGCCCGTGGCCAGGGACGGCTTTCGCTTCTGGACGAACATGTCAGAGTCTCACATTGATAACAGCGGCGTCATGGGTCATGGCGAAGGGGGAATGTGCCTAAAGAGCGCACACAACTTTGGCTATGGGCTTTTATCTGCTCCAGTGATTTGGATTACGCAAGATGGCGGTCTGACGGGAGATGGGCGCGTGGAAGCGCAACTCCTCGTTGTGGGCCAGAAAAAAATCGACTTGAAAAAATGACCTTACCTGGAGGGGGTGCATGCCCCCCTCTTTTTCTCTCAAAGCCTAGCTGGTCACCCGTGCGATATAGCTCATATAGCCAACGAGCTCACCTTTCTCGCGCCTTTCAAGGGCGTACCATTTCTCGTTTTTGAAAACGGGCAAGACGCGCTCTTCATACACATGTCCGCCGGCTTGGTAGCGGTAGAGGCGAGGCCCCGACAAAAGGTCTTGTGTCACAAATCCAAGGGCGAGCGCCTCAGGGCGATCCTTCAAGGCAAGCCCTTCTGTCTTGAGGCCAGAGGAGGCCACACCCACACCGTCTTTGCCGTAAAGGGTGATGTCCTCGCAGCGTGCATCCTTGTCCCGCAAAAGACGCAGCAAGCCCGCCATCTCGCCCTCACCCATGTCCGCCGTATGGGGTTTGATGTCGAGGGTGCCACGGGCACGCTTTTCCTCATCCAAGCGCTTTAAAACGTCCTTTTGAGACAGATGACCAGACGCCTCCTCAAGGTACCTACCCACAAAGGTATACACCTCCACATAGGTGTGATCGCTCAAGGGTTGAGAAAGCCCTGCCTCGTCTTGGGCGGGGAGCGGGGAGATGCCCAGACTGCAAATGGTCAGGGCACACGCAAAGACTTTAGTCACGCTTTTCATAAGTAAACTCCTTTTCAAAGGAACAGATCCCTTTACATGACAAGACTGTAAAATAGCAGGAATTGATCCGCGTGCCCAGACAGACGCATCATCGTCTTGGTGCGACTTCCTGTCATCACCCCAAGGGCCATTGAACCCTTGCCCAAACGATCGGTTAAGCGTGCTCTCACCGCTCATATGAGGTCCATAATTTTGAATTTCCTAATAGTTTCTTAATGAAACCCATCCTATCCACGGTTTCTGTGGATAAGTTTGAGGACAAAACTCTCATATCAGCTGGATCACGAGGCTACGCCTAGAGCCGCTAGAAAATGATCATTTTTTGACCACCTTTGTAACATATTGATTTTATGATGTTTTTTAATGTAAAGAGGGTCAGCCCAACTTTTTTAGAAAAATATTTTTGCGTTTTAGGGGGGTGTAGGGCTTGACAGTTTTTTTGTGCATAAGTGGGGCAAGTCCACTTTTTCTTTTTACCAAGAAAAAGAAAACTGAGCACTGTGTGTTGCCAAATTTTCATCCAGAATGATTGGTGATTTGCTTTTCTTTTAGGTCCGCGGGACGTGAATGGAGGAGACTTGCCTCAAAGGCCCTACGTGCGCACTGCAAGAACGACTAAAACAGGACCTGCACGCGTTTCAAAAAAGGATCTGGGTCTGCTTTGTCCTCAAGACACCAGCATGCGCCAAGAACCAGCCGCACGCAAACCCAGTCCCGTAGCGCCTGTGCTGGCACCCGGGTTAAAGCGGAAAGAGTTGTAACACGGTGTTCAAAAAGCGCGCGAGCCCGGTTGCAGGGTGAGAGCTCTTGGTCTTTGAGAAAGTCAAAGGCTGCAACCTCAAAGCCTTTTGGTCCTAAAATACCCTTGGGATCAATCACGACGAACCCACGCCCGTCTTGCAGGATATTCTCCATATGCAGATCACCGTGTAAAAAGGAGTGAGCTTCATGGGTATCAAGTAGGGCAACTGACAAATGTCTTGCCCGCGCCAATACACCGGGAGGCAATTTTCTTTCATCTACGCGGTCAAAGACCTTTAACCAATCTTGCGCCTTTTGCGCCCCTTGAGGACAGCCAGATAGCTCGAAAAGAGCATTCACGGCACTTCCATAGGCCTTTATGGCGCGGTCCTCATCCGCATCAAAGAGCGACTTGAGGGTAATGCCTGGCACCGCGCAGCGCAAAAGCAGGGCGCACAAGGCCGGGTCGTAGTCCAAAATCTCCACCGCGCCGCATCCTTGAAACGCGCGCAAAGCCAGCCACTCGCGCTGCATAAGCTCTCCGTCACATCCGATCTTTAAACAAACGGGGCCGTAGTCTGGTGAGAAGGCCCTTGCAACGTAGTGCCAGGACATATTTGGAACGGGAGAAATCT
>JAIUNT010000009.1 GCA_020161545.1 Pseudomonadota bacterium
TTGCCATCCCGTATCTCAAGGCTTGTGCCAAGGATCATGGGGGCAAGGCTGCCTTCTCGCACATGCACGGATACGCTCCAAGGCGTGTGGGACACGTGGGCGTGACTTGTGATATGGGAGAGTTTCGCGCTACGCAGGCCCTGGCCTGGGGCCAAGAGAGAAAGGGCTTCTAAGATATTTGTTTTGCCGGCGCCGTTGGGGCCCGTCAGGATCACGGGGGTGGTGTCACAGGCAAAGCTGACATGCTCCCACGAGCGAAAATGTTGCAAGAAGACCCGGGAGATGCCCCCGTGGTCTTCTTGCGGGTGGGTATGTGTGTGGTGAAGGGCTTCTTGTGCCACGTGCGCCTTGCCCTCCTTACAAATAAATCCTTAGACCCGTAGCGGCATCAGCACATAAAGGGTGCTTGCGTCCTGGGCGTCCCGCACAAGGGTGGGGCTCAGCGTATCGGAGAATTCAAAGATCAGCTCCCCTTCGCCCGTTTGCCGCGCCACGTCCATGAGATAGGTCACGTTAAACCCAACCTCCAAAGGCGCACCATCATAGACGACTTCCATTTCCTCGTCGGCCGCACCGGCGTCGCGCCCTGAAGCCACGAGTGTTAAGCGGTCATTTTGCAAAGACAAGCGCACGCCCTTATTCTTTTCCTCACATAGGGTCGCCACACGGTCGAGGGCCTTGAGGAACGGTGTTGCACTCAGGCTCAGGCGGTTGACGTTGTTTTGGGGAATAGCGCCTTGATAGTCTGGGAATGTGCCGTCCACCAGGCGTGAGACAAGCTTCACGTCGCCAAAGGCGCAGGACACTTGAGTATCAGACAGGGACAGATCCACCTCGCCGCTTGCGTCACTTAAGAGCTTTTGCAGCTCCGTTACTGTCTTGCGGGACAAGATAATGCCGGGGGTCGCCTCCAGGGACAAAGGCACGGAAATCTGGGAGTGCGCCAGGCGATGGGTGTCTGTGGCGGCTGCGTGCACGGCGCCCGCGTCTCCGTCACCCTTTTGGAAACTCAGATGAATGCCGTTGAGGGTATAGTGTGCCTCTTCCACGGACATGGCAAAGCGCGTGCGCTCAAGGAGGCGCTGCAGCTGCTTTGCGTCCAGCTTCAGGTGGTGGGGAAGCTCGCCCACGCTGACGCGTGGAAACTCGTCGGCGCTGAGCGTGGCAAGCTCGTATTTACCGCGCCCTGCCGTGATGGTCAAGCGACCCTTCTCCACGTCATGGGAAAGGCTAATCTGCGCGCCGTCGGGAAGCTTGCGCACAATGTCAAAGAGCATATGTGCACTGACCGTGAGACGTCCCTCCGTCTCAACGTTCGCGCCTACAACCTCAACAACCGCAAGCTCTAAGTCCGTGGAGGTCACGGTCAAACGGTCATCCTTTGCCTCCAAAAGTACGTTGGCCAAAATGGGCACAGCTGTACGTTTTTCCACCACACCTTGTGCATGGGATAGGGCTTTTAAGAAATCGCCGCGCTCAAGAAGGATTTTCATGGGAGTCTTCCTTTTTCAGTCAAGGGGTTAGCTGGATTGTAACATGCGCGTGAGAAGGTCAAGATCCTCGGCAAAAGAGCGGTCCGTGCCCTTGAGTTCCTCGACTTTTTTCACGGCGTGCATGACGGTTGTATGGTCTCGTCCCCCAAACTTACGGCCTATTTCGGGCAGGGACATGGGGGTGAGGCTTTTGGCCAGGTACATGGCAATTTGGCGGGGCCGCGCTAGGGAGCGCAGGCGCTTGGCCGAGTGCATATCCGAGAGGCGAATATTGTAGTGCTCGGCGACTTTTTTCTGGATCTCCTCAATGGAGATGCGCCGGTCACTGGCGCGCAGCAAGTCACGCAACACGTCCTGGACCGAATCAATGGTCACGTCCCGTCCCACAAGCATGGCGTGGGCGGCAATACGGTTGAGGGCGCCCTCAAGCTCACGCACGTTGGAGGCAATCTTGTGCGCCAGAAACTCTAAAACCTTTTCAGGAATGGGGGTGTCAAGACATGCGGCCTTGCTTTGCAAGATGCCTAAGCGCAGCTCATAGGTCGTGGGGTGAATGTCCGCCACAAGACCCCAGCCGAGGCGAGAACGCATGCGCTCCTCAAGGCCCTCTAGGTCAGAAGGGGATTTATCCGCCGAGATAATGACCTGATGATTTTGGTCCACAAGGGCATTGAAGGTGTGGAAGAACTCTTCCTGGGTTGAGTCTTTGCCGCCAATGAACTGAAAGTCATCGATCATCAGGACGTCAACGGAGCGAAAGCGCTCTTTAAAGGAAACGGTGTCGCGAAAGCGCAGGGCCCGAATAAACTGGTACATGAATTTTTCGGCCGATAGGTACACGACCTTACGCCTGGGATCTTTTGTCTGAATATGCCAGGCGATGGCGTGCATCAAGTGGGTTTTACCAAGACCCACGCCGCCATAGAGAAAGAGGGGATTAAAGGTGACCTTGTCGGCTTCGGCCACGCGGCGTGCGGCGGCGTAGGCGAGCTCATTGGAGCGCCCCACAACAAAGTTATCAAAGGTATAGCGCGGATCAAGGCGTGAGCCCACAAGCTCTTGGGTATCTTCTTCCGCGTCTGCGTCACTCTCGAGACTTGCCTCGCTTGGCGTGGAAACAAGGGTGGGGCGCAGGGGTGCCGCCGGTCGCGGCGCATTATCCACCACCAAATCAAGGGCAAAAATGCGGGGGTTTTCTTGTCTTAGAAGCTCAAGAATCTGGGCACTACACTGGTCCGCCACCCAGTCGCGCATGAAGCGAGAAGGGGCCGCTAGCACAAGTCTGCCGGAGAAAAATTCTTTAAAGGAAAGGGGTAGGAGCCAGCTTTCAAAGGTCGCCGCGCCAAAAATGTCGGGCAGGCGGCTGTAAAGGCTGTGCCAAGACTTGCGAACGTTTTCTGCCTCTCCATCGGCACCGAGATCATCAGTCAGCGCTTGGGATAAGGAGGCCATGGTTTTTAAGTCACCTGTTTTAAAAGAAAAAACGTCTTAAATTGCGCCCCACGAGCACCATGCTATGACAGGTCTGGGACAAAACTGGAGGCATTCTAGACGACCTAGGAACGCCCCGCAAGGGGGGATTTCCCCCTTCTAAACGCCTCGTTGGCCATCCAAAAGGGGGAGAAAAGAATTAGGCCAAAGCCTTAACGCGCACGGTCAAGCGTGAAATTTTACGGGACGCGCGCTTTACGTGGTAAAGACCCTTCTTGGCGCCGCGAATGATCTCGGGCTGTGCGGCAATGAGCGCACCCTCAGCAGCAGCCTTGTTGCCGCTTGCAATCGCTTCTTCAACCTTACGGATCGCTGTGCGCACGCGGCTGCGACGTGAGGCATTACGTTGTTCACGTACCAGAGTTTGACGAGCTCTTTTTTGAGCAGAACGAATATTAGCCATTTTCTTCCTTCCTAAAAAACACGAAAAGGTGCAAATCTTTTATCAGGTGTATACCCCAGCTTGACACACAAGGTCAATACAATTACGTGTGCGCCTTCTTTCCCTGCATGGCCTACGTGCGATTGAACGCTCGCATTTTATCTGCTAGTCGATTTTATCGAAATAAACATCGTTGGATATTCATAAATGAGGGCGTTTTTATTTTTCTTGGGTTTCATCCTGTTATGCCCCGTGGGGTCGCAAGCAAGTGAGGATGAAGGACAAGCGCCGCGCACACCGTCCCTGTCCCGGGAGGAAAAAGAGGCCCGTGTGAGGGCTGTGAGGGACGCCCTCCAAGTGGCGCGCGGTAAGGTAAAGAAGGGCGCCCTTCTCAACAAGGACGTCATTGACGCTGGAGACTGCGACCTTGCAGGCACCATAAAAAAAGCAGCCCCCCAGATTCAGGGGGCCTTTTTAAGGGAAGTTTTAGGCCTCACCTGGGTGGCAAAATTGAATTTGTGCAATAATAACCTCCAAAGCCTTGATATGGACATGGGGTTTTTTCCTTGCTTGGAGGTTCTTGATTTAGAGCAAAACAAAATCACAAAAATGCCAAACAGCATAGGTCGTTGTGCGCATTTGCGTTCGCTCGACTTAAGCAGTAACCGTCTTGGGTCCTTGCCGGATTCCCTCACGTCCTGCAAGGCTTTGATACAAATCCACCTTTCAAACAACGCTTTTACAGAATTTCCTAACGTGCTTTGTGGTCTAAGAAATCTCATAGTCTTGAACATGAATCAGAACAATCTTGTCGCTTTACCTCAAGCGCTTGGTGACTTGACGAGCCTCGAAGAGCTTTATATGTCCCAGTGTGGCCTTGCCGCCTTACCAAGTTCACTAGGGCAACTCAAGCAGTTGCGTGTTCTTCACGCTGCGCATAACAAGATTACCTCTTTGCCCCAAGAGATGGGGGAGCTTGTGAGCCTCAGGGGGGCGATCTTTACGGATAACCGCCTCCAAGACTTGCCAACAACCCTGGGTTGTCTCACGCGGTTGCAGCGCTTGGATTTAAGCGGAAACCACCTACAAGTGGTGCCGGCCTCCCTTGGCGGCATTCTCACCTTAAGAAATTTAAACCTCCTGACCAACCGCCATCTCCTGCCCCGGGGCGTGGGGCAAGACACCTGGGGGCGGGAGGAACTTGAGGCGCATTTTGGGGACCGGGTCTCTCTTGAAACTGCCGGTGTTGTGCTCATGGACGAGGGCACGACAAAAGGAGACGTTTACAGGATCCTGGACGCACAAGAGCCCCGTGTGAATAGGTGCCTCTTGGCATCTGTGCGTGTGCCGGCGCTTCCCACCCGGCAGGTTTACGAGGGCGAAGAAATGCTGAACGCCCTGGACGCTCTTACCCGGGAGGATATGAACGGTACGGGGGAGGACTTGCCACTTTTGCGCAGGAATCTTCAGGGTTACGTGAAGACCCTCTACGACATGCCCCTGGCGGACGGGGACGTCCCGGGGTGGAAGATGTACGCGGATCAGATCCCTGAAACAAAGAAGGCGCTGACCTATATTCTGGATAAAATCGTGGGCACACAGGACCATGACTTACAGGCCATATGGTATACGCAGCTCGTTATTGGCCTTCTCCACTGTCCCACGGGTCAGGCGGAGGGCATCACGGCCGTTGCCTACGGGATGCTGGAGGGTGCGGCGCGGGGAAGTTCCTTCAAAAGCACCATGGAAAACATCCTGGCCCTAAAGAAAAACACCGCCTTTACCCAGGCCATCTTGTCCAAAACAGGTGGGAATACCCAGAACAATCATTTTATCAGTACCTACCGCGAGAAGCTCAAGGAAGAGCTTGGTCTAAGCGCCGCCATCGCGTCATTTGACGAGCGCGTAGGCACCATGGGCGCGGATCCCTTTCAGGGAAACCGGTGGAACGCGGCGCGGGTGTACTACGATCTTGTAACACCCCAGCGCCTTCACTCCTGGGTTGCTGCCCACACCCAGACTGAGGGGGACCGTTGGGACCTTGCGGTGCGCGGTGATTTAGAGGCTGCGGCGCCCACACGCGAGCCCCAAGGCCCCATAGAAGGGCGCTTGAGAAGTATTGAGCGCATCTTGCAAAACCCCGACCTTGATTTTGAAGAGGACGAGTGCCCGTGTGAGGACACTTTACGCACCCGGCGTGGGGAACTTGAGGCCGAGCGCGCCCACCTTGAGAAATATAAGGTCCTATGGGCGCCCCAAGTGTCCCATGACCTCACAAGGGTGCAGGACTACATGGCGGCCCATAGTATAGAGGTGCCCCAGGGATGGTTTACCCCCCATGACGCAGGGGGTGTGTCCATGACAAAGGAAGGCTGGCGCGCACTCATGACCCACGTGAAGGGCCGCGTGGCGCTGGCGCGGCAACTGCGTCCACTGTCCACCGGTGACGCGCTGGACTTTATGGTGAGGGAGGGTGTGGTGGACATGGGCCAAGAGTCCTGGTGGCAAGGCCTCTTTACGGCCGATCCCATGGAGGGCGAACGGGGTGTCCTAACCCCAAAAGGCGTCGAGGTGACCTTAATAAAGCTCGGTTTCATTATGCCTTGATCTATTGGTTCCTTTAAAATGCCCTTCTATATCAACTTACATATGTGGGGTTGTGGCGTATAATCAAGGCATGCACCCCTCGCGCGACACGCCTTCCAAGCAGCGCGTGTGCATGCTAGGGTGGCTTTGTGTCAGGCCGTCTTTGACAAAATGGCCTGTGGATTATGAAAAGGCTTTGGACTTTGTAAAGACCCTATGACATCTACGCTCCCAAAACGTGTTGCGCGCTTTCTTATTGGAACTTTGTCTGTGCTCATTGCAAGTACGGCGGTCCTTGTGGGTGCTTGCCTTTTGCGTCTCTATCACGAGCCCTTAGACCTGTCTCCCTACACCCAGGACGTGGCCAAAGCCCTTAAGCCCGTTTTGGGGCATGTGGACTTATCTCTCACTGCGCCCCGCCTTGTGTGGCACGGCATTGGTCATCCCTTGGAAGTCGAAACACGGGATCTTGTGTTGCGCCGGGAGGGCGCCGCCGACCCCATTGTGCGTGCGCCCCAGGTGCGTTTTTCCTTCCGTTTTCGCAGTCTTCTTGTGGGGCAGTTTCTGCCGGCAACCCTGACCCTTGTTCAGCCTACCCTTTGGGTGGACTTGCCTCAGGCGCCTGACGCCTCCCAAGACAATACGGTCTTTTCTTTTGTGGAAGAAACCTTTCTGACGCCCTCCCACTCCAAGACCCTGAAGCGTCTCCACATAGAGAACGCCCAGATTCACGTGACCCATGGCCCAAAAAAGTGGGATGTGCCAGGGACAACGTTTATCTTTGAACGCAAGCGGGGCGGCCTTGATATTGTGGCTCAAATCACCGCCAAGACGGCTTCTTTTAGTGCGCATTTGGCCTACGCGCCTGACGCGCGCACCTGGCAAGGCAATGCGCATCTTCAGGGAGTGCCCGTCATGGAGGTGCTAGGGGATTTATCTGACATGGAAGGGCCCTGGCAAGGGTGGTACAAAATGCTTGATGGCAGCCGCTTAACCATGAGCGGCGAAGGCTCCTTTGACTGGGGAGCTGCCCAAGGTGTGCGCGCCATGAGCCTGAATGTCAGCGCGGGGGCGGGAGTCCTCAACCTGCCAACCTCCCTCCTAGAAAAACCCCTCGCCTTCCAAAAAGCTGATTTAAAGGGCGAGATTAAGGATGGTCAGCTCACCATCACGGATACGCTCTTCCTCACCCAGGGTGCGACCTTGAAACTTACTGGGAGAGGGCGTGTTCCAACGCCAGCCTCGCCCAAGGGGGACTTGGCGCTGGAGGCTGTGATTGGAAATCTGCCCATGGCACGTCTTGCACACTTGTGGCCTGAAAAAGCGGCTCCCGACGCGCGCGCTTGGCTTGTGCAAAACATTCCCCAGGGTATGGCGACAAAGGCAACGGCCGCGCTTAAGGGGGCACTCCTATGTGAAGAAGGGTCGATGATTCCGTGCTTTACTTTTGAGGGGCTTAACGGGGAGATTTTCCTAGATAAAGCAAAGCTCACGTACCTACCCACCATGCCGGCCGTTACAGATCTTAAGGCCCACGCGGTCTATGATCAAAATCACTTTGATATTGCTGTGGAAAAAGGCACAAGCAATGGCCTGTCTCTCTCCAAAGGACGGGTTTTGATTGCGGACATGACAGGGGACGCCCCCCATCTTTCCTTGAAGGTAGGGGTTGACGGACCCCTACCCAAGGCCTTTGAGATTATTAATTGCAAACCCCTGGAGGCCCTCAAAGATCTCCCGGTTTCCTTGAAGGATCCCAAGGGTGGGGTGAAGGGGACCTTCGAACTTGCTTTTCCCCTTAAGGACGTTTTGGAGTCCCAAGACTTTATTTACGGCGTGGATATGCAGGTCACGGGACTGGCTCTCCATAAAATCCTGTCCCAAGTGGGCATGGATCTGACGGACGCCAGCGCCCATGTGACCATCAAAGACCGGGCCCTTGGGTGTGATGCCAAGGGGCTTGTTAACGGCGACAAGGGTGACATTTCCTTGAAGGTGGGGCTGGGTGATAAGGGTCATACACTTCTTAAGGCGAGGGTGCTGGGAAGTGCCCCTGGTCTGTCCCATCTTGGGTTCAACCTTGCCCCCTATATGACGGGGCACGGCGTTTTTGATATCGTCTTTGCAAATGAGGGAACGGCGGCTTCTCACCTTGATGTGCGCGCGGATCTGAGGGACGCTGTCCTGAGCTACGGCGCGTGGACAAAAGCTGCCCAGACCCACGGAACCCTCAAGGGCCGTCTTGTTTTTGGCAAAGGAGGCCTTGAGGCGCTCCAAGGGGTGACACTCCAGGCACCCCAGGCAGATATTGCCTTGGACGCGACCTTTGGAGGGAAGGACGGGGGGCTGAAGACCCTTGTGCTGTCGAAAGGGATTTTGGGACAAAGCGAAGCCCATGTGCGTGTTGGACCGCACAAACACAGAGATCTTTTGATCAGTGTACAGGCTAAAACCCTTGATCTAGCGCCCTACATCTCCACCCTGAAAGAGCCTTCCACGGGAGACGCCAGCCTTGGGCGCACCTTCGACTTGAAGCTGAGCGCAGATAAAATGATCCTGGGCGAAAAACAAGTGATCAAAGGCAATACCTTGTCTCTAAGCTATGTGAATGAGCGTGTTCAAAACCTGACCTATAAAGGGCACTTTGATGAGGATCTCAAGAAGTTTTTCTACATTGATATTTTTCCCAGGGCCCAGGACGGAAGGCGCTTTCGCCTGAAGTGCGAAAATGGCGGGGCATTTTTTAAGGCCTTTGATTTGACGCGCAATCTTTCCAAGGGGACCTTGAAGATCGCCGCCGAGCAAACACGCGGCCGCAGCGCGCCCTGGGTTGGCAAAATCGAGTATGATAATTTCTGGGTGAAGGACGCCCCCCTCCTGGGACGTCTTCTTTCCCTTGCCTTTCCCACGGGATTTGTGAATTTCTTCTCCGATAAGGGGATGCAGTTTGACCGCTTGAAGGCGCACTTTACGCTGGGCACCACAAAGCTCATTGTACCCAAGGGGTTTGTCCAAGGGCCTTCCTTGGGCATGACCATGAAAGGCTCTTTGGCAGATCATTTCGAAAACTTGCATTTTTCGGGCAACATTTATCCGGCCTATTTCGTGAATAATGCCATCTCAAAAATTCCTCTTCTTGGGCAGCTTCTCACGGGCGGTAAACACGAGGGGCTATGGGGTGTTTCTTACACCATCACAGGTCCCAGGAGTGACCCAAAGATTGGTGTCAATCCTTTGTCAGTGTTTACACCGGGCGTTTTGCGTAAGCTCTTTTCCCTTGACGACGAGGATGACCTCACCCTTGATGACGCGGACATGGACAATGATAAAGTTGTGGAGTAACCCTTGCTGAGTGTCACGCCTATTCCTGTTCTTAAGGATAACTACGCGTATTTTTTGGAGGATCAGGCAACGGGCGAGACGGCCGTTGTGGATCCTTCCCGTGCCCTTGAGGTTGAGGCATTTCTGGAGCGGCAAGAAAAAGGTCTCACTTACATCCTCAATACCCATCATCACTGGGATCATGTGGGGGGCAATGAGGATCTTGCCAAGGGCCACGGCGCGAGGGTTGTGGGCTTTAAAGGCGACCGTGGGCGTCTCCCTGGGCAAAGCGTGTTTCTTGAAGATAATGAAATTTTCGCCCTAGGGGCGAGTCGTGCAAGGGTGCTGCATATTCCGGGTCATACCCTGGGACACGTTGCGTACTATTTTGAAGAGGACGCGTGTGTGTTTACGGGAGATACCCTCTTTCACCTGGGGTGCGGACGCCTTTTTGAGGGAACGCCTGATCAGATGTGGACATCCCTTTTAAGGCTTGCAGCACTTCCCCAGGACACCCGGGTGTTTTGCGGACACGAGTATATGCTGTTAAATCTGGCCTTTGCGCGTTATATCGCGCCACAGGATAAGGAGCTTGAAGACTTAGTCCTCGACTTTGAGCGTGCACGCGCTAAAGGTGAGGCCCTTGTGGGGTTTCCCCTTTCCTTTGAGATGCGCTTCAACCCGTTTTTAAGATGCCTCCTTGACGCGCCAGGCGAGGCGCTTGCGCTTTTCACCCGGCGTCGTCTGGAAAAAGACGCGTTTTAGAGAGGGGTTAGGACTCATCGGAGTGAACGCGCTCGTCCCGCTCGTGGCGCTCTTGTGCTTCGATGCTCAGGGTCGCCACGGGCCTGGCCATGAGACGCGTTAGGCCAATGGGCTCACCGGTCTCCTCGCAGTAGCCATAGCTCCCGTCCTCAACGCGGCGGAGGGCTTCGTCGATTTTGTTAATGAGCTTACGCTCCCTGTCGCGGGTGCGCAGCTCAAGGGCGCGGTCCGTTTCCGTTGACGCGCGGTCTGCAATGTCCGCCTCGTTGTGGGTTTGCTCTTGCATATGGTGGATCGTTTCAACGGTATCGCGCAAAAGCTCTCCTCGCCACTCCAGGAGTTTCTTTTTAAAATAGGCAAGGTGCTCAATACACATGTAGGCTTCGGCGTCGGAAGGCTTGTAATCTTGAGGTAAAACCACTGCCCTTAAACGCTCGGAATAGGATTGTGTGTCTGGTGCTGCGTAAGCCATCTTTAAAAACCTCCCTTATAATGCCTGTTTGTGATCCCCATGTCCCTTAAGAGACATTTCTATTTTTGTGAGCTCAATATGAACACGTTGTTCGATTTGTTCAAGTATGTCTTTTAAAGGTTCTTCGATATTGTCAACCGGGCAATGGGCGAGTTGACTGGCAATATCCTCAAGATTTTGCTGGGAAAAACTTCCCATCAGTAAGCCATCTCGCAGCACCTCTAAGCTGACGAGGAGATCCTCCCCCCGGGAAATGGCGCGGGACTTGGTGTGCAGGCTGTCAGTGATTTCTTGTAGGTGCATGAGTGGCTGCAAGGGTGCACTCGCACCGACGTGATGGGATGAGGAGGTGTCTTGGGTCGCGGTGGTTTCATCCAGGGCGTTGGAAAAAGAACTCGCAGACGCCTTGTCGGCCTTGCGGGGCGCCGCGCGACGCGCTGGTGCAAAAGGAAATCCGTCCCCAATTTTGATCACTAACGTGTCACCTCCTGCTTTTTTTTGCTTCACGCGCCTCACTTGGCACGCTTCTGGCATAACATGTCTCAGTATAGCACGCTTTATGTGGTGTGCCACAGATTTTAAGGATGAAGAATGGGTTTGGGTTTCAACTTTGCCATGACAAAACTGCCAAGGGCCGTGCGTTTTGCGGTGCTAGCCTTTGGGTGCGCAGCTCTGTGCGTGCCAGCCTTTGCCGCCCCCCTCAAAGTGCGCATTAAGGATATCGTGTCCTTTGAGGGCGTGCGTGAAAACCAGTTGGTGGGATACGGCCTTGTGGTGGGTTTGAAGGGCACGGGTGACACGTTAAAAGACTCGCCCTACGCCCTTGAGACCATGATCAGCATGTTGGACCGCCTGGGTGTTAACGTGCGCGATCAAAGCACGAACATGAAGTCAAAGAATGTGGCGGCCGTGATGGTGACGGCGACCTTGCCAGCCTTTGCACGGCACGGGACACCGCTCGACGTGCGGGTTTCGGCCATCGGCACAGCAAAAGACCTTTTGGGTGGCACCCTTCTTGTGACCCCGCTTATGGGCGCGGATGGGGAAGTATACGCCGTTGCCCAGGGTCCCCTGGTGACAGGTGGATTTTCCGCAGAAGGTCAATCGGGGACGTCCGTGACCAAAGGTGTGCCCACAAGCGCGCGCATTGCAAATGGGGCCATTGTGGAAAAAGAAATAGCCTTTGATATGAACCAGCTGACCAGCATGCGCCTTTCCTTACGCAATCCTGACATGACAACGGCCAAGCGCATTGCCCAGGCCATCAATGGGCACGCGGGCTCTCAAGTGGCCAGCGCCATGGATCCGTCCACCGTCCAGCTCAATATCCCTTCAAAGGGAGAGCACGGGGTCATGGCTTTCTTGACAAACATTGAGCAACTCACCGTTGAGCCAGACACCATCGCAAAGGTCGTCATCGATGAACAAAACGGGGTGATTGTCATGGGACACAATGTGCGCATTAGCACCGTTGCTGTCAGCCACGGCAACCTGACCATCCGCGTGACGGAGACGCCCCAGGTGTCCCAACCTAATCCGTTCTCTAACGCAGGCACAACAGCCGTTGTGCCACGCACAGCCATTGATGTGAATGAGGGCGGCAAAAAAATGACGGTGGTGGAAGAAGGGGTGACTTTGGGTGAGCTTGTGGACCACTTGAACGCCCTGGGTGTTGCGCCCCGGGATATGATTACGATTCTACGCACCATTAAGGCGGCGGGCGCCTTACAAGCAGAAATAGAGGTGATTTAATGAGTGCTTCAATGAGCATGGCTGTGACAAGTCCCATGATGGCCCATAAGGTCAAGGATCTAAGCCCACAGCGTTTAAAAGATATTGAAGGGAACGCCCAGTCTTATGTGTCCTTTATCATGTCAACCTTTGCCCAGGTGATGCTCGATACCCGCAACAAAGAGCAAGATAATGCGGGTGAGATGATGGAGAGTGCCTTTTTGACAGATGTGCTGGGTGAGTCCATGTCCAACAGTCCCCTTGGCAATGAGATGGCCAACGATCTCATGAGCACCATGATTGACCTTGCAAACCAGGAGAAAAGACCATGACACACGCAACACTTTTGAAGGATCTGGACGAAATCATTGCGTTTTTCGAAGAAGATAATGCGCTTTTCGCGCAAAAAGAGCGTACCAAGGTGCGCGAGCGCATGGACGCACGCCAGCAAACCATGGAGGTCTATACCTTTCACTTGAACCGCCTTAAAAGTGATTTGCCAAAGGAGGCAGATGTGCGCGCGGTCCTCGTTGAAAAGCTAAGACGCCTCGACGCTGTGTTGACCCAGAACCAGATTTATCTCGCGGCCATGGCAGACGCTTTTACAACACTGGCAGACGTTTTGAAAAAGGACATGTTTGCCCAAAAAGACCTGCCTGTGAAGCGTTATGGGCAGGTAGGTAAGACCCTTTACAGCAATCAGGCACCTTACGTGTCTGTGAACCAGACGCTGTAGGGAGCATAAAATGGCTGGGATTTCCGCAACGGACGCTTTGATTTCAGGCTTAAACGCCTCAAAGGTTGCTATTGCTGATTTATCAAATCAGATGGCAAACGTTGAGACCCCCGGCTTTACCGCAAAAAAACCCCTTGTTACAACGCGTATCTTGGACGGTCTTGGTGCAGGCGTAGACCTGGCGCCTTTCCAGCGTGTTGTGGATCCATTTCTTGTGTCCGCCGATCGGGTGCAGGCCTCCCTCACCCATCACATGACAGCCAAAAGCAACTTGATGAAGCAAATGGAGCTGGAGTTTGGCAAGCCAGGAGACGCGAACTCCATCAGCGAAATGGTGCGCGGGATGGTGGATGCGTATCAGAAAGTCTCAACCTCTCCCACAGATCCTGTGGGACGCAAAGAAGTGATGCGTACCTCCACGCGACTTTTTGATGAGATTGCGCGCATTAGCGGGCGCATCCAGCAAATGCGTCAGGACGTGGACGGGAAAATTGCCACGGCCGTTGCAGATGTGAATAATCAGCTAGATCAAATTAATAGCCTTAATAGCGTCATTTCGGGAAATACCTTCGCGCGTCTTTCCGTGGGGGATCTGGAAGATCAGCGGGATCTTGCCCTTAAAAACTTGGCGCAGCACTTGGACGTTTCTGTTTCCAAGGACGGCGACAACGTTGTCTACATCCAAAATAACGCGGGTGTTGCCCTTCTATTTCCCGATGTGATTCATATTGATTATACGGCGACCGCGCTGATTAATGCGTCGTCCGCCTATAATCCAAACCCGGCCTTATCCAGCATTAACCCCATCACAGTTTCCGACTCAGGTGGTAACACAACGGACATCACACTGGATTTTAAAGACGGCGATATCGCAGCCTTCCTTGAAATGCGCGATACGGTCTTGCCCCAGTTGCAACAAGAACTTGACCGCTTTGCTGCAAGTCTGCGTGACTCAGTCAACGCCGCCCATAACTTAGGCGCCAGTCAAACGCCCCCAGACACACTGACAGGAACGCACATCTTTACGGACCCGACTGTTGATACCTATACGGGTACAGGCGTGGTTAGATTCGCCCTTGTGGACAAAACGACGGGTCAAATGGTGGGGGGTAATACCTTCGACCTGGATACAACCACAATGGGGACAGTCTCTATTCAAACCTTGGCCGCAAATATCCAAGGGGGGCTCACCCCTCTTTTGGGAACGGTGACGGCGGTGTGTGACGCGACGACTAACAACCAGCTTGTGCTGAACTCAGGTGATCCCAACATCGGTATTGCCATCACGTCTGTGGGGGCAAACGCCACTGAAACAGCGACGGGGCGGGGTTTTTCTCACTTTTTTGGCCTCAATGACCTGATTATCTCGCCTCCCCACGGCATCCAAGGCGCAACGGCCGATCCAGGTATTTCGCAAACCCTGGCCATTCGCCCTGATATTCTGGCAACGGACGCGTATCTCTCCCGAGGAACCCTGTCCAGTGCCGTGCCTCCTCCGGTGCCTCCGGCAAAGCTTGTGGCCCTTGGCGATAAGACCTGCATTGACAACATCATTGGCGCGCTGAGTACACCGCAAGTTTTTACGGCCGCAGGGGGGCTCACATCCGTCAGTGCAAACTTCATGGACTACGCAGCCCTCATCATTGCGGACTATTCTTTGGACGTTCAAAACGTGGAGACCCGGGCGACCCAGGAGTCCAATAGGCTTGAGGCACGAGACTACGCCATTGGGCAACAGGCGGGTGTGACCGTACAAGATATTTTTACGCAAACAATGAACTGGCAGCGGCTTTTTACATCGTGTGCGCACATGAGCAAGATTGTGAATGACATGTTCCGTGAGCTGGTACGTGTTGTATAGGGGGTAGAAGATTATGGCCGAATTAAACGGTGCTGGAGATTATGCACAAAGTCATAGACTGAGTTATCAGCGTAACTTGGTGACTGCAGATTATCAAAAAGCACAGCTCCAGATGAGCTCCGGTCAAAAAGCCCAGGCATTTCATGAAAATGCCCTGGTGGTGCAGGAGTCCTTCAACGTAAAAAATACCCTCTCAGGTATTGAGCAATATGTCAGCAACATGGATACGGTGGATGCACGGTTGCAAAGCATTGAGAGCTCCCTTGATATTGTCACAAAGGTCGCAGAAGAATTTCGCTCGCGCCTTATGCGTGTGGTGCAGCCTGGCCAGCCAGACTCAGCCTTTGATAGGTTTTGCCAAGATTCCCTGGAGATGATTGCCAAACAGCTCAATGGTCGCGACAGCCGGGGCAATTACCTCTTGGCGGGTACGGACTGGGCAACCAAGCCCGTGGATCTGGCGTCCTTACCTGTGCCCGTCTTAGGAGGCGTACCATCAACAAATTATTACAAGGGCGATCAGGGCAGTAATACGGTAAATATCGATGATGGGCAGTCCCTCGACTATACCCTTCGCGCCGATGACCCGGGGCTTGCCAATCTTCTCAGCGCCCTCAAAATTGGCGCAACCATCATCCCCGATTATGACGAGAGTGGCCCAAACATGAAGCTTTTGCGCCAGGCCATCGACGAGGCAGACACGGGAACCACTTTGGTTGCTGAGCTCTATGAGAATCTTGGCACCATGCGCGGCAATATCATTGCACAGGAAAACCGCTATGAAGACGTTGCAGAAAATCTCAAGGAGTTAGACGCCACACTCAATAATTCAAACCCTCTGGAAGCTTGGGCGCTGTCCACAAGCCTGGGTGCTCAGTTGCAGTTAATGATGTCCATTGTATCCCAAGATCTTCAAATGACACGTAGTTATATTTCACTTATGGCCTCTTAATAACTTGAAAGGATAGAAAAATGTCGCATATAGAAGCAAAAAAACAAGACACGTCCTCGTGCACACCCATGGAGCACAGGGCCTTTGAGCAACCGGAGGTTCTCACGGAGGAAGCTCTCTTTTTCCATCACGGGATCATCGGCTTTGGCAATGACCAGCGCTATACGCTCACCCCATTCCCGAGGGCCGAATATGCGCCTTTGCAGCTTTTGATTCACCATCAGAACCCGTCTATTCACTTTTTAATTGTGTGCGATCAGGTCCTTGATAAGAAATACCATGTAAGTGATCTATCCCACGTGCATCAGATCTTTGGGTACAACGCAGCCACCACAAAGTGCTATTTCATTGTGACGGTCTTGGGGCAGGGCGCTGAGATGCTGGTGGCCATCAACCAGAGGGCGCCTGTTCTTATTGATCACGCAGGTAAGCGCGCCGGGCAACACATTATGGCGGACACCCAACTGCCACTTTCCATGCCCTTGCCAGAGTTCTCCGTTGCCCTGCGCGCCCGCATTACCCCTTGAGGGAGAGCCCCATGGCATGGCGCGTGAGGATCTTTTTAAGGGGTGGGATGCGGTTGACAATCCCAAGACCCACGCCGCGTAGGTGTCTTAAGGTCCTGGACTCGTTTGAAAACAGTTTTACAAGACCGTGGGTCATGGCGGTCATGGATACAATATCGGGCATGCGGCGCTGGGTGTAGGCACCCGTCAGAGCTGCGCTGCTTGTCCCTTCAAAGAGACGTGGTTCTTGATCTAAGAACCAGGCCACATCACGAAGACCTAAGTTGAATCCTTGCCCAGCAACAGGGTGAATGCCGTGGGCTGCGTCCCCCACAAGAAATGCGCGCCCCTTTGCAGGCGCCGTCACAAAGTGTCCGGCCAGTGGGTAAGAACGGCGCGGCGCAGTGAGGGTCAGCTCGCCCAAGAACGGAAACACATGGGCAAGAAGATCACAAAAGGCGCCCTCATCAAGGCCCATTAAATAATCGGCGTGACCTGGAGGTTGGCTCCACACAAGGGCGCTGGAAAAGGGGGTGAGGGGCAAAAACGCCACAGGGCCTGATGCAAGAAAATGCTCATACGCCACGCCGTTGTGGGGGCGCGTATGGGTGAGAGTGGCCACAATGCCTACCTGGTCATAGTCCCAGCTGCGGGTTTTAAAGCCCAGATAATCCCGCACCCAAGACGCGCGTCCGTCCACGCCAAAGCACATGTCTGCCTCAAGGGTCTGGCCGCCCTCTGCTTGCAAAAGGACGTTATCCTGGTTCATGGAGAGGGCGGTGGGCACAAAGGGGCGCAAGAAGGTGATGCGGGCCTCCTCCCTTGCGCGCGCCAGAAGCGCCTCGTGAAGGCGTTCCATGGGAATGAGGTGGCCCATGGGGTCTGTGGAGACATCCTGAGACCGGTAGTGCACGTTGCCTTGTCTCTTTTCTTGGCTGACAAGGATCTCATGGATGGGGTGTGCGCTGCCCTTAAGCGTGTCCCAAACACCCAGGCGCGCCAAGATCTTGCAAGACCCTTGGGCTAGCGCAATGGTACGCCCGTCGTGGGACGAACATGCGGGCGCGCGGTCCACAACGGTGACGGCTTGACCTTGTTTTGAGAGGGCAACAGCCAGGGCCAGTCCCACGGGACCGGCACCAATAATAAGACTTGAAGCGGCCATAGGGTATCCTTTGCTTATTTGAAAAGTGCCTTGCATTGTAACGTGTACAACCAGTTGCATTCAAGTTACCATGGGTTTCAATATTTTTTTTGGCGGAGGAAGACCTATGGTGAAAAAGTGGATGACGGTGACGGCGGCGACCCTCGCGGGGCTTGGGCTTCTTCTTTTTGCAGTTCCTTATTTCATTCCTCTTGAGTCTTATAAGCCTTTGATTATCAAAGAGGTCGAGGCGAGTTTAGGGAGAAAAGTGACTCTTGATGGGGGGATGCATCTGTCTTTCTTGCCAACACCCCACGTGGTGGTGAAACAGATCAAGATAGCCACAGGCGAGGGCGGTAAGGCTGCCTTTATGGTCGATCTGCCCAAAGTGCGGGTGGATTTGAGCCTTGGCGCCCTTTTGCACAAGCAAATTAAGCTGACAAACGTTAAGATTTTTGAGCCAACCATTCAACTTGAAACCCTGCCAAATGGTGAAGGGAACTGGATCTTCCACCCCAAGGAAGAGGCCCAAGTGACGGATGTGAACGCCACGGCTGTGCAGACCCAAGACAAGGGCACCTCTTTTGATTTGTCCGTGGATGAGGTGGAGATTTTGCGCGCGACGCTCATTTGGCAAAATGAACAAGGTGAGGCGCAGCGTCTTGAGGACCTGAGCACCATGTTGTCTCTGGATTCCTTAAGTGGTCCCATGGACGCACGTGGGGCCTTCAAGGCACTGGGACGCGACATTGAGTTTCGCGTGAGTATGAAAAAATTCACGGAAAAAACCCCCTTTAAACTCACCCTTGCCACCAAAGGTGTTGACGTGAGTCTCAAGGGCAACTTGCTTATTGACGAAAAATCCTTTGAGGGGGACCTGAGCGTTAAAAGCGATTTGGATGATCTGGAAAAGATTTTTGACGCCTCTACCCAGGCTCCTGAGTTTTTGCGTGAGCCTTTTGCCCTCACAGGTTTTGTGATTTTGTCGCCCACGGGTGTTGAGGCCAAGCACCTGGAATTTATTATGGAGAACAACCGCTTAGAGGGAAGTGGTCAAGTGCGTTTTGATCCCCTCTCCTTTGCCTGTGATATGCGCGGGCTGCCGGGCGGCGTGCACGTACACTTAACAGGTGTGCCGCGCAAGGGAACGCTGTCTGGATCGGCAGGCCTCTCCGTACGGGCCCCGCGCAAGCTCATCTCCTGGACACGCCTCGCGGACGAGAAAAAGCTACCCTCGACACTGATCGATGCGTCCTGGGATATGACAACGGATTTTCAGTATGACGCCGGTGGGTTGAACCTGAAGAACCTGATGCTTCAAACAGATGACGCGCGCCTGTCGGGGGGGATTGCCTACCGCCTTGCCAACCATGGTCTGACCTATGATCTGTCCCTGACCGCAAAACAGGCCTTTTTGAGGGGAGTTGGCGCACCTTTGAACACGGATCTTGAGCGCGTAACACTCAAAGGCACCACGCGTGTTACAAACTTTGAGCACTTCGCCCTTGAGACAGACACAACCTTGGGCTTGCCCCAGGGCAGCTTATCAGCCAAAGGCAATATGCACAGCGATGAGGCGGGTACACCGCGCTTTGATATGTTTGTGCGTGCGGCCTTAAACGATGGCTTTTCTGTGTCCGACACCGTGCGCCTTCAAAATGTGCAAGTCTCGACCTCACTGCAGGGTGAGCCCAAGAAAATGCAACTCGGTGGCATCAAAGCGTCCCTTACCTCAGGAGGTGAAAAGATCACTCTGGAGGGAGGGCTGGTCCTTGATCTAGATCCAAAGATGAATGTGACTGGACAGCTCCACGCCTCAACCATGAACCTTGATCGCTTTTTGGGTGGTATGGAAAAACAAGCAAGCCTTGAGGCACCCGAGGTGCCGCGCGTCATGCTTGTGGCCCAGAAAAAGCACGACAAAGTTGCACCAAAAGAGGCCCCTACCCCCCACACATGGTCGCGCACACCCATGGATTTTGCCTGGATTGAGAAGGTGGATGCCAACGTGACCTTTACGTGTCCCCGTGTGACTTGGGGAGATTGGTCCGTGGAAAAAACCCAAAAGACTGTCACCATCAAAGAAGGGGTGCTGACCAGTGAAGCCACGGGCACCATTTGGGACGGCAAGTTCTCTAGTGCTTTTTCGCTGATAACACCCAAGGCGCCTGTTCTTAAACTGCGCGCGGGTCTGGAAGGGGCGTCTGTGCAAAAGGCTCTGGCCAAGGTTGACACGGGCAAGTTCAAAATCGTGAAAGGCTCCCTTGAGCAGCTCACCAATCTCAAAACCCAGGGCAAAAGCGTATGGGATTTTGTGAACAACTTGGAAGGAACCGTCAGCCTTGATGTGGAAAACGGCGCCATAGCGGGCGTGGACTTGAAGGGGCTTTCGGACAAGATCGGAGGCCTGCGTTCCTTAGATGGTTTGACAGCGCTTTTCTCGGGAACATTGAGCGAGGGGACGACGCATTTTTCCCAGGCCAAGGTCGCCCTTGCGTTTCATAATGGCGTTGGGCGCATTGGTAAGCTGACTCTGGTTGCCGACGCGGCGGAAGCAACAGGTGGCGGAACCATTGACCTGCCGCGTTACTTCATGGATGTGACCACAACCTTGCGCTTGACCCAGCACGCGGATTTCCCACCCTTTACGGTTACGCTTAGCGGGCCTCTGAACGCGCCCCAGCGGAGTTACGATGTGAGCCAGATCCAGGCCTATATGCTGCAAAACGTGTTCTCAAAACTCTTGTCTGGCACCAAGGTCGGCAAGATTGGGGAGGTGATCACGGGTGTGATAGGTGGCGGCGGGGGGGCTCCCCAAGGGGATTCAAAGGACGCGCCCCAGGACAATGGGCTAGAGGATCTCGCCAAAGAGCCAGCCAAAGCCATAGGCGGTCTTTTGAAAGGGCTCCTCTAATATGGCAAAGCTACGTTATGTGATGGCGCTTTTTGCATTTCTTGGTGCGGACTCTCTTTTGGCGTCCGGCGATTTGGCGCTACCTGGGGCGTCCCTGTCGCTTTTGTGGGCGCTTCCTTTTGCCGGTACGCTTCTTAGCCTTGCCATCTGTCCTTTGGTGGTGCCTGGGCTTTGGCACCACCACTACGGGAAAGTCATGGCCTTTTGGGCGCTTACCATCTGCGCGGGGCTCTTGAGTTATGGCTGGCAAAGCGCCCTTTATGAGCTTCTTCATCTGACCCTCATGCACTACATCCCCTTCGTGGTCCTGGTGGGGGCCCTTTACACCATTGCGGGGGGGCTGCGCGTCACCCTTAACGTGCCGGGCACCCCTGCCATGAACACGCTTATTCTGTTTTTGGGAGCGCTGGCCGCGGGTGTGATGGGGACAACGGGCGCGGCTATGCTGTTTATAAAGCCAATCCTCGACATCAATGAGGGGCGCGCCTCCTGCACCCACACTATTATTTTCTTCATCTTTATTGTGTGTAACGTGGGCGGCGCGCTTAGTACCCTGGGTGACCCACCTCTTTTCCTGGGCTTCTTAAGTGGCGTTGATTTTTTCTGGCCCACGCAGCACCTATGGCCAGAAACCCTCGCTGTCCTGGCGGCGCTCCTTGTGATGTACTGGGCCATTGACACGTGGCAGTTTTCAAAACACGGCTATGTCTTTGAGAAGAAAAAACATGTGCGCCTTGTGTCCTTTGCGGGTAAGCGCAATTTCTATTTTCTGGCTGGGGCTGTTGCCCTGGTGCTTATGAGCGGCTTTTGGAAGTCCGGTATTACGTTTACAGTCTTTCATGTGCACTTGGCGCTTCAAGACATCATCCGTGATACGGGCCTGTTGGCGCTGATTTATGCCTCTTGGCGTTTTGGCCCTAAAGACGCGCGCCACGCGAACCATTTCTCCTGGGGGCCCTTTGAGGAGGTTGCCAAGCTGTTCATCGCGATCTTTATCACCGCCGCCCCCGTCATTGCGATTTTGAAGGCGGGTGAGGCGGGCGCTTTATCCAGCATTGTGCAAATTGTGAACAAGGGCGGCGCGCCCGTGGACGGCGCTTACTTTTGGCTTTCTGGGATCCTGTCAGCCTTCCTTGATAATGCACCAACGTACCTTGTGTTTTTTAACTTGGCAGGTGGACAGCCTGAAACCCTCATGGGTCCTCTGGCTTCAACCCTCACAGCCTTCTCACTGGGGTCTGTGTTCATGGGTGCCATGACCTACATTGGCAACGCCCCCAACTTCATGGTGAAGGCCATTGCCCAAAACCACGCCGTGCAAATGCCAAGTTTTTTTGGCTACCTTGCATGGTCTTGTGGACTTTTGCTCCCACTTTTTCTAATACTATCTCTGATTTTGTTTTAAACCCCAAGGAATCTTAAAACCATGAGTGAGAGTGTTTTGGAAGAGAAGGAAAATCTCTTTCGTGCGGTGCGTGTGGCCAAGCTGGATGAGCTGCGTGATCTGGGTGTAAACCCGTACCCCTATCAGTTTGCGCGTACCCATAAACTTGACGCGCTGCAAGACCTCTACAAGGACCTGGACACGGGTGTGGAGACCCAGGACGAGGTGTGCGTGGCGGGACGCATCCGCTCCCTGCGCAACAGCGGTATGTTCATTGATCTGCATGACACATCGGGCAAGTTGCAGCTCTTCTGCCACAAAGACACGCTGCGCGCAGAGGACCAGGCGCTTTTGAAGCTCCTGGATCTGGGCGACATTGTGGGCGCAAAGGGCCTGATTCGCCGCACGCCCCGGGGCGAGCTGACCGTGAATGTAACGGAGCTGACGCTCCTCTCAAAGGCGCTTTTGCCGCTGCCCGAGAAGTACCATGGTCTGAGTGACGTGGAGATCCGTTACCGTCAGCGTTATCTTGACCTCATCATGAATGAAGATTCGCGCACAACCCTGCGCGACCGCAGCCGGATCATCTCCCATATTCGGAGCTATCTGGGACAAGAGGGCTACCTGGAGGTGGAAACACCCATGCTGCAGACCCTGGCCGGCGGCGCTGCCGCGCGTCCCTTCATGACCCACCATAACGCCCTGGATATGACCCTTTACCTGCGTATTGCGCCGGAGCTTTTCTTGAAGCGCCTCATCGTGGGAGGGCTCGCGGACCGCGTGTTTGAGATCAACCGCAACTTCCGCAACGAAGGCATCTCCACGCGCCACAATCCTGAGTTTACCATGATTGAACTTTACGCCGCCTACGAGGACGGCGCGTCCATGATGGCCCTCACCGAGAATCTTGTCAGCAGCACAGCACAGACTCTTTTTGGCAAGACCGCCTTTGATTACGCCGGTCAAAACCTTGAGTTCGCGGCCCCCTGGCGCCGCATACCCATGCTCCAAGCGGTTAAGGACGCGGTGGGCATTGACTTTGGCACCCTTGACGCTACGGGCGCCGTTGCCGCCGCCAAGGGACTTGGTCTGAAGGTCAAGGACGGGGCTCTGTGGGGTGAGGCGCTAGAGGTTGTTTTTGCAGAAAAAGTTGAGCACACCCTCATCCAGCCCACCTTTGTGACGGAGTTCCCCTTGGATATCTCTCCCCTGGCCAAGGTGCATCCAGAAGACGCACGCCTGACGGAGCGTTTTGAGGTGTTTGTGAACGGCATTGAGCTGGCCAACGGATTCTCGGAGCTCAGTGACCCCATTGACCAACGCGCACGCTTTGAGGCACAGATGGCCGCGCGCGCTGGAGGCAATGACGAAGCCCACCAGATGGACGAGGACTTCGTGACGGCCCTTGAGTATGGTATGCCTCCCACGGGCGGCCTTGGTATCGGTATTGATCGCCTAGTCATGTTCCTAACGGGTGCGCCCAGTATCCGGGACGTGATCGCGTTCCCCACCATGCGCCCAAAAGAATAACTCAACACCTTGAGCCTCAAAACCTATGCGGTTTGGGGCTCAAGACTCTCCCTATAACCTTAATAATGTGATAATGCGCCACTCACCGCTCGTGTATACGTATACACGCCGCTTTCCCCGTATCCTGTTATCACATTAAACTGTTCTAGCAATAGTTTCTTTAGAATGCATTTCACCGCAATTTAACGCGGTGACATTTTTCTCTGAATGAAGTTTTTTTGAAATAGGCTGGCGCCACAAAGATGGCGGATGGGGTGGGATTCGAACCCACGAGACGCTTCCACGCCTGCCGGTTTTCAAGACCGGTGCCTTCAACCGCTCGGCCACCCATCCAGCTTCTCTTTGATATCTTGAAGTAGGGGCCGCGTCAAGGAAAAGGATAAAGCGCACACCCTTTTAAATGATGACAGCGTCAGCCATCGGGCTAAGCCGCGCTCACTAATGTCTCTATAAGCTCCGCGCGGCTTACCCTCGCCTTCCTAATACTCATTTGAAATGCTTTTGCGCAATGAAGTGATAGGGTTTTAGCAACTAGTGATTACGCGTCTTCGTCAAAGCGGCGGGTGATGAGACTCGCCAGTGCCCAGAGCGCGTCTTGGGCCTGGGGACCTTCGCAGCAGAGCTCGAGTGTTGTGCCCTTTGAGGCGCCCAGGAGCAAAAGCCCCATGAGAGAGGTGCCAATGGCCGTGCGCTGGGCACTGGTGACAGTAATTTGGGCGTCATAGGTTTCCGCAAGTTTCACAAAACGCGCGGCCGCCCGCGCATGGAGTCCGCGCAGGTTCACAATCTCGACACTGGCGCAGGCTGCTTCCACGGGACTCACGCTGCTCCTAAGAGGCTAGAGGCAACATTGATGTACTTCTTGCCAGCTTCTTGGGCCTCTTCAGCGGCTTGGGCCAGCGCCAGGCTCGCCCGCACCTTCGCGAACTTTACAAGCATGGGCACGTTTACCCCCGCAATGACTTCAAGGGCTTCGTGGCGTCCTAAAAGGGAGATGGCAAGGTTGGAGGGTGTTCCCCCAAACATATCGGTAAAAAGGAGGACACCGCTTCCCCTGTTCACGTCCTTGATAAGGGTCTCCAGGGTCAGGCGCCGTTCTTCCATGTCATCTTCTGGATTTACGCAAAGACAGGCCGTTGCGGATTGCGGCCCCACAACGTGTTCAAGAACCTGTAGGAACTCTTGTGCGAGTTGACCATGGGTGACAATGACAAGACCAATCATGATGCGCTCTCCAGTTGTTTTGGCTATCTTAGCGTCTTGCTTTCCCTTTGAATAGGGGCCTTAAAAGACATGCTCATTTAACAGCTTGAGCACCACAACCAGAATGAGCGCGTAATAAAAAGCCCGCGGCGCCCAGTTCTTTTTTGTGTAGTAATCCAAGATGGAAGCAAGGGAGAGGACAATGAGGGCTGGATAGAGATACTCGAGAAGGGACCCCATGACGCGGGCCAGACTCTCAAAGCCTAGGAAGGACACGAGGCAGCATAGGGCGTAAGTCACAATCACCAGGTGACTGCGCGCCACTCGCTTGGCAAAGATTTCCGTCTCACAAAAGTCTGCAAAAAGTCCAGCCAAGGCAATCAGAGTCGTCAGACACGCCATAGTGATGGTGAGCGCCACGATGGGTAGAGCTGCGTCCCCCAACGTATGCTGGGCAATTTGCACAAGCATATGTTCCGGGCAAACGTCGCAGAGTTTGCCTGAAAAGGACGCGCCAAGGGTGACAAATCCAAGGTAAACAAAGGCCAGAAGGGTAATGCCGACGGCACTGGCCTTGATGGCTTCTCTGGCGACTTTTTCCACAGGCGCATCGTGTCCCATATGGGCACGCAAGTACGCTACAATGGAAATGGAGAAAAAGAACGCGGCCAAAAGATCCATGGTCTGGTAGCCTTGGTGGAGCCCAACATTGAAAGCCTCCAAAGGCGTGTGAGGTGCCGTGTCCATGGGAGGGGCAAGCCACAAACCCACAACCAAGATGGAGATAATGCCAAAGAGCAGAAATGGCGTCAGGTACTTGCCCAAAATCCCGACAATCTTATTGCGGTTGAGGGTCAAAAGGGCGGCAAGTGCCGAAAAAGTAACCGTAAAAACGCTGAAGGGGAGGTGGGGAAAGACAAGCTCTAAGCTGCCATAGGACACAAGGATGCAGCGCGCGCATACACCAAAGGGGCCTAAAATAGCCAAAAGGAAAAAGGGAAGCAGAAAACCTGGGATCTTGCCCAGTTTTGTAAAAAAGCGTTTCGCGTTACCGTCCACAAAAATCATGGTGAGCAGCCCCAGGAAGGGAACGAGCGTTCCTGTGACAATGAGCCCCCAAATCGCATAAGAAGATTGATCTTTTGTGATTTGACCAATCACCAGAGGAAAAACCAGGTTTCCTGAACCAAAGAACATGGAGAACATGGCAAAGCCAGCGGTCAGAAAAATGCCGCGGCGAAGATTTTGTGGTGAAGGAGACACGGTCAAAGGCTCAAATGTTGCTTGTAAATTTTGGATCATATGTCAAAAGAGACAGATTTTGCCAGCTAAAAATGCACCCACAAGGCCTATGGAAAGAAAGAGGGGGAACAAGGTCCCCTCGCTCGTACTTTATATGTAGGTGTTTTTATGAAGATGCCCCAAAGATGCGCTCATAGAGCTCAGTGTGAGGCCTATTGGCTTTAAGCCTTTCTAACTCATTTTGTGCAAATTCTTTGTGGTTTGGCACACCCACCAAAGATGGGTGCACACAATGTACAAAATCCTCAGGGGTTGTTGTGCCGCATCGCATGCGTATCTCTAGATCATTGTGCTCTAAAACGTTTAAGATCTTGGCGTCTGTCTCATCGAGACTGCTCTGATCAATGGGGGTTGTGCGCGCATGCATGAAAAGGTCTTTGAGCTCCACGAGACGTCGCCCAAGGCTTCTTGCCCCGGTTTGCACTTCAGGAAAGTGAATGGGAAGGGTATTGAGTCTTGCAACTTCGCCGATAAGCGGGTGTCCGCCGCTCGGTATGATGGGTGCTGCGTCGTCTTCGGTCAACAAATCTGCACGAGAAGACAGCCACTCATTGGGTGAAGCCAGTGGCGTTGCTTCACAGGGCGCGCAAAGTGCGTCATCAGCCATAAAACCACGATCTTTGAAAAAACGGATAGCGAGCTGCATTTGAGCGTCCGAGCATCCATAATGGCCGGTGCGGGTTGTCATAAAGCAAATCTTACTATCTTCATCAAGCCAAAACTCCCCCGCAGCCACACCGTATTCCATGCCTTTGAGGGCGTCATGTCCTGTTGCAGGCCCCGCAAACGTATGGAGATTCTCGTCAATAAAGTAATCAAACCGCGTGTCGAGCGCAGGATGTGACTCTCGTGCTGCCGTGTCACCAAGATAGAGAGTATTTTCTTGGAGGGTCAGCTCTTTGCCCATGTAACGGGGGCGCTGGGTACTCTGTTTAAAACGGGAGTTTAGGTTTGTAAGGGTCAAAGGGCTCACGTCTTGTACAGGTTTGTTTAAGAGATAGCCGTGGGACTTGCGCAAAATAACCCTTTGGTTGCCATCTGCGACCCACACAGAGCTTGGGAAAAAATTTTCTGGAAGCAGATCACGAGGATTGAGCCGACGCTCTTGTGAGCTTGGGCTTTTGGTAAATATAACGGAGCGGTCTGTTGTGATGGCCCTGCCTGGTTCAGTATAGGGAGCGTCGTCAAATGGTTCAGCGCGGGGGAGGGCATCACTGCTTGCGCTGACTTGTCCCATGAGAAAAGTGTGAATGACAAAGGTTCCAAGGTTTTTCAAAGTTATTGTATTTTAACCTGTGTAATATAATTACTGTCAAATGGCGCGCATAGAATAAATAAAGAATATTTCTATTTTGTTCTTTTATTGCTGAAGAAGGCGCGATAGCGCACAAAAGTTTTCAAGGGTGAGTTCTTCTGCCCGCGCGTTTTGGGAAAGACCCAGGGACGCGAGTAAGGCGGCACTGTCCTCATGCAAAGGACGCAGGTTTGCGCGCAGAACCTTGCGCCGGTGAGCAAAGGCATGGCGCAGAAGGGTGTCGAGCGCCTCTGGGTTAGCATCATAGGGAGGTGCCTTATGGGGCACAAAGGACACAACACTTGAGGTGACCTTGGGCGGCGGCCAGAACACGTGGGGCGCCAGATCAAAAAGGGTGTGGACCGCCGCGTGCCACTGGGCAAGGACAGACACACGGCCATAGGCTTTGGTGCGGGGCTCGGCCTCAAAGCGTTCCGCGACCTCTTTTTGCACCATGACGGTCATGCTTTCCAAAAGATGCAAGTGGGGCAGCCAGTTCATAATCAGAGGGGTTGCAATATTGTAAGGCAAGTTTGCCACAATTTTGGTGGTGCCTGTTACAAGCGACTCAAGCTGAAGTGTGAGGGCGTCCTCTTCCCGAACCTCCAAGCGTCCCTCGGCCGCGTCGACCAGTGGGGCAAGGGCGGCAACGCAGCGCGGGTCTTTTTCAATGGCGATCACTTTGGCGGCGCCTTCCAAGAGAAGTGCGCGGGTGAGCCCCCCAGGGCCCGGGCCAATTTCAATGACCGTGCGTCCCGCAAGCAGGCCACTGGAGCGCGCGATGCGACGGGTAAGATTAAGGTCAAGAAGGAAGTTCTGCCCCAAAACCTTTGTGGTGCGCAGCTCAAAGGTGCGCACCACATCACTTAAGGATTCAAGGTCGTTGATGGGGTCATGACTCATCACAAACGGACATCAATGAAGGCAGCCGCGCGTAACTTACGCAGCTCTCTTTGGGCAATGTTGTTAAGCTCCTGGCTGCGCAGCCCCTCGCGAATTTCGTCCCGAGTTGGGTCTGCCGGATCAATGGTTTGGCGGTCGCACACCATGAAGACCATAAAACCTGCTTCCGTCAGCACGGGATCGCTGGCCTTGCCAATGGACAGCTTATCCAGGAACGCCTTGAGAGGACCGGGCAGGTTGCCAACGGAAACCTTGTCCATTTCTTGGAGGTGGGCGTGGTGATGGTTGTGTAGGAGCTTCTTCATCACAGGGCAGCTTTTTGCGCTGCTTGACGTAGATTTTGCGCGCATGAAGATATGGTAAAGGGTTTCTTGGGAGGCGCCTTTAGGGGCAGGAAACAGGACCTGTTGGAAGGAGATAAATGTATCCTTTTGGAGGCTTTCCCCAGCTGCGCGCTTGTCACGTACAAGGTAAATGGCAATGCCTTCTGGTGTCTCGATGGGGCTGCTGATGTCGCCTGCGGGGACGAGGTCCAAAGCGTTACGTACCTTTTCATCCAGGCGGTTCACACTGACCCAGCCGCGATCACCTCCGCGCGCGGCGCTTCCCGCGTGGGAGAATTGTGCCGCTAGAGCCGGGAACGGTGCACCCGCGCGCAGCTGTTGGGAGAGCTTGATAGCAAGGGCGCGACCGCTGGCGTCGTTGGGCAAAAGAATTTCAGACAAACGCATATGGGGCTGTGTGCGCGCGGTCTTGAGTTCGTCGACGCGTCGATCAATTTCCTGCTCGCTGACTTGAACCGCGTCACCATAACGGGCGCGAATGTAGTCAACCCAAGCAATGCTAGCGCGCAGGTGGTCGCGCATGATGCGTGCAGGCACGTCCGCTTTTTGGAGGGTTCCCAAAAGCTCGCCCGGGGTCATGTTGTTGCGTGTTTCAATGTCTTGAATGGCAAAATCAACACGGTCGTCTTCTACGGTGATTTTGAGCTTGTGGGCCATTTGGCGCTGCAGGGCTTCTTCAATCATCATGTCGAGTACTTGGGGCGTGAGCTCAGCGCGCGCTTCAGGTGTGTTGGGCATATTAGCTGACAAAAGGGCCATGCGCACACGTGCATCAAGATCCGTTGTTGAGATGACATGGTCGTTCACCATGGCAGCCACACGGTTTGTGGCAACATACGGCTCGCGGGGTTTTGCCAGAAGAGGTGACGAGACCAAACTTGTCACCAAAGCGCTTAAACAAAGGAGTTTGTAGATTTCTTTTTGCATTTGGGTTAAAAACCTCGAAAAAGTTTCAAAAGTGGTTTATGAAGATTACCTTCCATGTATACTGCCATACATGGAATAGGGTTTTCATTGCAAGGCTTTTTTCAGAAAGTCACCGAACAAGAAGGATGTAAACGAGACCATGGGGCTAACCACGCGCTATGTCACAAGGCAAGTGCTGATCGCAACTTTTTTTGTTGCGTGCGTTTTGGTGGGTGTTGTGTGGATGACACAATCCCTGCGCTTAGTGGGTGTTTTGGTGCAGCACGGCGTGACGCTTCAAACCTTTATGACCATGATGGTTTTACTGATCCCAGATCTTGTGGCGGTGGTTTTGCCCTTTGCCCTTGTGATTGGGCTTCTGTTTATCTACGCGCGCCTTTACGCGGATAGTGAGCTCATTGCCCTGCGGGCTGTGGGGCTGAGCGATATGCGCTTGAGCGTGCCTGCTTTTGTGAGTGCGGGGCTCGTGGTCCTTGTTCTGTACAGCATTAACTTTTATTTTCTGCCGGCCTCCTTTCAAAAGTTTAAGGACCTGGAAAGTCAGGTGCGCGGCAACGTGACCGCTGCCCTTGTGAAGCCAGGCGAGTTCATGACCTTTGAGGGCATCAGCGTTTATGTGCGCAAGCGGTACTCCTCTGGCAAGTTGCAGGGCATCTACATTTATGACGCGCGTCACACACCAGCCTTTACCCTCGTTGCGAAGGAAGGTGTGGTGATGGATACGCAACAGGGCGCACGCATTGTGCTCCATGACGGGGCGCGGTACGAGCGCCCCGATCCTGAGAAAGCGCCGTCTTTGCTTGTTTTTGAAAAGTATGCCCTTGATATTGAATCGCCCCATGCTACGTCCGGGGAGCCTCGTGTGCGCAAGCCCTACGAACGCTTCTTGTCAGAGCTTGTAAGTGATGAGGGGGATAAAGGCCTTGCGGGTAAGCTTTGGGTTGAGGTGCATCAAAGATTTTTGATGCCGCTCATGAGCTTTGCCTTTGTGGGTTTGGTGATGGCGTTCTTTTTAACGGGTGATTATTCCCGGCGTGGGCGTTCACGGCGCATTATTTACGCGGTGTCAGCCTGCGCCCTTCTTGAAATTGCCACATTCATAGCCCTCAACCTGGGTGAAAAATTCACCTTCATGCCCTATGTGGCGGAAGGCGTTGTGCTTCTTGTGTTATGCGGGGCGATGGGGCGTCTTCTCAAGAATGACGCAGCGCTCTTTGGAGGTATGCGATGATCCACATTCCTTGGCTTCTATCCCGGTACTTTGCCGCGCGTTTTCTGCGGTGGTTTGGGGTTGCCTGTGTAACGGTGTTGGCGCTGATTTACCTCTTTGACCTATCAGAGATGGCAAGGCGCGCCTCGTCCAATACAAGTGTAGGGCTTTTGCTTCTTGTGCGTATTAGCCTTTTGCGCTTGCCGTCCTTGTTTGAGAAGCTCTTACCCTTTGTTGTGCTTTTCAGCACCATGGTGACCCTGTGGTCCTTGAACCGTAAACATGAGCTTGAGGTCACGAAAGCGTGTGGTATTTCCATTTGGCAGATCCTTCGCCCACTTCTTTTGGTTGTGGCAGGGGTGGCGTGCTTGGATCTTATCCTCGTCAATCCTTTTGGCGCGCGTATGATGCTGGAGTACGAGCGCTTAGAGAGCACGTACCTGTCCAGCCGCCAAGGCGCCCTTGCTATTTCCGACACAGGACTTTGGGCCAGAGAACGTGTGGGGGAGACCCAGAGTGTCATTCATGTGAAAAGTCTAAGCCCTGCCGATCATTCCCTCGTCACGGTGAGCGTGACCCATATGAACGCCAAGGACGCCTTTGTGGCCCGCTTTGATGCCACATCTGCGACTTTTGAGCCGCGCCATCTTGTTCTTTATAATGTCTGGAAAACACAAGGAGAGGAAATACCCACGTTTTTCCGGGTCTTGAAGCTGCCCACAAGCTTTACCTACGCATCCCTCCAAGAGTCAGGTGTTGACCCTAGAAGCCTATCCTTTTGGCAGCTGCCACATTTTTCAAAGCTCTTAAGTAAGTCGGGGCTTTCTCCCCTTAAATATGAGCTTCACCAGCACACGCTGCTTGCGCGCCTGTTGTGGTTATGTGTGATGGTGTTCTTGGCAGCCGCGTGCTCCTTGCGGCCCTTGCGTCAAGGTGGCACGCTTATGCTGGCAGCGTCTGGTCTTGTGGTCTCTTTTCTCCTATACTTTGCCAGCGATGTGTGCCAAACACTGGGTGCGTCGGGTAAGCTGCCAGTGTTGTTGGCCGCTTGGGGCCCTGCGACCATGAGTGCATTGGCGGGGATATCAGTACTTTTATATTCGGAAGATGGATAAGACATGGGCGTGACAAAACGGCTTCTGGTGGGGACTTTTCTTGTGGGTGCAACGCTTCTTCAGGCGGATATGGCGTCCCTTTATAAGGCAGAAGAGGCAACGGTTTTGCGCGCTGACCAAGTCTCGCGCGAGGAGCATTTTGATCTTATTACCGCACGGGGCAATGTTGAGATTATCCACGGGAATGAGGTGCTTCTGGCAGATCTTGTGACGTACAATGAGTCTGCGGGCACTGTCACAGCAACCGGCAATGTGCGTTTCAAGAGCAAGGACGGCGACGTTATTTTTGCGAACTACTTGGAGGTGACATCGGACTTCAAGGAAGGCGTGAGTCGCCACATTCGTATGATCATGCGCGACGGTGCCAAGCTTGCTGCCAAGGATGCTAAAAGAGAGGGCGGGGTGCGCTCTGCCTTTGATATGGCTGTTTACTCGCCCTGTGAGGTGTGCCGCACGAAGCCTGATAAAGCCCCCCTGTGGCAAATTGAAGCAAAGCGGACCCTCTTGGATGATGAGTCTCAAGATGTGATTTATACGGACGCTGTGATGCGCATGTGGGACGTGCCGGTCATGTATTTGCCATATTTTCGCCATCCAGCACCCCATGCGGGCAGACGAAGCGGGCTTCTCGCGCCAACCTTTGCAAGTTCGTCTGGTTCCTCGGGCAGTTTTGTTGCCCTACCCTATTACTGGGTTATTAATGATCAGAGGGACATGACGATTACACCCATGTACGCGGACACACGTCCAGCCCTGGGTCTGTCTTACCGCGAGCGCTTTGCAAGAGGCTTTTTGCGCCTGGCGGGCAGCGGCCTTTTTGGCGCAGATAAAAAGAAATCAGCTGTGTCAGATTCCGACAAAGCCCTTGAGAAATCCTTTCGAGGGCACATTGTGGGAAGCATGCAGTTTCATCTCAACCCTTACTGGCGTGTGGGTGCACAGATTGAACGCGCATCTGACCAGACTTACCTGAGACGCCTTCCTTACTTTGGTTTTGAGAAAAGCACGAACCTTGTCTCGAGAATCTACGCAGAATATTTCAATCGCCTCGATTACTTTAGCATTGAGGGGTACACCTTCCAGGGTCTTCGTGACGGTGACCGCAACGCCACAACGCCTCTTCTTTTGCCCATGGTTGAATATTCAGCGCTCACGCGCCCCGGCAAATGGGGAGAGGTGTGGACCTTAGACGCCAGCGCCTTGGGACTGACACGCCGCGAAGGCACGGATATGGGGCGCATGAGCGCCACAGGTGGGGTGTATATGCCCTACTACTCCTCTTTTGGGGAAGTTTATACCTTTGGTGCGCGCGTGCGTGGGGACGTTTATCACGCACGTCACCTGACCACAAGCATGCTCAGCCAAAGCACGACGTCCGGCACAACTGGACGCTTTTTCCCCCAAGGATACGCCCATTGGCGCTTGCCGCTCGTTGACTTTGGCTCAAAGTTTAATACCTTGCTTGAGCCACGTGTGGGTCTGTTTGTGGCGCCCAATACGGCGCAAGGCGACAAGGTGCCCAACGAAGATAGCCGCTTCCCTGAGTTTAACACCTACAATCTCTTTTCCTCGTCACGCTTTGCAGGTCTTGATCGCCTAGATACGGGATCACGCATGGTTTATGGTTTGGGTGGTCAAACCTCAGCTCTTGGTGACAATGCTCAGATAGACGCCTTTATGGGGCAAAGCGTGGGCCTAAGTGAACCCCGCGACTTTTTGCGTTACACAGGCCTTGATCACAGGTGGTCACACTATGTGGGGCGTTTGTCTGGATCGTATCAGGATTGGCTAACTCTTGAGACCCGTCTTCTCATGAACCGGGTGCACTTGCGTCCTGAGAGGCATGAATTCCTGGCAAGTCTGGGTAAGCCAATTTTACGCTTGAATGCCGATTACATGAAGCTGCCGGTCTTTGAGGAAGGTGTTGATGGATACGCGCGTCGCAAGCAGCTGACCCTTGGTTTATCCTCGCAGCTCACACCTCAGTGGTCTGTAGACGTCTCTAGCACGAGGCAGCTTGGCAGCCCCTCATTCTCTCTTGCCCACGGCGCAGGTGTGAAATACCAAGACGAGTGCTTTGGTGTCCAGGCACGGGTTGAGAGAACTTTCTATAAGGACAGGGATGTGAAGCCAGGCTTGACGGTTTTGCTTCTCGTCACATTTAAGAACCTAGGCGAGATTAAGCACGAGCTCAACCCAAGGTCTAGCAGCGGCACAACGCCGTTTTGATGTCATCCGCCGCGCCCCAAGCGCACATGGCGGTGGATGGAGATGGACATGAGAAGGCCTAGCCCCATCATAAAGGTCATCATGGCTGTGCCCCCGTATGACACAAGGGGTAGGGGAATGCCTACAACGGGGGCAAGCCCCATGACCATGGCCATGTTCACGAAGGCGCATAAAAAGAGAAGGGTCGTCAGCCCCACACCCAAGTAACGCCCAAAGGCGCTTCGGCTGAGTAAGCTTACGCGAAAACCGTAGACAAGCAGCGTCACATAAAGGGCCATGAGCAGCGCCCCTCCCATCACACCCGTTTCCTCACACAGCATGGCAAAGATAAAGTCCGTTTGTTTTTCAGGTAAGAAATTCAGATTGGACTGGGAGCCTTGTCCAAGTCCTTGCCCAAAAAAGCCCCCCGACCCCAGGGCGATTTTGGATTGGAGGATGTGGTATCCGGACCCTAAAGGATCGCGCTCGGGGTCTAGGAAGGTGAGGACACGCTTTTTTTGGTAATCATGCATGTTCATCCAGAAAAATGGGCTGGCGACAAGAGCGCTGATGACAAGGGCGGCGATCTTCCAAAACCGCATGCCTGCCACAAAGAAAATGCTGGCGCCCGCCCCCACAAAAATCACCATGGTGCCCAGGTCAGGCTGGCGCAGCATCAAAAGGGAGGGCACTGCGACCATGATGGCCGGAGGAATGAGGGCGCGCATTTTGCGAATCTCAAGGGGGGGGAGCGTGTGAAAGTACCGCGCCAACGTCATGAGGAGCGCAATTTTCATGAGCTCAGAGGGTTGCAGCACAATGACGTAAAGATCAATCCAGCGTTGGGCGCCCATGCCCACTTTCCCTGCAATTTCTACCGCAAGCAAAAGGACCAAGGAGATAGCGTAGCTGACATAGGCAATGGACAGCCAAAAGCGCAAGTCCACAAGGGCAATGAGGCATAAGATCACCAGCCCCCCCGCAAAGCGCAGCATTTGTTTGTGGGCCCAGGGGGAGAAACTGCCACCGGCTGCAAAGTACAACATGACAAAGCCAACGCATGCAATGGCACACACAATGAGGAGAATGCTCAGCTTAATGGGCCGGCGGCGCTTGAGGGTTGAAGCAAAGCTCACGTGGCAATCTCCTTTTGGGCGTAGGTGAGGATGTCGCGCCCTAAGGGCGTTGCAACGCGCCCCCCTCCTCCGCCATGTTCCACCACTACGCAGACAACAAAACGGGGATCGTTCACAGGTGCGTATCCCGCAAACAGGGCGTGATCGCGCTTCTCCCACGGGATTTCTTCATTCTTGAGGACACGTGTTTGACGTTCCTTCATGGAGATGCGCCGCACTTGAGAGGTGGCCGTTTTGCCCCCCATCTCAAGGCCTGGGATCGCTAAGCGCTGGGCATAGGACGTGCCTGAGGGGTGATTGACGACTTGGTTCATGGCCTCGCGAATGAGTGCTAGGTGCGTGGGCTCCAGGGGCAGTCCCGGCAAAGGGATGTGGTTCCCTTTGACGAGCGTGGGCGTAAAAGCGCGTCCATCTCCCACCAAGCGGCACATCATGAGGGCAATTTGCAAAGGGGTCGCAAGGCTTGCGCCTTGTCCAATACTCGACAAGATGGTGTCCCCAGGAGTCCAGGCGCGGTTTTGGGTTTTGCGCTTCCAGGCGCGTCCGGGCACAAGACCTGCTTTTTCGCCCACGAGCTCGACCCCCGTGGGGGCGCCAAGGCCAAGCATGCGCGCCATTTGCTCGATGGCGTCAATACCAACACGGCGCGCAATATCATAAAAATAGACATCACATGACTCGCGCAGGGCTGATGTGACATTGACGGGCCCATGGGTTCGCCAACAGTGATAGCGGTGGGACCCGAGTTCGCAATAACCCGAACACTGGATGGTCGTTGTGGGTGTGATCTTACCCGCCTTGAGGGCGGCTAAAGCCACAATCATTTTGACAAGGGAGCCCGGGGCGTATTGGCCACGCAGGCTTTTATTGGTGAGGGCTGCGTAAGGGTTGTCACGCAGGGCTACCCAATGCTCACTGCTGATGCCTTGCACAAAGAGGTTAGGGTCATAACTGGGCGTTGAGACAAAGGTGAGGATTTCCCCCGTGCGCGGATCCATGACAACGGCACTGGCGCTCTCCTTTGAGGACAAAACCTCAAAGGCATGCTGCTGGAGGCCTGCATGGATGGACAGTAGGAGATCTTGCCCTTGAATGCCTTGCTTTTGGGTGAGTTCTCGGATCTCCTGACCTCTCGCGTTCACCTCTACTTCCCGGTACCCAGGCGTGCCTTGAAGGGTCTCATCAAAGGCCTTTTCGCATCCTTCGCGACCCAGGCGAAAGTCCGGCAGGCGCCACGCAGGATTTTGGGCAGGCTCATCTTTGCCGGGCGGTTGAACGTAACCTGTGACGTGGCAGAGTGGATCCTTCAAAGGGTACATGCGCAGGGCACCCTTTTCCACCTCAACGCCTTCAAGATCGCGCGTGTGGATCTCAAGGTGGCAGACTTCGTCCCACGTGAGGGGCTCTTTGAGAATATGCACACTGCCTCGGCGCGTAAGTTGCTTGAAGTCGAGGGGGGGTAAAGGAAATACCCCGTAGAGATCTGTCAGTGTTTTGACCGGCTCTGTGCTCTCACCCGGATAAAAGACAAGCCGGTAGATCATTTCATCCTGGGCCAGCGCAACGCCCGTCCTGTCTAAGATGCGCCCGCGTAGCGGTAAGGCAAAACGCAACCGCACGCGGTTTTTGCGTGATAGCGTATTATAGTGGGAGGAACGCACGCCTCCTAAGTAAACAAGGCGTCCCAGTAGCACGGACATGAGCACCCCCTGTGCGCCTGCCAGGAGAAGGGTGCGCCTGGAAAAACGTGTATCCTTAGGGGTATCACGACTCATGACGTGCGCTCAGTGTGACGTGAACCCATGTGAGAAAGCGAAAAAGCAAGGGGAACATCAAGGCGAGGAAGCTGCACTCTGTGACAAAGTTCACAGGGTGTTTTGAAAGATGCATCACACCCATGAGGAAGCCTTCTCTGACCCCCAAGAAAGCCAGGGTTGTGATAGCAAAGATCACCCACGTAAAGAAAAAGGCGCGTTTAAAAAGATACTTGCGCTGGGGCATGAGGAACAGTCCATAAAGTCCGTAGAGGCTTCCGTGCACGCCTAAGGGGATATTGGACAGGGTATCTTGAAAGAGGCTTATACAAAAAATACCAACCCACGGGGTGTGCTGGGGATTAATAAGAATCGTGATGAAGATGAGTGGCAGAAGGAAAGCTGCGCCTATGGCGTCAGCCACAAAAAAGAGCGTGAAGAGAAGCGCGCACAGAGCATAGTAAACGCAAGAGCGTATGAGAACGGATTGCTCACCCATGGGAGGCCTCCGCGTGTTTGAGAATGCTCACATAAGGCGGCATGGGTTCTTCAAGGGCGCACATGAGGGCATGGGTCCCATCTTTTTGTGCCACCACGCGTCCCACGATATAGTCCGGAGGGTAGAAAGCGCCTTCAGTGGTTGTGAGAAGAAACTCACCAGGCGTGAAGGTTTTTGTATCTTGGGCATGCACAAGGCTTAAGCGCGCTCCACCCGTTCCCGTGACCACACTGCGTTTACCTGAGTGTTCACCCACAACGGGAATGCGCACACTGGGATCTTTGGTGGTCACAACCATGGCGCTTGAGTTGCCGCATTTGGCGATGTGCCCCACAAGGATGCGTCCGCTGACAACGGGGATTTCCTCCGCAACGCCTTGGTCGTATCCGGCCGCCAGGAGCAACCTATTGTGGGCCTCACCCCGTTGTTGACCAATGACACGCGCCGTCAAGTGCGGCAGCGTTGTCAGCATTGAAAGATTGAGCTGTTGGCGCAAAAGCGTGTTTTCTCTGGCCAAGATACGTGCCTGGTCCTGCCACCCTTTGAGGCGTGCGTTTTCGTCCTCTAGTTGTCTGTGGGTTGCGGCGGCGCGCCTCATGTCTAGGAAATCCCGGTGCAGGGTCGGCGCAAACTCAAAAAGTTCTTTAAGGGTGCGTTCAAAGCTAAGGCTGGTATCAAGCACGAGGGTACGCACAAAAGAAAGGTGCGTGGGCTGGGTTATAGAAAGCGTAAAAAGACAAAGGCTAACAATAAAGGTGGTGCCTGCGCCCGCAAAGGGGATGGCACTTTTGAGCGCATGGAGGGAGCCTTTGGCCAGTGAGAGCATCCAATCTGAGGACGGGCCCATGGGCTTAATCTCCCTCCAGCCAACTCAATTAGTACATTTTAATAAGGATGTTCTTTAAGACGTCCATTTCCTCGAGGGCTTGACCGGTGCCAAGGGCAACGCAGGACAAAGGATCGTCGGCAACGGATACGGGAAGACCCGTTGCGTCGCGAAGCACCTTGTCGAGGTTCTTCAAAAGGGCGCCGCCGCCTGTGAGCACAATACCCTTGTCAACAATGTCCGAGGACAGTTCAGGCGCAGTGCTCTCCAGGGTTGTCTTGACGGCGTCCACAATGCCCGAGACAGGCTCAGCCAGGCTCTCGGAAATTTGGCGCTCCGACACTGTCACCTCTTTCGGGATACCATTGAGCAGGTCACGGCCCTTAATATTATAGGTGCGTCCTTCCCCGGACTCGGGCGCCAGGGCGGAGCCAATCTCTTTCTTAATGCGCTCGGCAGTGGCTTCTCCAATGAGGAGGTTATGCTGACGACGGATGTAACCGATGATGGCCTCATCTAGTGTGTCGCCGCCAATGCGCACGGAGCGGGCGCACACAATGCCGCCCAAGGACAGGACTGCCACCTCTGTGGTGCCCCCGCCAATGTCCACAACCATGGAGCCTGTGGCTTCTGTCACAGGAAGGCCGGCACCAATGGCCGCCGCCATGGGCTCTTCAATGAGGAAGACCTTGCCGGCGCCCGCGCCTTCCGCGGACTCCTGAATGGCGCGCTTTTCAACGGCTGTGGAGCCTGAGGGAACGCAGATAATCACCTGGGGGCTGACAAAGGAACGGCGATTGTGAACCTTGTGGATGAAGTGCTTGATCATTTCTTCAGCCACCTCAAAGTCCGCAATCACGCCTTCGCGCAAGGGGCGAATGGCTTGGATGTTGCCGGGTGTGCGCCCTACCATTTGTTTCGCTTCATCACCCACGGCCAGCACGCGCTTGCGCCCGCCCACGTCGGCAATGGCCACAACGGATGGCTCGTTTAGGACGATACCCTGACCCTTCACGTAGACGAGTGTGTTGGCCGTGCCCAAGTCAATGGCCATATCCGAGGACATCATGCGAAGAATTTTGCTAAACATCAGTTCACCCACTTAAATTGTTCATGGTTGGAAAAAGATGGTGTTTCCACCGATGTGTTCATATGTACGCCACCCTTAGCAAGAGGTCTAGAGGCTTTGTGGGATCATACGCACTTTTTGTGTGCTTTTTTTGCCTTGAAGAGGGATGCTCTATCACAGTATGTTCACTTGTCAATAAGTTAAGGAGAAGAACGATGAAAAGAACGTTACACATGTGGGCAGTGTTTCTGGCTACCTTGGGAGGTGCGTGTGTCTATGGGTCAAGCCATGGATCAAGCGTTGAGGAGGCTCTAGACCCCTTGGAGAGGCCGTTACGCGCATGCTGTGCGGCGGCGGGCGTGCCTGACACCTATGAAGATGTGCGCAAGCGCATTGAGACCTTCCATGCCCAGATCCCGGGCAAGACAACGACGCTCACCCGATTGGCGCTCATGGAAGAGTGTTTCTTGCCACAGTGGCTTGCGCAAGAGCTTGCCCTCGTGCACTTAAGAGCGTCTCGGGACGCGGCTAAGGTGCAGGAAGACATCCATACTTGGCACACCGACAAAGATCATGAAGCGAGTGCGCCGACCACGCTCTTCCTCAAAAATATTGGGATGACAAAAGTGGCGTTTACAGCGCTGGCGTATAAAGAGCAAATGGACAAGTTTGATGCCTACGATAAAACCTACAGGAAAGATCTGCTGTCCCGCACAGAAGGCGATGTTCCCCATATGATTTGGGAAAGCGCCCTCCACCATTACAACCGAGGTCGCGATCCACAAAAGTTTGCGCTTCTCTACTATATCTTCATGGTCTGTGAGCCCGGCGAGCGCCTTGGAAAGTGGCAAAGCCTTGTGGCCATGCGTGCCTGTGAGGGCTTTGCATGGCAAGGGTTTGAGTTTTACGAGGCGTCTGATGCGCATATCAGCTTGAAGGACGCGCTTTTGGCGCTGCCTCATACACCGTTTCCTTATCCAGAAGACCCAGCTTCTTCCTTGAGGTAAATCACACGTCTGAAGCAGAGTAAGAAAGAGTCAGGACTGTTTGTCTTGACTCTTTTTGTTTATATTGATAGAAGTCCATTTGGCAAATTGACAATAAGGAAACTAAATAAATGAAGCATTTAATGAGAATTGGTACGGTCTTGTGTCTTGTCGTACAGGGTGGTGTTGCCTCTGCAAACGATCTTGTTTTGGATTTTGAACCCATAAATTGCCAGAGTGCGCATCATCGTCCTTTGGAGTGCCAAGAGAATTTTAATATTATAGACCCGCAAATGGTGAGAAAAGTCTATTGGGATTTAGCCTATACAGTGGGTGCTCCTGACACGGCTTACGATTTTGCGCGCTATTTTTATACCACAAAACAAGCAAGTGATCTGAGTGAGACGGACAAAGAAGGGCTTGTGGATGTTGTGCGCACGTCCGCAGATCAAGGGTATGCACCTGCGCAGGTCACCTACGCAGCCTATCTTCAAAGTTCCCAAGTGGGTGATGCGAGTCGTGCCCTCAATTATTTCCTGGAGGCCCATATGCAAGGCAATCTTAAAGGAACA
>JAIUNT010000010.1 GCA_020161545.1 Pseudomonadota bacterium
CCCCTGAAGAACAAGAAACGATATTACTCGCAACCTTAAGTCATGTGCCCTTTGACGGCTGGAGTATGAAGGCCATTCGCCAAGGATGCAAGGACGCAGGCTTTGACCCGGACCTTGCCAACTGGCTTTTTGGTGGCACGCCCCTTGGTGCCATTGACGCTTTTTTCCTTTTGACGGATCAAAAGATGCTTGAAGCTGCTCAACCCCAAGACTTAAGCGCCCTTCCCATTCGCAAGCGGGTTTCTGTGTGCGTGCGTGAGCGCCTTGATTTCCTTGCACCGCACAAGGAAACCGTGCGTCAAACCATGTCTTATCTGGCTCACCCCACACGCATGCGCGAGGGTCTGTCGTTCTTTGCACGCAGCATGAGCGAAATTTGGTACGCGGCCGGTGACACGGCGACAGATTTCAACTATTATACCAAGCGTATGTTACTGGGGGGCGTTTACGCAGCAACCATGCGTTATTGGCTAAGTGACACATCCATTCACCACGAAAAAACACTCGACTTTTTGGAGGCGCGCCTCATGGAGGTCTCTCAAATCCCCCGTGTCAAAAATCAGGTGAAGGATCTTTTTTCGAAAATTGTGAAATCGGTCCCTTTTCCCTTTGGCAACAAGCGGGAGTAGCATCATATGGGGAAAAAATGGTGCGTGCTTTTAGGACTGCTTCTCATTTTTTCCTTCCCTCTTGCGGCACAAAAACCAACAGTTCTGCTCATCGCGGCGACCGCCGATGAGGCGCTTGCCTTTCAAGCAGTAAGTAATGAACTCACAAAGCGAAGCGTCCCCCATAGCCTTGTGGGCATCGGTGTTGCCAATCCTCTCCTCGCGCAAAATCCACGCAGTTTCTCTTTGCGCGGCGGGTGCCATGTGCGTGTCCCCATCCACAAAAATGCTTGGCCCACCACCCAGCGACTGCCCGAAGGCGACCTCATGCGGGTGAGCACATGCCTTGCGCCTCGCCTTGTCCTTGTTGGCACCCACTCGCGCGTACAAGCTCAGCTGGCGGCACTCTTTCGCAAGAAGAATGCACGCGTCATTGCTTTTTATGACGATTTTGAGCCACCCTCAGCCCAAAGCGTTGCTGGGGCCATTATACCCTACGCCCACACAATTCTGCTATCCCAGGAAACACACACCAAGACGTTCCAGGAACTTTTACCAAAAACCCCCCTTGTTGTGACAGGCAATCCCAAACACGAAGCATGGGAAGGCCAAGATCCTGGAGACCTCATGATCGTCAAGCGTCAAATCATCCCATGCACCCACTTAAATAAAAAAGTCATTCTCTATATTAAAGGCAGCAACACACGATCAAATGACACCTTTGAAGAATTCCTGGCATACATCAAATCGAGACAAGATGTTGTGGCTCTGTTTGCGCCCCCCCCCGGTGACCAAGGCGCCAAAGAGGAGGCATTTGCACGTATGTACGGCGCGACCAACTTCATCGTGGTCCCTTCTGGCTATGCGCTCAAAACCATCGCACGCGCGGCTGACATTGTCCTGTGTCACCGCACACACTTAGGCATTGAAGCGGCTCTAGCCGGCCTACCTGTTGCTTATTTTGACACCCAGCAGGGAGTCTTCAAGAATCCCCTCACCGCCGCTGGCCTCATCCCCATTCTACATGACGCCCCGGCGCTTCATAAGTTTATTGAGGGGCATACACCCGTCCCAAATAAACAAGCAGCCTTGTCAAGGAAGGCGCTTGGTACAAGCGTTGGGGCAACGGCGCGTATGGCTGACTGTTTAATGGAGGCACTCCACAAAAGCGCGCCCGTCAGCGGTTTTGAAAAGCTCCCCTGGCAATCCCCAGGAGAGCTTCGTATTCCTTTCTAGGGAAATTTTATGCTGCCATGAGCGAACAGGGTGCGTCCACGTCCGACAAAAGTGGATACTCCTTGGCATTAAAAAGCTGATAGTGCCACCACTCGTAGCGGTAAAAATCCCATCCGGCTGTCAGCATAATCCCGAGAAGCTTATACCGGTTTGCAAGGATGCTCGCTGGCAAGTCCTGGGGCGTGAGATGGGAAAGCGGTGACAGGTCATCAAAGGGTGTCCCCATATCAAGATCCAAGCCTGTCTCCAGATCATAGAGCGTCAAATCAACGGCAATGCCACGGCTGTGGGCGGAGCCTTTGCGGGGATCAGCCACATACATGGGATCGGGCACACATTCCCACAAAGCCCACTGGGCCTCTTGGGGACGGAAGGCGTCAAAGATGTGCAGGCCATACCCTTGATCATGGGCAAGCTTTCTTGCTTTTTCCAAGAGAGCAGCTGCCTCTTCATGGAGATAGCAGATGGCGTGGGTGTAAATCCTCTTTGCTACAAAGTTCTCGTTTGTTGCATAGGCCAGACTTACTTTCAGACCATCTTGGGGGATAATTTCAACAAGAGACATGGGGTTATCATCCTTTCTTCTTTACAAGGGCCAGGTTTCACCTTTAAGAAGGACACTAGACCACCTTTTTCTAAAGGGCAAGAACGGCCATGCTCACCCTCACCTTTGAGACGTCAAATTTTGGCGCGTCTGCGGCCCTTTTTGAAGACAATACCCTTTTGTGCGCACGTGCATGGCGCGAACCCCACGGACAAGGTGCCTATCTCGTCAAGGAGATCAAAGAAATGGCCACGAGCCAGGGCAAGCGCCTACTTGATGCCGGGCAAGTCATTACAACGGTGGGGCCAGGTTCGTTCACGGGACAACGCATAGGTCTGGCGGTGGCCAAAACCCTTGCCTTTGCAGGGGCCCTCGACGTGTGGGGTGTTGATTCCTTCACATGGATGGCAGCGGGCTTTATGCACGCTCACAAGAACTTTCGAGCGCCCTTCATGGTGTGCCTTGATACGGGGCGCGCGGACCGTTTTTGTCAGCTTTTTTCAACGGAAGGCACGCCGCTGGCTCCGCCCACAATCCTAAGTCTTGACGCGTGTGAGGCGGCACTCCCCCAAGACGCGGCCCTCGTGGGGCAAGCATGGGCACAGCACCCAAGAGCTTTTGCAACTCACTGGCGTCCCCATGCCCAGGACCTGATTCTGGTACCTCGCGAGCGTCAAGCGCCCCTTGCACCCCTTTACCTGCGTGAAGCCAACACGACCCTTTAGGCTTTTGGCTCGTCCTCGTGGACCTCGTGGCGCCTTTTATAAAAATACCACCCAACGCCAATGACCAGTAGAACCAAGAGCCCCACAAAGAAAAGGGTTTGATAGTGCACAAGAGTGCGAAATGCCTCTTCAATAGCGTCGGAAAAAAAGTACCCAATGCCGTATCCCGCCCCGCAGCTCACAAGGGCCCAGAACGCCCCCGAGATCACATTCAGAACAGCAAAGCGTTTGATGGAAATACCGCTGGCGCCAATGATAAAGGGACTGAGCGTCCTAATGCCATACACAAAGCGAAAGCCCATGATGAACCACACGTTGTATTTATGCAGGAGACGAAAGGCTTTGTCCGCCCTGGGCTTCCACTTGGGGTGTCGGTCAATCATGGGCTGCCCATAGTGGCGGCCGGCGAAAAAGAGAATCTGATCCGCCCCGACTGAGCCACAAAAAGAAATCAGCACAATGGCCGGAAAGGACAAATACCCTTCGTGGGCAAGGTAGCCGGCAGTGAGCACAAAGGACTCGCCCTCCACCAAGGACCCCAAGAATAAGATGATGTAGGCAATATGTGCCCCGTGTTCTAGAAAGAGTTGCTCAACCACGTGTGTATCCTTCCAATCTTCGTACCTTCCATATAGAAGCCACCACACTCAAAACACAAGACTTTTGTGGCACAGGAAAGCTGGATGGGGCACGCACCCCACCCATGTACCGTTTTTCTTAGAAGTTTATCGCTTGCGCAATTGTCAGCATCTCATAAAGTCCTTTTTGCACGGGGGGCTGTCCAAAATAACGTACACTGATTTGGCATATTTGGCTTAAAACGCCAAGCGCCTCGCAATGCTTTACAGCAAGCGCAAGCTGCAGCGCCGTACACATATAGTGTCCTGTTTCATTATTCATGTTTTCAATGCGCTTTTTCCTTACAACAATTTCACCCGCACACGCCAGCGGCAGCCCTACATCATCTTTTTGAAAGAGACCACTGTGGTGAATAGCGTCAAGGGCAACCAAGCGCGTGCGCCCCATGGGATCCAGAGCCCATGTGTAAGAGCCATCGGGAACGCCCACTCCCGGTAAGTGCCCACCCACACATGTCACGTCTAGGATACCCGCTCTGTCTTCCTCTGTGATGGGCTCTGCCCTTAAAACCAGTTGCTCTGAGAGCACAAACCCGTTGAACAAACGAAAGCGGGGGTCGTATGCAAGGCCTTGGAAGTTCTTGTCGCCCAGCAGAGCAATGATCGCTTGGGGGGGTGTTTTTGTTGTTAAGAGTGTAATCTCGTCATTTCCATCCCAAAACTTCACGCAGTCCCTATCGAGCAAGTCAAAGTCAAAGAAGAAGGGATAACGCTGTATAAAGCTACTGAGATCATCCTCTTGGCGCACACGGTCTATGATTGCCAACTGCTCTTGGCGAAATGCATGAAAGGCGTTCTTAAGATCCTCAAAGGAACCCTGGGTTTTGCTTGCAAAAACCACCAGTGCGTCATCGGCAGATCCTTTCATCCTATACATTTCCAGTGGTGGCTGACTTATGCACGTTAATGCAAAAGGCTGTCTCTTGGGTTCTTTTGGCAAAGACTCTTCAGTATATGAAAATGAGGATTCTAAGAACTGTGCGTCCATTTCCTTGAGGATTGCATTTTCTCGCATGTCCGGCATCCAAGGGCGTGTATCTAAATTTAAAACACGCGCCACAAAGCCCCGCACAAAGGCGTACTCCTCTTTTTGACGAACTCTTTCCTTTGCCTCGGCAACACGCGGCAAAAGCGCTTCAGGCGTGACAGGGTACTCAAACAGCTGACAAAGACTGAGCATCTTTGGCAAAACATGCACCCAAAGCACGTTTTCATCTTGAACGCCCGATTGCTGCTCAAGGCTTCTCAGGGCCAAAGCCCAAAGTCCTTGCCTCAATGGTCCACGGCGCTTCTTCCATGGACCTGCTGCCTTGGGGAAAAAGATCCTCTTGTGAACTAGAGGCGTGTGACCCATAAAGAACACCCACGCACACAAAGAACAAAGTTGCTATTGTTTGATGCATCATAATATGACGGCCTCACTCCTTCAGAAAAAGAACATGACAAATAGATTGGAAAAATTTGTCATTTTTTCTTACGGAAAAAGCACCATTCAAGCAATTTTTATTTATGGATGGAGCATATAAAAACCCCAGATGAGAAAGCTTATTTCTCTTTGGGAAACACAAGGCCCATAGATTTTGCGCGAGACTCATCCACAAAGACACGCTCCACGTGTACGTCCTCAACGGGCAAAGCTGCTGGGTCTTCGCCCTTTAGAATCCGAGCCACAAGCTTGCCTGTCTCGCGCCCCACCTGGTACTGGTCATTGGCCAGAGCCGCCACCGCCCCGCGCCCAACGGAGTCTGGATCACTGGTAAAGACGGGCACGCCCGCACTTGCCGCCACCTTGGTCAGGGACTCCAGCGCCGAGATCACCGTGTTGTCATTCATCAGAAGAAGGGCGTCCACTTTCCCCATAAGGGCTTTTGTGGCACTGCCCACCTCTGAGGTCTTGCTGGCGGTTTTGACAAGAAGCGTCAAGCCGTGCGCTGCGCATGCCTCACGCATCAGCGCCAGCTGAGACACATTATTGGCCTCACTGGGATTGTAGACGGTGCCAATAACGTTTGCCTTTGGCAGAACCTCTTGAATAAGGGCCACTTGTTTATGGGTGGGCGGCAGATCCCGGCTACCCGTCACGCGCCCACCGGTTTTTTCCATGGTTTTCACAAGCTTTGCCCCCACAGGATCCGTCACCGCCCCAAAGACAAGGGGAATATCTGATCCTTTTAGGGCCTTTGCGGCCGCCTGGGCAGATGGGGTCGCGATAGCCACCACGACATCGGGAGACAGCGCCCGGAATTTCTTGGCAATCTGCGCGGCTGTCACGAGGCTGCCGTGTGCATTTTCGAAAGTAATATGGGGAGTCAGGCCCTGGGCCTTGATTTCGTCTTCAATGCCACGGCGAATGGCGTCAAGGGAAGGATGCTGGACAATTTGGGTAATGGCAACGTGGGTGCGGGCATGGGCACTGGCACTGGCACTGGCACTGGCACTGACGAGCGTTAAGAGAAGGACACCCTTGATGAGAAAGCGAAACATGGAACAACTCCTTTTATAAAAAATACTTTTGAAACAAGAAAGGGGATAGCGTCACGCCATCGCCACCACCTTGCCTCCAAAAGCAAAGGAGTCTTCACTTTCGCGTCCGTCGAAAAAAGATGCGTCTTCGTCATAGTCGCTCCTTTCCTCAATAAACGCGACATACCTGCTCATAAGGTGAGCGCCCGCGCATCCCTTGTCAAGAAAAAGATGAGGGCGACAGCCTAACATTCTGGTGACTTATTGCAACACCCCCTCAAATAATGACATTTCTTCATTCTTCATTTTTCGCATTTTCACAATCCACGGTATTGTTTCTGCAAAAAAATTAAAAACAACCACTCAAGGAGGATAGCGTCATGACACGCATTTTTATAATTCTTTTGGCCAGCGTTGCAGCACCTGCATTTTCAAGTGGCCTACCCCCGCACCAAGCGGTGCAACTGAGTGAGGAAAACAAAGCCTGGATTGAAAAAGAACTTAGTCATGCGGGTGCGATTGTACGCGGCGTGCAGGAGCACATGGCCAACCCAAACTCAACCCAGCAAGTTCCAGGAGTTTCGTCCTCAGACTTAGCATGGGCAAAAAAAAGCGCCGCTGAAGCCGCCGTAGTACGGCGCTACGTTCACCAACAAATGTCAAACCCTGGTGCGAAACCGGAACCAGCTTTTCATGCACTCCCTGAGCACTTGAAAGCAGGAGCACAGCAGGCCATTGCTTATATGCGCTCCCAGGGATACCAGGGACCGAAAGGTCATTAAGTCCTATTACCTTGACAGCGTGCATCAAATGACCTAGAGCATTTTTATTGTATCTTGCGAGACTCTTATAAATGAAGCGCGCTTTGAAATTTGCCTGGTTTTTTGGGGTTCTGAGTATGGCAACTGTGGGACAAGCGAGCCCCCAAACCGCCATCTCCATGCACGGGGATATCGCACACACAGTGACCTCACCTTTTCCCTACGTGAATCCGAACGCGCCCAAGGGTGGCGACATTCACCTGGGTGTTGTGGGAACTTTTGACAGTCTCAATCCCTTCATGACCAAGGGCACCTCACCCGCAGGCCTAAGTGTCTACTCCGAAACCCTTGTGTTTGAGCGCCTTATGCTGCGCTCCAGTGACGAGCCTTTCACCCTTTACGCGAACCTGGCCCAAAAGGTTGAGGTCGCACCTGACTATTCCTGGGTCACATTTTACATCAACCCGCGCGCCAAGTGGTCCGACGGCAAACCTGTGACGCCCCAGGACGTCATGTTCTCCTTTGAGACCCTGCGTGACAAAGGCATGCCCAACATGCGCCTCTATTATGGCCGCGTGGAAAAAGCGACCATCAAAGGAAACGCCATTACCTTTGTGTTTAAAAAGGATCCTGAAAAAGGATATGAGGCGGAACAGCCCATGCTCATGGCCCTCATGAGCGTGCTACCAAAGCACTATTACGAAGGTAAAGATTTTGAAAAACTTGGCCTTCTCAAGCCCCTTGGCAGCGGACCTTATGTGGTCAAATCCGTGGAGCCAGGCAGGCGCATCGTGTACGCACGTAATCCCAATTTCTGGGGGAAAGATGAGCCTCTTAATCAGGGTCGCTTTAACTTTGACCAGGTGATTTTCGATTATTACAGGGACGCAAAGGTCGCCTTTGAAGCCTTTAAGGCCGGGGCGTACGACTTCTACGCCGACGCAGATCCCGTCCACTGGCAAAACGCCTATGACTTTAAAGCCGCCAAAGATGGGCGTGTCCTTCGCCAGTTGTGGCACCACAAGAACCCTGTGGGCGCTAAGGCCTTCGTCTTTAACACAAGAAAACCCCTCTTCAAGGACCCCTTGGTGCGGCGCGCCCTCATTGAGGCCTTTGACTTTGAGACCTTTAACCGCACGGTGATGGGGGGCGAGTTCACGCGCACGAAAAGCTTCTTCCCCAATACGGAGCTTGCATCCCAGGCGACCCCTGAAGGAAAAGAGCGCGCCCTTCTTTTTAGCGCCGGACCGCTGCCTAAGAACCTGTTTGAGGAGCCCTATCCTCTGCCTGGCACCGATGGCCTTGGCAAAGACCGCACACAGCTCAAAAAAGCAGCCGCTCTTTTGCAGCAGGCTGGCTGGCGCCTTCAAGGTGGCAAACTTGTGAACGCAAAGACAAAGGAGCCCTTCGTCTTTGAGCTCCTTCTCTACAGCCCTGAGGATCAAAAGCTCGCCCTTCACTTTGCCAAGTCTTTGAAGTTCCTGGGCATTGAAATGAAGGTGCGCGTGTCAGATCCCACCCAGTATGAGGCCAGACGCCTCAAGTTTGACTACGACATGATCATTAACACCTGGGGGCATTCTTTGTCTCCCGGCAACGAACAAAAGCACTACTGGACGACGCGCGCCGCCAAAGAGGAAGGCTCACGCAACTATCCCGGCATTGAAAGCCCGGCCGTTGACGCCCTGTGCGACGCACTGTGCGCAGCCAAAACACGCGAAGACCTCGTCATTGCCACACGCGCCCTGGACCGGGCGCTCTTGTGGACCGACAGCGTGATCCCTCTCTACTATAGTGCAAAGACACGCTTGGCATATTGGGACAAGTTCGGTTATCCTAAGTATAACCCGCGGGTGGGCGTGTCGCTGACCACCTGGTGGCGTAGTCAATAACGAATAAGCGAGGGAGCCGTCATGTCGAGCGCGAAAAAACACCCTTACCACCTGGTTCAGCCCAGTCCATGGCCTGTCGTTGGTGCCCTGTCCTTGTTTGTGCTGGCCATCGGGGCAATCCTGGCCATGCACCACCAGAGCTCCATCGTGTTCTTTATCGGCATTGCCATGTTGCTCTTTACCATGGTGGCATGGTGGCGCGATGTGATCCGTGAAGCCAAATCCGAGCACAATGACGTGGTGCGCCACGGTTTTCGCTTAGGGATGGCGCTTTTTATCTTGTCGGAAGTCGCGTTCTTTGCGGCCTTTTTCTGGGCCTACTTCGACGCCGCTCTCATTCCAAAAGAGGTCAACGGGATGGTGTGGCCCCCTAAATCCATCCATACGCTAGATCCTTTTGATTTGCCTTACTTGAATACGCTTCTCCTTCTTTTGTCAGGCACAACGGTGACCTGGGCCCACCACGCCATTTCAGAAGGCAAAATCCAGGACATGATGCGCCAGACAGCCCTCACCATTGCCTTGGGTGTTGTCTTCCTCATGGTGCAGGCGTACGAGTACCACCACGCAAGTTTTGCCTTTAAGGGCGGCATCTATCCTTCTGTCTTTTACATGGCAACGGGTTTTCACGGGTTCCACGTGTTTGTGGGCGTGCTCTTTCTGACTGTTTCTTGGTTCCGGGCGCGCGCGGGGCATTTCACGGCTAAGGATCATTTTGGCTTTGAAGGGGCCGCGTGGTACTGGCACTTTGTGGACGTTGTGTGGCTCTTCTTGTTTGTCAGCATTTACTGGTGGGGCTCAGGGTCTTGATGACACCTTCCCCCGCCCGGGCCTGGATTCTTTCCTGGCCTACCTTATTCGCGTTTCTTGGATTTTGCCTCCTTGTAACCCTTGGTACCTGGCAATTGCAGCGCCTTGCATGGAAAGAGGGCCTCATCCAGGAGCTGAGCGACAAACAAAATCAGCCCCCCCTCTCGGTCCAGGATTTGGAAAAGTGCCGCCAGAACGTGACTAGCTGCCTTTACCGTAAAGTCCGCTTAGAAGGCACGTACGCACACAGTGAAGAGGCTCATCTTTACGGACGCACCTATGCTGGCAAACCCGTGACCTATGTGGTTACACCCCTTATCCTTTCTTCCGGCGAGCGCGTCCTTGTTGACCGCGGATGGATGCCGGAGAATGTGGACCAGACGAGCCTCAAGCGCGACCCAGGGCCAGTGACCTTTGTCGGGTACATTCGCGACGCGTCTTCGCGCAATAGTTTCACACCCGCCAACTTGTACGAAAAAAAACGTCTCTTTAGTATTGAGCCTGGCGAGTGGGCAAAAGCGTTTAAAGATGAGAGTCTCTTTCCTTTTTATGTGGTTGCCCAGGAAAAAGACTCCCCAAGCCCCTTCCCCCGACCAGGAGAGCCTTTGAAGGCTGGTTTACGAAATTTTCACCTCTCCTATGCCATAACGTGGTATGCATTAGCCTTTGCCCTGGTGGTGGTCTACGCGTTTTTTATCGCGAAGCAGACCGCGCGCGGGCGCCCTTCTTGAAAGACACAAAATGACAACACGCATTACGACTCTGTCCAGTGGACTTCGTGTGGTAACGGACCAAATTGATACGGTTGAAACTGCCGCCGTTGGCATGTGGGTGGGCGTAGGCGCGCGCCATGAAGCGCCCCATGAGGCAGGCGTGTCTCACTTTCTTGAACACATGGCTTTTAAAGGCACCGCCAACCGCAGCGCCCAAGATATTGCCGAGACCATTGAAGGGGTTGGGGGGCACCTCAATGCCTACACCTCCCGGGAGACAACGTGCTATTACGCCCGGGTTTTGGGTGATGACGTTCCCCTGGCCGTGGACCTCCTGTCTGATATTTTGCAGTTTTCTACGTTCCGTGAGGAAGAGCTCGTCAAAGAGCGTGACGTGATCCTCCAGGAAATTGGAGAGGCCCTTGATAACCCGGACGATATTGTCTTTGACCAGCTTCAGCGCACGGCCTACGCAAACCAGGCGCTGGGTGCCTCTATTTTAGGCACCACTGAAAGTGTGTCCACCATGGCGCGCGCGACCCTCCAAGCCTATCAAGACGCCCACTACAAAGCCCCCTCCATGGTGCTGGCGGCAGCCGGTAAGGTGCGCCATGAGGCCCTTGTGGCCTTGGTGGAGGAAAAATTCCAACATCTGTCCTCAAGCCTTGATGCTTCATTTGAAAAGGCGACCTTTTCTGGAGGCGCATTGCACCTCCACCGGCCTCTTGAGCAAGTCCACCTTATGGTCGGCTATGAGGGACTGCGCCTTGGTCACCCGCGCTTTTATACCCAAAGTGTCCTAGCAGCCGTTTTGGGCGGTGGCATGTCCTCGCGCCTCTTCCAAGAAATTCGTGAAAAGCGAGCCCTGGCCTACAGCGTTTACGGCTTCACAACCGCATACTCCGACGCAGGGCTGATGGGATTTTCCATGGGAACGAGCGAAAAATCTGTCCAGAACGCCCTCGACGTTTTAAGAGATGAGCTGAACAAGGTACATGCAAGTCTCCAACCCCGTGAGATTGCCCGCGTGAAGGCCCAGCTTAAGGCGAGCCTCATGATGGCCCTGGAGAGCACTTCATCGCGCTGCGAGCAGCTCGCGCAGCAGCTTCTCATTTATGGACGTCCTGTCTCGGCGGCGGAGATCATTGACCGCATCGAGTCCGTCACCCTTGAAGACGTGGCGGATCTGGCAAAGGAGATGTTCGCGAAGGAGGGCGTCATCTCAACGGTCGGCCCACTGAGCACGCCCGTTTCCTTTAAAGACTGCGCATAACACCCTGCCGTTTCAGTGCACTGGCTGTGAGGGCGTCAGCGCCTACCAATCCTGGTCAAAGTCCAGAGCACTTTGACCAGCCGCCTCATTTTTGCGGTCAAGGGCGCGTTGGGCTGCCTGATCTTCCTCTGAGCGCGGCGCAGGTGAGTCACTCAAACCCAGCTCACGCCTTGTTTCAGCTTTTGATTTTTCCCCCTGCACATTAAGCTGGGTGTTATTCTTTGATGCCTCCTCATTGGCTTTACGCTGGGCCCGCTCGGCCCCGGTTTCTGGAGACAAATCAGGTGTGACCGCCTCCACAGGCGCATGGAAGTCTTTCACAAATGTGCGCACGGCAGGGGGCGCATCGGAAAACCGAACTGCTTTGCTGCCTGTGCTTGACGCGCTGGCAGAGTTCGTTGCGGGTAAGGTTTGCGTGACAGGCGCCGACGGCTGTGGGGGACCACTTGGCCCTGGAGTAGGCCTAGGTGAGGAGGACGTGCTCAAGCTCACAGGTGGGACTACAGAAGACGCGGACACCGGACCTGCTTGAGGCGCGGCGTTGTAGTGACAGACTTCCCCGGTTTGGCCAGATAAGGTCGCCCCCACCCCTTGGCTCTGGACTCTTTGAAGCCCCGCACGTGTACTCTCAACAACAATCCAGCCAGGAAATTGCCCACGCAGAAGCTCCCCCAGTTCGGTGCTGGTGTAGGCGCCGAGACACTGGGCGCCCATGGCAGGTCCATGGATGGTGACTGTTAGGAGGAGAGAAAACAAAAGGACGCGCTTGTTCATCATATAAGCCCTATGAGGTACCAGGAACATTGTAACGAAAAAAACTTTCGACTTTCTAAACGAGGCGCAACTTTGGCTGCCACTGTGCTTGTGCGCCCAGGCCGTCTTCGCGCTGTGGTGCTTCAAACAGGGCGTACCGCTTTGGCGCAACGCCCGTGAACTGTTCAAGGAGCACACGGGTATCTTGGGAATTCTCCCGCACGCATGTGACGCTGTCCCCAAACATCTCAAGGGCACGGCTTTTGGAAAAGGGGTCAAGATAGATCACGCGGGTAAGGCCCGCCCCCACAAGGTGTTTGGTGCAGTTGTGGCAGGGAAAGGTTGTCGTATATAGCGTTGCCCCTGTCAGGGAATGCCCGAGCGTCAGAGCCGCAATAAGCGCGCTCATCTCCGCGTGGATGTTGCGCGCGTACTCTAAAATATCCATGAAAGACGTGTTGGCCTTGAGGGATAAAAGAAGCGCGTCAAAGTCCTCATGGGTCAGACGCGCCGGCAGTGTCACGCCCTCAAGGCTGCCCAGATACCCCAGAAGCTCCAAAAGCATCTCTCGCTTCATCTTCATGCTGGGATTTTTCTTCTCCACCCAATCCCGGTGGTCTTGCCCTTTGGCCACTTGATTGTGGTAATGCCCGCCCCCTGCCATGGGTACCTCGTTATAGCCCGTTGAGAGAATGTATCCCGATGGAGACACGATGCTCGCCCCCACTTGGCGGGACGCGTCCGAGGAGGCAAGACGTGCCACAAAGGCCTGCATCATAGCTGTTTCTGCGCGGTCGGGCGGAATCCATGGGTGATTGTAGACAAGGGATAAAAAGCGCCGCAGGTGACGCTTCGCCTCCAGGGGTTTTTTTGCGTCGATCAAAAGATCAGCGTCAAAGAAGTTGCAGGCTGACTGGGTGGGGGAGCCCTGGTAAGTCATGGCCACCACAACCACCGGCCCCTCAAAAACTGTACGCGCCCGCGCAATATCGTGTCTTGCTGCCACACGGGTCACAACAAACGCGCCTGCTTCAGCGCCCAGTTTCTCCGGCTCATGGATCAGGAAGCAGGGACGGGAAATTTCCCCAAAAAAGCTTTGTGCCTCCTCCACAAGAAAGGAAGGCACCTCGGCGGCAGAGCCCGTAAACATCAGACACAAGGAAGGCACAACACACACTGTCCTACGAAACGAACTCTGCCTATTTGTTAATCTATCTTAATAAGATTAATTTTAGGTAAATTTAACACGTGTATCGCTAGAACAATTTATTTAATAGCGGACAAGCATTTTAAATCAGGGCAAGGAAGGTGAGGGCAGGGCGCGCGGAGCTTATATAGAAATAAGTGAGCACGCCTTGATCCCGAAGGCTGACGCGGTCATCATTTAAAAGGGTGGGCGCTATAAAAAAGGGTGCCCTTTTGAAGGGGCACCCTTTTTTGATTACAAGACCTTCTTCTTAGAAGAAGTGTGCCAGTGTTGCCAAAAGCAGCAATGCCACAATGTTAATGATCTTGATCATTGGGTTGATGGCTGGACCAGCGGTGTCCTTATAAGGATCACCCACGGTGTCACCGGTCACGGACGCTTTGTGGGCGTCTGATCCCTTACCACCATGCACACCGTCCTCGATATACTTCTTGGCGTTATCCCACGCACCACCACCGGAGGTCATGGAAATGGCCACGAAAAGGCCCGTTACAATGGTACCAAGAAGCATGGCGCCCAGTGTCGTGAAGGCTGCTTCCATGCCAGCAATGGCACGAATGACTGCCCAACACACAACGGGTGCTAAGACAGGCAAGAGAGAAGGCAAGATCATCTCACGAATGGCCGAGCGTGTGAGCAAATCCACCGCGCGAGAATAGTCAGGCTTTGCTTGTCCTGTCATAATTCCTGGGATTTCCTTGAACTGACGGCGCACTTCCACAACCACTTCACCGCCCGCGCGTCCCACGGCCATCATGCCCATGGCACCAAAGAGGTACGGCAGGAGACCACCCACAAAAAGACCAATTACAACGTATGGATCTTGGAGTTGGAAGGTGGCGTTCACACTTGGGAAATAGTGCTTCAGATCCTGAGTGTAAGCTGCAAAAAGCACAAGCGCCGCAAGGGCCGCAGACCCAATCGCGTAACCCTTGGTCACAGCCTTTGTGGTGTTCCCAACGGCGTCAAGGGCGTCGGTCACTTCACGCACACTTGATGGCAGCTCAGACATCTCAGCAATACCACCCGCGTTGTCGGTGATAGGCCCGTAGGCGTCAAGGGCAACGATCATACCTGCCAAAGACAGCATAGCCGTTGCGGCAATGGACACACCGAGGATCCCAGCTTGCAAGAAGGCGGCCAAAATACCTGCGCAAATCACAAGTACTGGAAGAGCGCACGCCTCCATGGACACAGCCAACCCTTGAATGATGTTGGTGGCATGACCTGTGACGGACGCCGCCGCGACGCTACGCACGGGGCGGAACTTGGTGGAGGTGTAATATTCCGTCACCCACACCATCAGGCCCGTCACAACGAAGCCAATGGCCACACACATCAACAGATTGTGGGAGGTCACGGTCGCACCCGCAACGTCAAAGGATTCTGTTCCTTCAAACAGATGCCCCGTCAGGAAGTAAATCATGACAGCGGAGAATAGACCACATGCAATGAGCCCCTTATAGAGCGCTTGCATGATGTCTTGCTTGGCGCCAAGCTTCACGAAAAATGTGCCCAAGACGGATCCGATGATACACACGGCGCCAATGGCCAAGGGGTACATCATGAGGGCCTCACGCGCCGCGCCCACCGTAAAGATGGAGGCCAGGAGCATGGTTGCCACAAGGGTCACCACGTAGGTCTCAAAAAGGTCCGCAGCCATACCAGCGCAGTCGCCCACGTTGTCGCCCACGTTATCGGCAATCACCGCTGGGTTACGGGGGTCATCCTCAGGAATGCCGGCCTCAATCTTGCCCACCAGATCCGCACCTACGTCGGCGCCCTTGGTGAAGATACCGCCACCCAGACGCGCGAAGATGGAAATCAGGGACGCACCAAAGCCCAAGGACACGAGAGCCTCTAGAAGTACGCGCTCATCAAGGCCGAGGCTCTTGAGGTAGAAATAATAAAGGCTCACACCTAAAAGGCCAAGACCGACCACCAAAAGGCCTGTAATGGCGCCGCCCTTGAAAGCGATATCTAGGGCTTGGGCCATGCCAGAACGTGCAGCTTCAGCTGTGCGCACATTGGCACGCACGGACACGTTCATGCCGATATAACCCGTCAGCCCCGACAAAAACGCACCCAGCACAAAGCCAACGGTGGCATAGTGTCCAAGCAAAAAGTAAAGGGCCAGTGCCACACCCACACCCACAAAGGTAATGGTCTTGTATTGTCTGTTGAGATACGCCTTCGCACCCACCTGAATGGCGGAGGCAATTTCTTGCATACGCTCGTTTCCAGCCGGCGCGCCCAGTACCGATCGCCCGGCAATCAAACCATAGAGAAGCGCCAAAAGCGCACACCCTATGATGAACATATTTTCCATCATATTGTCCTCATTTGTGATCCCATGGGCCCTGACACACAAGGCCCTCCTCAGGGCAAAAAGGTGCCAGAAGGCGGCTCAACATGCAACATTTTAATTAAAATGCAAGAAGACTTTGAGACAAATGCGTGTTTTTTGTCCGCCCCGTATGACCATTGGAAAAGCGGGCAAGGTGGTGCACGACCTGACCGCCCAAAGACATCTTCCTGTGGACGAATCATATGTGCACGTCAGAAGATATTTTATTAGGACATAGAGAGCACGCACACAGTCAACAACAAGAGAAGCTCAGCACCTTTTACCCACGCCCTATCTCATCAGGCAAGCATGTATACGCACGGGGGGGCGTGCAACGAAAGCGTTTTTTACATTTTTTGCCGCCCCTTTCAGAACGATTTTTGCTGAAAACTTGGCAGATCCGGCCAATATTAATGAGATATTTGCCTATTTTTATCCATATTGGCAAATGCGCTTGACAAGCATATATTTCCCCACATACAGATATTAATGGTATTTTTAAGGAAAATAGAGAATGAATAAAATTTTTTCTATTATATGTTTCTTACTTTTTACATCACAAATTTATGGCTCCACGCACGATAAATGCAATCCACTTTTTGACATAAAGGAATCTGAATCACCCTTTGGGGAGTGGGCTTCACTCGCCCCCAGCGCTCGGCGCCCCTACTCTGACCATCGATACGGCGCGCCCGCAGCTGTGAACCAAGCACCCCTGTGGCGCCATCCAAGCCCAGAAGGTGTCCCAATGTCATACGTTTCTTACCAGGGCGCCCAGGCGCTACCCTTTAGTCAGCCGCCATACCACTCGTCCACCCCCATGGGCCATGGATATTGGTTCGCTCCTTTCGCGGGCAACCGACCAGTACAGTCTACCTCTCACGCCCACGGCAGCATCGCCATGTCACGTCCCCAGAGCTACGGCGCACACCAGCCCGGCACCCGCCAGCCCCTCCAGATATGGTATCACCCATCTGTGCTATGCAACGCGTGCAAAGCCCATGGCGTGCAACCGCCTGAAGCGAGTCAGACGCCACCACCCTTTGGATGGGGCGCCCCCACAACCACATCATCCGGCCAACACAACAGCGCTTGGGATTCTGGCGAAGCGACAAGCACCACAAGTGTGCCAGCACCCATCCTTTACTATGAAGAAAGTTACTCGGATTCCTTGTCTGGTGACCTCATATTGGTGTGCGACGAATTGTTTTTCCCAGTCCAGGAGAGCGTAAACTTATTACAATCTGGCGTCCCTCTTGATTGGACTGCACAAGACGACGAGAGACATGATGATGGCATGAGCGTGGCAGCCCCTGTGACCACATCCGTTCAGGCGGAGACCTCATCCCACGGCGCAAAAAAACGCCACAAATGGGGAGAACGGAGTGGCTCGTCAAAACGCGCAAAACGCAACAGCACGACCCTTGCCCATGAAAAACGGCCTGGCGCAGGCATTCCTAAAAGTGAGCAAACCACGGTTTTATACAAATCTGGTGTACGCCTCCTCAACGAAACTCTGTGCAGTCAAAAGGCCGGCCCCGACACCAAAGCGGGCCGTAAACAGCTCATAAAGGCCGCGAAGGCTCTGACAGCTTGCGTCAAAAGCAGCTCTCGTTTGCAGTGGCAAGCATATTTTGCCCTGGCAAAAACCAAATTTCATCTTAACCTGCTAGATGAATCAGCCCAGTACCTCCAGCGTATCACCAACAGCTCTTCATCCTCGGCTGACCTCAAGGCGGCGGCGTTGCACTTGGGCGCCCAACTGACCACGCGCCGTGAGGAGCTGCGCGCTCTGCAAGCAAGTGCTGCGGGCAAGGAAGCGGCCGACCTCGCCATCTGACGCACGGGGACTTGGGTCATATACTGTCATAAGCTCTAGGAGGGGAGGCTCCTTCTGTTCAGGGACAAGATGTGTCTTGGTGAACGCAATGATGCCCTCCCGTCTTTCTCCTTACGCATTGCTGTGTTCTAGACGTCGCTTCTCGCGCAATTGCAATGGCCTCCTCCATGGCATTAGGCGGTGGCGCAACACAATTGAATCTGTAGCCACAGCCATCATGGCCATATGTCGACCTCCACTCCCTATAACGTTGGGTAAAACCACCGATGCCGAGTTTGAGGGTTTGCTCTTTTCCCCCTTGCCATGTAAGGCGAATTTGACGAGGCACATTGTCGCAACTTTCGGGATGAAAACCGCCAAATATCCCAAAACGCATGTGAAATTGCACGCCGTCGCCCTGGTGGGGCAAACCATCCCTCTCCACGAGCGCGCCCTCACATGTCACCCGTGCGTGCCAACGGGTAGGCGTCACCGTTTCAAATAAATAGCTAGAACAGTTTAATTTGATAACAGGATACGAGGAAAGCGACGTGTATAGGTATACACGAGCGGCGAGTGACACATTATCAAATTATAAAGGTTCGGCTATAAATGTAAAATGCATCATGCGTGCCACACCTTCCAGGTCATGAAAGGGAAAATCCATCTCCCAAATTTCACCGCCATAAGCCCTCTCAGGTAGAACGGCGCCGATGTTGAGGAAGGTAGACGGTGTGTAGTGAACAACAGCCTCCGCGTCTTGGTAGGCTGACATCCTCGCAGACAAGGGGCCCGCCTCCTCGCCAAGATCACTCCCATAAGCGCTAGGCAAGTAAAGTGTGACTAAGAGTGCGTAAAGTGGATTAAAGGCGCGCATAAGCCCTCCTGTCTGTTTTTGAAATAAGCCCCTGCAAGATAATGCAGCCCCTCGTGGTCATGAGGTCAATAGTTTTTAGAGCGGCTCTAGGGGAGGCACGTCATCCCAAAGATCTTGTTCCTTTGGTTTTCCATCTTGATAAAGGGATTTGATAGAAAAAGGAAAAGCATAACTTGTGACACTATTCTCGGGGAAAGCACCAGACAGTGCCAGTGTCATTTTTTGTGAGATTTTACCGTTTGTGCCATTTCCCCAAACAAACTTTAAGGGCAGCGGCCCCTCATTTTCCGTGCGGCATCCCCCGGCATCAAAGGTAAGGCGTATGGGGCCCAAAACGTCATTTGCTTCCTTTGAAGAAATCGTCAGCTGCCACACGGGGGGATTTAGCGCGACGTGGTGCCAGCTCATCTCAAGATCGTACGCGTCACCAGAAGCATCATATACCTTCATGGGCGTCGTGTAGCACGCATCAAGAGGATCGCAGGCTGGCAAGTTTACAGCCGCCCAAATTTCTGTTGTCGGACGCGGGCCTGTCAGTGGGTGCACGTCCCTACCCATGTCAGTCTCATCTAAACTTGCCGCCACTTGCTGTGCACCCAAATACAGCACCATGCACAGGCATACCCTTTTCAATTTCTTCATGCGCTTTCTCCTTCAGGGTCATGGGCTCGCCTCCACACTGGCAAGGGCTTTCTTCTAAATAAGCAAGAAGCATGCCACTTGGCGGGGAGGTCGCACCACTATCACTTAGAGCTCCGCTGGAGGGCCTCCCCCCGGAGGCTCATGTTTCTTTCATTAATCCATCAGGTGAAGCTCATAGCCGCCCAAGTTTCCTTGGTTGGACGTGGCCGTGTGCGCCCTTGGGCCGTGACGCTCATGTCGATTTCATCCAAACTTGCCGCCACTTGCTGTGCACCCAAATACAGCACCATGCACAGGCATATCCTTTTCAATTTCTTCATGCGCTTTCACTCTCAACGATCATCCCGCCTGCCCCGTCACAAAGGCAGGCGGGACCCCCGGGCTTTTACTCTAAGAAGAAGTCAAAGGTAGACACCACACGGACTTTTTTCATGAGGGAGTCCTCGCCCGCATTCCACTCCTGGTTCGGGCTTGCGGTGGGGGACAAGAGGGTGATAATACCCTGGTTTGCCCGGCGGATGGCGCCCACGCGGCTGCTGGAGTCCTTGGCAAATTGCTCCGCCATTTGGCGCGCGTTACGTGTGGCCTCGGCCAAGATCTCTGGACGCAGGGCGTTGAAGGTGGACAGACGATAGGTAGGCTTGAGGTCCACGACGCCCACACCTTGCTGAAGCAAACTCAGCATATCACGGTGGGTCGTCTCAACCAGTTCAACCTTCGCGCTTTGTACCGTAAAGCCGCCGCGCATGTTGTAAGGCTCGGCCTTGTCAGAGCCGTACCCCATAGCGCGGTTGTTTGTGAAGTTAGGGCTGATTTTCGAGATTTCTGCCGCCTCAAAACCGTGATCTTTCAAAAACGCCTCGACCTTGTCCATGGCGACCGCGTAGTCCTGAGTCAATTTTTGCACGTCGTCTCCCGCCACAAGAAATGTGACGTCCCAGCTGGCCTGGTCGGACTTAACAACGCGCTCCACGAGCCCCTTAACGGTGACAAACCGTTCCCGGTCTTTGGACTCAACGATCCCTTTGTGAATAAAATACCCGGCTGTGGCGGGACCCAGTGCAATGAGCCCTCCCAAAATGAGTGCTGGGAGTGTCAAATTCGACGTTTTTTCCATGATAAAACCCCTTGTGGAAGAAAAGACGCCTCAGTATACCACGGGCCTTTTTCCCCTGAAAGAGGGCGTTTTACGCACTGGCCTTTTCCAGCTCTGCGATACGGCACGAGTCCGTCACGTCCACGAAGCTTAAGAGATGCGACCCATCGGGCAGCGGTACGTAGGCAAAGTCAATCACGGTTCCGTCATTGCGGTTCAGGCGACGCTTTTTGGGCACACGGTCACTGACCCTTGCGATGAGTTTGTCCTTATAAAGATCCCACGTGCCTTCATAGGCGAGATGCTCTTTCACATGCTCCACAAGGTCTCGGATATGACGGCGGTCGGCGTCACCATCTGGCGTCCAGTGCCAGAGCTTTCGGAAAGAAGGATTTGTAAAGCGCAGGCGTAAATCACCCCCAAAGACGGCGATGCCCTCGTAGAGATTATCCAGCGTCGAGCGCTGGACATCGATCTGAATATTAAAGCGTCGCTCAAGCTCCAGGGATGAGCTCACATCTTCAAAAATATAGAAGATACCACCCGACGGATGGGGCGCCGTGATCTTGCGAATGGTACGCCCATCGGGCAGGTAACACAGCTCCTGCATGGGAGACAAAAGACCAGAGATAATGCCCATCTCACGGCGCTTAAAGGCTGGGTAGTCCGTATGCTCAACCAGAAGCCGGCGGCGGTTCAGATCATCAAGGACCTCACCAATGGAGGGCTCGCCCGAGAGCCAACTCTCGTCCATGCCAAACATGCGCGCGTACGCGTGGTTGAAAAAGCGCAGCTTACGGTCGGGCCCATAAACGGTCACACCCGCCGAGAGTGTTTCCAGCACTTCCCGGTAAAGGGACAGATGCCGCTTGAGCTTTCGCTCTAAAGAGTCTTCGGCGCTGCGGTCAAAGGCAAAGGCCAGGAAGGATTTATCAGCCTCTAATGGGACGCGCTTGAGTTCATAACAACGCCGTTGACCCCGCACGTTAAGGTAATGCATCCCCGACGACTTCTTCCAAAAGTCATCGCCACCATCTTGGTTCACAAGGTGTGTAGAGGACTCCAAAATCTGCTGCTTTGGCATCTCTAAGGTGTCGCAGTAAGCTTGGTTGCAGTAGGCAATGTTATGGGACTCTTTCTCAAAAACCCACAAAGGTAGGGGCAAGCTTTCCAGAATTTGGGTCATGAGCTTGCTTTGGCTTTCACAATTGGCGGCTTTTTCCTCCAGTGCCACAAGGGGGCGCTTAATGGCGTCTTGGTCCACAAGATACAAGCGCATCTGGGCGCCCTTTGCGTGGGGCATGCACGCGGCGCTCACGTCAAAATAGTGATATCCGTGGCGGGTTAAAAAGCGCACCCATGCCTTTTGGGGGCCGCACGTACACTGAGTCACCATCCCCTGAAACTGCGCCGCGTCTTCGGCATGCACAAGCTCCTGTAAATCAGAAAAAGTCTTCACGGGCGTTGCCAGCATGAGCGCGTCAAGAACCGCTTGGGAAAAGTGATCCTGGCCCTCACGCCACTGAACGTATCCTTGTGGAAGGTGGGTGCATGCGTCTTGCCAAGCTCGTGCACGGTTGCGTGCATGACGCTGGGAGAAGCGCCACATCAGCGCGCCTATACACAATGCAGCAACAAGTGCCACAAGGATCAGACCCACCCCTGCCGGGTGGTGCATGAGAAAAGGAGTGCCCGCTTCAAACGGAGCCCTCACAAGATGAAAAAATTCAGCCAGTGCGCCTGTCATAATCATTTTTTTGAATCATTTGATGCTGCGATCATACCCCCTACCCCCCTTCACAATCAATGGGATATCGCAGGTGAAATGTCTTATTTTAAGCCTCTGCCCCTGGCAAGGGGCGCGCGCAAGTCAGGGGGCCGTGTCAAGCCCCCTGCTGCATATCTTAGTTCTGACTCCCACCTGAGGAGGGTGGCGGACAATGTGAAGAGCTGCTCCCGCGCAACATCAGCTCTCTCAGCTGCTGTCTCCTTGCTTGGAGATCCGCCTGAGACAACCCAACAACCCCAGAAGATTGGCCCATAGAACTTACAGAGGTATGTGGCGTATATGTTGGGGCGTGTGTGGAGGGATATGACCCAAAAGGCCCACCCCCGTGAGCACGGTAAGCAGCCGCCTCCTCTTTCAAAGAAAAGATCTCGTCTATCACATGCTTATCCGTATTCCCTTCCGCAAAAGTCACGTGGGTCTTTACTGACTCCACCAAGGGCATGCATTTATGGGCGAACTTAAGTTGTGCCCTTTTTCCGTCAAAATCGTGGCGCCGTCCTTGATCTTCTTTTATCAATTTTGGCCAGACCTTAGCCAGATAGCCGGGAATGGGCAAAAGTTCTCTCGTAAAAATACGTACACCTCCCTGCGAGAGGGCTGTCGCCAAGTGGGGAAGGGCCATTCTTAAATACCTCACGGCATCAGAGTGGTCCCTGGCTACTTCGCTTGCATCCGCGTAAATGCGAAAAAGTGTCTTTGCTTTAAGATCCGTGACATCCCCATTCTCATGAGCGCCGTAAACGAGCTCTGCCGCCATTAATTTGTCTCGCACACCCTTACCTGCCTGCACCCATCTCCCTCGCACGTTGTAGCTGTTTGCCAGCAAAGCATCATCATCTTGGGAAGAGCTTCTTTTGTTCTTGATCATATCCCAAAGACGAATCGCCTCGGCGCTGGCGTCAACATGGTGCTGAGTGATGCTCCCATCACTCACACCCATGAGTGCCCATATTAAGAATTTAGCATGCACCGCCTCAATGGATTCGGCGGGCGTAGGTCTTCTGGTCACGTTTGATACAAAGTTTTCGTAGCGCTCCAAATGGGCGCGCCCTTGGTGAGCCAAGGTGCGCTTCTTTGTCCTGTTCGGCTCGGATGCGATCTCTCTTGCTTGCAAAAGAATGGGTTTCTCTAAGATATTTGCAAAGAGAAAGCCCTCTTCCTGGTTTTCTTCCACCAAACCCAAACGAAGGGCCTTGGACAAATCTTGGGACGCTCGGTGGGCAGCCAGACCGGCCGCAGGCGCGCTGTGGGCGCACCCGGCTGCCATGTGATGAGCCCTGGCACTTTCCTTGAGGAAGGATACCTGTGCGTTGCGGGGAAGGTGAGCCCTTGCATAGTCCCCTTTGAAATCCCCAAGGTCATCCACGCGCGCGGCGTGCATTAAGCTCAGCTGCTGCGGTCTCAAAACGCTGTTTGTACGTATGATTTCGCCTCATAACCATATTTAAATACTGCGTATACTCAGCGAACATGCCTTGAAAGGGGAAAAACCTTGTATCAAACTTCAAGAAACGCTCCAGATAGTGAAGAGCTTGCTCAACGTCGCTCTCTTGGGACATGGTCAAAAAATGCTGCAGGTGCAGCTGACTCATGACAAGGGGGGACGCTATCATGATGGTTTCCCCTTCAAGAACGGGGGCGAGAAGGTCAATGCAGGCCCTCAGGCGCGCAGCGCTATCCTCATCTGTCTCTATGGTGTGGGTGCTTGATAAAATCTGCGCGCAGTGGTGACGGTTAGCGCAGTGAAGTGGGGAAGTTGGGGCTCTTAAAAACTTTGTGGCATGCCTACGTGCCGCGCCAAGGCTGCGACCCAAGACGCGGTCATATATTGCTTGACTTTGCTCACCCGCACCAAATAAAGAAGACACACCAATTGTGCCCGCCCCCCCTTTTAACATGTGTGCCATACTAAAAGCTGCGTGGGCATAATCAAGATCGTCCTGGGTTGTCCAGGCAGGATCATCCCCCATCACGGCTTCCCAGCACACAATACTGTGCAAATAACTCAAAAAATCTCCAGGCGTTTCTGTCGCCGTCTTGAAAAATTGGCGTGCATTCCCCTTGATCCTCTCTGGTGTGGTATCCTGAGGTGCCATGGACATGGCTTGCATGTTTTGAATGAAAGCCAGAAAATCCTCGGCGCCAAACACGACAGGCATCACGGGCGTGGATACCCCCGGGAGCATATCCCGGGCAACGGACCTGCAAATGCGGTCCGAATCCGGATCCTCACAAAATTCAATCAGCGGGGGCGCAACGCGAACAGGAATACCCCCAATGGCACCAGGGACCGTTCCCGCAAAGGGATCCTGGGCACTTCCCCATGAAACTTGAAGCCCACCAAGAAGCACAAGCGCCCCGAGCGATCCTTTCCACAAACATTTACTTGTAAGCATATCCTTTTTCCTCCACTTGTTTATCTGTCTGATGAATCTGTTAGCGCGAAATGACGCGGTCTACAAGTGCGCATATGCACTTGTCTCCATTCTAAGATTTGCATTTACGATAGATGTGGTGTAGAGGTTACACATGACAAATATATGCCATCTTTCTCCTTCCGAAGCTTAAGTCCATGAACAACATTTTTCTGCTTGTGATGTGTTCTTTCCTGGCAGGGTGTGGCACGACAAAGAACGCCGACAGTTCGCTCAGCTGCAGTATATCGCCCATCGTTTATGATCCTGATCACATCCTGTATGGTCCCTGGGCAAAGAAAAGCGTGCTTAAAGGAGGGCTTTCCGGCGCACAAATTTTCAAAGTGATAAAGGGGAAAACAACCTATGTCTGGCGGCAAATCACAAATCGTAACATGACGGACCGTGTGCGCGAGATCAATGCCCAAGTGACAGCATCACGCAGCGGTTACGGGCCAAAGCTCTATGCCTACGACGCGCACACGGGGGTAATTCTTATGGAAGCACTTGAGGCATGTGACCATCACATATCCGCCACCTTGCGTCTGCAGGCCTTGGCCCACGCCCTCAAAACAATGCACAGCGGTCCGGCATTTTGCGCGCATATGCCTCTTCAAGAGCAAACAAAAGTCCTTGTCAAAACAACACCTCGTCCGCTTTCCTCGGCGCAAAAGCGCCACATCCACGCGATCCTTGAAACACAGCGTTCTTTCAAGGATACGCTCAAAACAGCAACGCACAGAGACCTAAACCCCAACAATATTTTTGTCACACAAAACGGCGTGAAGTTTATCGATTTTGAGAATGCAGGTCTTGATGATCCTTATATTGACCTTGCGGCCGTGAGCCTCTTTTATATGATGACACACCAAGAGCAAACATTGCTCTTGAGCGCCTACCATGGCCGCCGCATCACAGAAGATGACATGGTACACCTTCAATGGGCACGTCGCCTCGTGTGTGTTTTTCAAGGACTCACTCTCCATCAAATTGCCCATGCGCGCGCGCCACGCGAAAACGCCCCCCAGCCACTTCGCAGCGCGCTAGACCTAGGCACTGCCCTCACACGCGTATACGAGGGCAAACTTGTCCCAACACGATCACAAGACGTGCGCTGTGTTGCAGACGCTTTTTTAAAAGAAGCCCTGAACAAGTAAGCCCCCTTCATCCCACGCTTTGCATTTTTGGTGCGGGTGGTGTAGACCTAGAAGTATGTCTTTTAACCGTGTGATCAAAAACCCTTGAAGCAGCCTTTTTTAACCTCCGACACGGGCACGAAGCGCCATATTAAGCGCATTGTGAATGTGTATGCTCGGCCACATCTTCGTGTGCTGATCCTGTCACTTGTGGCTATGCTGGTGTTGTCTGTGGCCTCCGTTGCCCCCGCCAAGCTCATTGAAAACGTCGTCAACGATATTTTTATTGCCCGCGACCCCAGCATGCTTTTGCCCGTCACGGCCTTCATTGTGGGCGCCTTCTTCTTAAAAGGCATGGCCCATTATGTCACGGCCGTCACCCTTGACTTTGTGGGCCAGCGCATCGTCTCCAATCTCCAGCGTGACATGTTCCATGTGCTCATTCGCGCAGATCTTGCTTTCTTCCACGAGGTGGCCTCTGGCGAGCTTGTGTCGCGCTTTACCAACGACGTGGATAAGCTGCGTTACGCTGTGACGGGTACGCTTTCCAGCGTCTTCAAAGACACCATGGCCTTTTTATTCTTTGTGGCTCTCATGTTTTACCAGGATTGGCAACTGGCGCTCGTTGCCTTTGTGGTTTTGCCCGTGGCCATTTTGCCGGTGGCACGCATCGGTAAGCGCATCCGCAAGGCCTCCACCAACATCCAGGAGGAAACCGCTAGCCTGGTTATTTTCCTGACACAAGTCTTCCAAGGCATTCGCCTTATTAAGGCCTACTGCATGGAGACCTATGAAACAAGCCGCGTCCAAAGCGTTGTTGAAGCCATCTTCCGCAAGACCTATAAAACCTCTCGCACGCGCTCAGCCACCCATCCTCTTATGGAATTCCTTGGGGGCCTTGCCACAGCGGTCGTGATTTTCTATGGCGGCAAACAAGTCATTGACGGGACCCAAACGCCGGGCGCTTTCTTTTCCTTCATCGCCGCCCTTCTCATGGTGTATGAGCCCCTCAAGCGCATTGCGTCCTTGAACGCAAACCTCCAAGAGCAACTGGGCGCGGCCAGCCGCGTCTTTGCGGTCCTTGACTACGCGCCCGACATCACTTCACCTGACGTGCCCACGACTCTCACCCATGTGAAGGGCCATGTGCGCTTTGATGATGTCAGCTTTTCTTACCCCAGCCGCGAAAACACCCTGTCTCACATTTCCTTTGACGCGCGTCCCGGTCAAAAGATTGCCTTTGTGGGGGCAAGTGGCGCGGGTAAATCCACCCTTCTCAACCTCATTCCCCGCTTTTATGACGTCACCCACGGACGGGTGCTTTTGGACGAGGTGGATGTGCGGGATCTCTCCCTTGAAAATCTGCGCCAGCACATTGCCCTCGTTAGCCAGGACGTGACGCTATTTGATGATACGGTTGCGGCCAATATTGCTTACGGCTCGCCAAACGCCTCACGCGACGCCGTTGAGGCCGCCGCCAAATCCGCCGCCGCCCATGATTTTATCCTGGCCCTTCCCCAAGGATATGAGACCTTGGTTGGCGAGCAGGGCGTGAAGCTTTCGGGCGGCCAGCGTCAGCGTCTGTCCATTGCCCGCGCCATGCTCAAGAACGCGCCCGTCTTGCTGCTGGATGAGCCCACGTCTGCCCTGGACTCCCACTCGGAGAAAATCGTCCAAGAGGCGCTCGACGCCCTCATGCATGAGCGCACCACCTTTGTGGTCGCCCACCGCCTGGCCACGGTGCGTGACGCCCATGTGATTTTTGTCATGAATGAGGGACGCATTGAGGACTTTGGCACCCACGAGGTCCTCCTTGAGCGCTCGCCCCTTTACAAACATCTGTGCGCAGCCCAGCTCACGCCCCATACGGCGCCAGTCCAAGAAGACGAGCTCCATGAAAGCGTTTCTTAAGGGGTTTATCAAAAGGCCCGGCACCATCCGCTTTGGGGCCTGGTGCGTTGCAAAGTACATGGGGTTTGTCTATAAAACGTCCCGGTGGCAAAAAATAGGCTGGGAATACCCGGAAGCCTATTGGCGAGAAGGCAAACCCTTCATCCTTTGTTTTTGGCACAATCGTCTGCTTATGGCATGCTTTACATGGACGGGTGCCATGAACATTCATATGCTCATTTCCGCCCACTCCGATGGACAGATCATTGCACAAACCATCGGGCACTACGGCCTTAAAACCATTGCGGGTTCAAGCTCTAAGGGGGGGGCCCAGGCCCTGCGTCAAATGCTTAAAGCGCTCAAAAACGGAGACGCCGTTGGCATCACCCCCGACGGCCCCAGAGGGCCACGCTTTGAAGTGAGCGAGGGGATCGTGTCCTTGGCGCGCTTGTCGGGCCTTGATATTTTGCCTGTCAGCTTCGGTGTGTCACGCAGGCGTGTCCTATCTTCCTGGGACCGGTTCATTTTAGCCCTTCCTTTTTCAAAAGGAGTCCTTTTGTGGGGAGAGCCCATCACACCCCAGGACTGGGTGGAAGAGGATGGCGGGCGCCGCCTTGGCCCCCTCATTCAAGAGCGTTTGACACACCTGACCCAATTGGGAGATACTTTATGTGGCGTAGACATCGTCACATAATGAAAGGAACGACCATGAAAAAGACTCTTCTTCCCCTCTTGGCACTTGTCATTTTAGCAGGCTGTGCTGGATCCAGCTGTGGCGGATGCTCAAAGTCCTGCGGAGATCCCAATAAAGTTTCCTTGACCAGGTAGACTTGCAGCGCTACTTTGTCCTCTTGTATGAAAGAGAAAAGTAGAACATTACTGTGTTAGATCTTTACCGTGCTTTGATGAGGGGGCTTGCGCCTCGCGTTGCGCCCTCTTATCTGGGCAAACGCGTGGCGCGCGGCAAAGAAGATGCACGGCGCGTGGGGGAGCGCTTTGGCGCAGCCACACAAAAGCGTCCAGAGGGTACCCTTGTGTGGCTGCATGGTGCCAGCGTGGGGGAAAGCGTTGCGGCACTCACCGTTGTAGAGCACCTTAAAAAGCAGCTCCCACATGCGACATATCTCTTGACCTCCGGAACAAAAACCTCCGCTGATCTTCTGGCCAAGCGCATGGGCAAGGATATGATCCATCAATACCTGCCCGTGGACGCGCCCCAATGGGTGGAGGCGTTTTTAAATCACTGGCGCCCCGACCTTGCCCTTTGGATGGAGTCGGAGCTGTGGCCCAACATGCTCCAAGAGACGCACAGGCGCGGCACGCCTCTCATTCTTATGAATGCGCGCATGTCCGAAAAATCTGTGCAGCGTTGGGGGCTTTTTCCTGGCACCTTCAAGCGCCTCTTAAACTGCTTTGATCTTATTTTGACGCAAACGCCTGAGCAAGAAGCGGCCTTCTTGGCGGCAGGCGCGCGCCATGTTCAAGTAGGTGGAAATATTAAGTTTGCGGCGCCCCCCCTTTCCTGGGATCAAGAAACTCTCTTAAGTCTTCAGGCACAAATTGGCCCGCGGCCCTTTTGGGTTGCCGCCAGCACCCACGAGGGTGAGGAAGACCTTGCATGCAAAGCCCACTTGCGCCTTAAAGAACAGTTTCCTGACCTTCTCACCATCATCATCCCCAGGCACCCCGAAAGGGCGCGTGCGCTGGGGCCGCGCCTTTCCCAGTCGGGAGAGGTCTGTGTGCGCTCAAAGAACGCGCCCATCACTGGCGCCACAGACTTTTATCTTGTGGATACCATGGGTGAGCTGGGTCTTTTTTTCCACATGAGCCCCCTTGTGCTTTTGGGCGGCTCCATCACGCCCATCGGGGGACACAACCTCATTGAGCCTGCCAATCTTGACTGCGCGGTCCTCGTTGGGCCCCATATGTTCAAGCAAGAAGAAATCATGTATCATTTTAGACAAGGGAATGCATTTGTTGAGGTCGCGTCTTTGGACGATCTAGTGATGAATCTATCTGATTTTCTTGGCAATAAAGAACGCTGTCTGTCCCTGGCCGCCCGCGCGAAAACCGTAGCGGCTGCTCAGGGCGCCAAAATAAATGAGCTCTGGCAACGTTTGACACCTTTCACGGAGGCGCTGACATGCTAAAACCCCCCGCATTTTGGTACAACGACCCAGGTTGGCAAGTCTCCCTTTTGTCACCCATTGCCAGTAAGTACGCACAAATAGCCACCAAACGCATTATGGCCCCCAGCACCTATAAGGCAGACGTACCAGTTATCTGTATCGGCAACATGGTCATGGGCGGCGCTGGTAAAACCCCCTTGACCCAGGGCCTGTGCTCTGTCCTTCCCGGCGCCCACATCTTAAGCCGTGGCTATGGACGCACAAAAAAGATGTCCGTCCTTGTGGATCCTTTGCTCCATTCATACCAAGACGTGGGGGATGAACCCCTTCTTTTGTCACAGTTTGCCCCCACCTGGGTAGGGTCTGACCGCAACGCCATTGCGCGCCTGGCGACCCAGGCTGGGGCAAAATACCTCCTTCTTGATGACGGCTTTCAAAACCCAAGCCTTCACAAGGACCTGAACCTTGTTGTGGTAGACGCCTTCTCCGCCTTTGGCAATGAGCATATCTTTCCAGCAGGCCCCCTGCGTGAGCCACTTGAGCAAGGCCTGGAGCGCGCAGACGCCCTTGTTTTTGTAGGGCGCAACAATCCGTCTTTGATGGACCGCTTCCGGGATCGTCTTCCTGTGACCATGGCCCGCGTTTTACCCAACGCAAAAGACCTCATGGCTCTCCAGGGTCAGAATGTCGTTGCCTTTGCGGGCCTGGCAAGACCCGGAAAATTCTATCAAATGCTTGATCTGGAAGGCATCCATGTGGAGGAGTGCATCTCCTTTGCGGACCACTATCCATATACAAAGGCGGATATGGACAATCTCCTCAAACGTGCCAAGCGTGAAAATGCGGCCCTTGTCACCACACGTAAAGACCTCGTGCGCATTCCCCACGAGTACCGCGAGCATGTGCATACCATCGACATTTCCGTGGGGCTTGATAAAGCGTTCTTTGAGGATCTCTTTCACAAAAAGGGCATCACCACTTAATGTCTCGTTTTTTTAAGCACACGGTTCTTTATCCCTTACAGTTTCTGGGGGCAGCTTTTGTTGTGGGTCTTTTTTGGATCCTGCCCTTTCGCGCCGCCTCCAAGGTGGGGGGAACGCTTGCCCGCACCATAGGGCCGCTGCTTGGCGTCTCACGCACCGCCAGGCGTAACCTCATGGCCGCCTTTCCTGACTGGGACGAGGCAACCATCGAAGAAACAGTCAAGGGCATGTGGGAGAATTTAGGGCGCACCATTGGGGAGTACCCGGCTCTGCGCAACATGGATATGTGGGACAACAAAAGCCCCGTTGAGATTTGTGGACAAGAGGTCCTTGAGGCTCTGATAAAAGATGGCAAACCCGGTATTCTCTTTTTAGGGCATCTGGCCAATTGGGAATATGCGACTCTCCCGGCGGTGCAAAAAGGTCTGCCCGTCACACAGCTTTACCGCACCCTCAACAATCCCTATATCGCCCGTATGATTGACGCAGTCCACGCCAAAATTGCTCAAGATACGGTGACAAAAGGGGCACACGGCGCTCGTAAAATGCTGCGCGTCATGAAAGACGGGGGGCACTTGTCCATGCTGGTGGATCAAAAGCTGCGCGAGGGCATCCCTGTCCCCTTTTTTGGGCGTGAGGCCATGACGCCTCAAGCAATGGCAAACCTCGCCTTAAAATTTGACTGTCCGGTTGTGCCGGTGCGTGTGGAAAGAATTTCCGGTGTTAACTGCCGAGTAACCTATTATCCCCCATTATCGCTGGAAACCATGAGACAAGAAAAGGACCCTGCCTTTGCCATTATGAAGCAGGTCAATGATCTTCTTGAATCTTGGATACGTGAGCGGCCCGCGCAGTGGATCTGGGTCCACAACCGCTGGCCCAAATAACCATGGAAAGGAAATGACATGAATCGGATATCTTTCTCCCTTGTTGCGTGTAGCTTTATTTTTGTCTTTGAGGCAGCAAAAGCCAGTGACAGTGACCAAGATATGTTTGGCATCTTAGATGCCCTTGATGAAGAATTTGGCACCCCTGCGCCCTCACCGCTGGTGGCCCGCATTGGCACTGATCACAACGATGCCCAAGCCCTTTTGGACAGGGTCACAGAGCGCCTCTCCCCTCGCCAGGAAGATAGCGCCTTATCGGATGTTGAGGAAGATGACAGCGGTCAAGATGAGGATACTAGTCCGCGAGCTATCTACGGCTTTAGAATTAAGCCATACGCAACTTCTTTGCCCACGGTGGATGGGTTGGGAGCGTCCCTTGAGGAAGGGCTTGGGATATCTCTGGGCAAGTCTTTGGAGCCATTTTCCGTATCACCCGGGGCGCTCCTGGGTGCCTCTTTTGGAAGGCACTCAAGTCCACACCCATCTCAAATCATGAGTCCTGTGCGCCTTGATGAGCGGCCCTCATCCACATCCCCAGAGTATAAGAGCACTTCCCAGCCGCGCTTCGTTATATACAAACATGAAACAAACGGTGATACCTTCCGCCCCGATGCCATTACTAAACTGCAAGATGATGTCAAACAAGGGCGCCTACGCTCCCTCTCAGGGAAAAATCCTGAGATGTACGGACAAAGCCCGTTCCAAGCTTCTAGCGCCCCAGGTGGCGAACCCCACGCGACTTCGCTAGCGTCATCTGCTTCTGCCTCTCACTCGCCCGCGCTCGGTTCATCCCCTCTTTAGAGTCACAGTATTTACAGCTGATGCCGTCCACAAACGCTGGGTCCTGACGATCGTCGGGACTCAGGGGATGGCGGCATCCGTGGCACAGTGTGTACTGGCCAAGAGCAAGGCCGTGGCCCACACTGACACGGTTATCAAACACAAAGCAGTCCCCTTCCCAGGCGCTCTCTTCGGGTGCCACCTCCTCAAGGTAGCGCAGGATCCCGCCTTTAAGGTGATAGACCTCTTCAAACCCTTGTTCAAGCATGTAGGCCGACGCCTTCTCACACCGGATACCGCCCGTGCATACCATGGCGATTTTCTTTTGGGTTTTGGGGTTCAGATTTTCCTTCACATAATCAGGAAAGGCCCGGAATGTTTCGGTATTGGGATTAAGGGCGCCTTTAAAGGTGCCGATCTCCACCTCATAGTCGTTACGCACGTCAATGAGGGTGACCTCAGGATCACTCATAAGCGCGTTCCAGTCACGTGCACTGACATAGGTTCCAACGCGCTTAGTGGGGTCAATGCCCTCAACGCCCAGGGTCACAATTTCTTCCTTCAGGCGTACTTTTGTACGCAGGAACGGCTGCTCATCTGCGAATGACTCTTTGTACTCTAAATCACGAAAACGTCCGTCTTTGGCGAGAAAGTCTTTCAGCGCGTCGATACCTTCACGGCTTCCCGCGACAGTGCCGTTGATGCCTTCGGCGGCAATAAGAAGCGTTCCCTTCACACCATTTTCACGCATCAGTGCTGTGAGTGGGTCGCGCAGGGACGCGAAATCCGGCAGAGACACAAACTGATAAAGGGCGGCCACAACAATGGGGTGATTTTGCGACATGGGACAGATCTTTCGTTATTTGGATGTAAGTTCTTTTTCACTATTTACGCTAGTTGCGGGCCATTTTGCAAGATTAATGGGGTCGCCTGAGTGTGGGCAGACCTAAAATCGCCGGGATATTCGGGTCTTTTGCGTGGAAAAATGTGTATGAAAGGGTGATGGTGTGCACGTCTTTAAGCTTGGGATCCTTTGCAATGGCGGGATCAATGAAGAACTGTACGGGCATGTCAATGACTTGACCTGCGGGCAGTGTTTGCTCTTCAAAGCAAAAACAGTCGATTTTGTTGAAATACTTCCCCGCTTTTTCCGGCGTCACGTTATAGGTGGCAATACCCACAAAGGATTTCTGGGACCGGTTGGTCACCTGATAAAAGGCAAGACCATTTTGGCCTGGAAGCACCTCCATCTCAAGCTGGAGCGGCTTAAATTTCCACGGCAGGTCCCGGTGGGTGTTGGCCGCAAAACGCACCTTAAAGGGCCGCCCTTCCACAATATGGGTCGCTCCCTGGGCAACGATTTTGGGTGTCCCACCATAGCCCGTTTTCTGACAGAAAATGCGGTAGAGGGGAACGGAGGCAAAGGCAAGGACCGTCATGGCAAAAAGGAGAATGAGCACAAGGGTTGTGGTCATGCGCCGCGCGCCGTGTGTGGTCTTCATCCCCCCACACGCACAATGGCCAGGCCGTAAAAGAGGATCACGAGACCCGCAAGAACCAGGCCAAGGGCAGTATTGCGGCTGCGCTGCGCCTGGTCTTTTTGCTCTTTATTCATAGGAAGCGTGCTCCAACATGGTCAATCACCATACTTAAGAACAAAAGAAATAAATAGGCAATGGAGAAAAGAAAAAGGCGTATGGCAGGCTTCTCTCCCCCAATCCACCACACTTTCGTGGCAAGGAGTAAATAAGCAGCCCCAAGAAGCACTGCGCTGAGCGCGTAAATCACTCCAAAGTCCCCCAGATAAACAGGAATGAAGGCGCTTGCAACGAGGAGTATACTGTAAACAATAATGTGGCGCTTTGTGCTGAGCTCGCCGTGGGTCACGGGCAGCATGGGCACACGGGCGTTCGCGTAATCGCTGGACCGGTAGAGAGCCAGCGCCCAAAAGTGGGACGGTGTCCAGATGAAAATAAGCCACACGAGCACAAGTGGCAAAAGAGCGATCTCGCCCGTCACCGCCACCCAACCAATCAGGGGTGGAAAAGCCCCTGCCCCACCGCCAATGACAATGTTTTGGGGTGTGCGTCTTTTCAAAAATGCCGTGTAGAAAAAGGTATAGTAAACAATAGACAGAGCAAGCAGGCCCGCGGCCAGCATGTTGGTGGCAAGGCCCATGAGGGTCACGGACGTCACACTTAAGAGAGACGCAAAGGTCAGGGCGTCGTGGGGCGCCACACGTCCTGCTGGGATGGGGCGGCTTCGGGTGCGCTTCATGACAAGGTCAATGTCCCGGTCATACCACATGTTGAAGGCGGCAGCCCCACCTGCACCCAGGGTAATGGACAAAATTGCCACAAGCAAAACGAAGGGATGGATGGTGCTGGGTGCAAGAATTGCCCCCACAAAAGCCGTAAAGACAACAAGTGACAGAACACCTGGCTTCATGAGAAGCCAGAAATCACGCGGTGTTGCAAGGGAGGAGTCCTGGGAAAAGGACGCCTCACTGGCATAGGCTGGTGTCATAGGCAGGCTCATTAAGCGATCCTAGGCTGCTCCTCAAAGGTGTGGAAGGGTGGCGGCGATGAAATGGTCCACTCGAGCGTATCCGCGCCCTCACCCCAAGGATTGTCTGGTGCCTGCTCCTTACGACGGAAAGCGTCATAGATCAGGTATACAAACAAGAGACTGGCAAAGCCTGACAAGAACGCACCCATGCTGGCCACATGGTTCCAGCCCGCAAAGGCGTCAGGATAATCCACATACCGGCGTGGCATGCCCGCAAGACCCAGAAAGTGCATGGGGAAGAAGGTCAGGTTCACGCCCACAAACATCATCCAGAAATGAATCTTTCCAAGATGCTCGCTGTACATACGCCCGGACATTTTGGGGAACCAATAGTAAAAGCCCGCAAACATCCCAAAAAGTGCACCCAAGGACAGGGTATAGTGGAAGTGCCCCACGACGTAATAGGTGTCGTGCATGGCAATGTCGATGCCGCCATTGGCAAGCACAATGCCAGTGAGTCCCCCAAGGGTGAACACAAACAAGAAGCCAACGGCGTAAAGCATGGGCACACGGAACGTGAGAGACCCGCCCCACATGGTGGCAATCCAGCTAAAAACCTTAATACCCGTTGGGACCGCGATCACCATGGTGGCCAAGGTGAAGTAGGCGCGCGCATCCACATCAAGCCCCACGGTAAACATATGGTGCGCCCACACAACAAGGCCCACAAATCCAATGCCGATAATGGCAAAAACCATCCCAAGGTATCCAAAAATTGGCTTGCGTGAGAAGGTGGACAAAACCTGGCTTACGATCCCAAAGGCAGGAAGAACCATAATATACACCTCAGGGTGACCAAAGAACCAAAAGAGGTGCTGGAAAAGAACGGGATCGCCCCCACCTGCAGGATCAAAGAAAGTCGTGCCGAAGTTACGGTCCGTGAGCAGCATGGTAATGGCACCGGCCAAAACCGGCAGGGTCAAGACAAGCAAGAACGCCGTCACAAGCATGGTCCAAATGAAGAGGGGCATCTTGAAGAGGGTCATGCCCGGCGCACGCATGTTAAAGATAGTCACAATAAAATTAATGGCGCCCAAAATGGAGGACACACCCGCCACGTGTAGCGCGAGAATGGCAAAGTCCACGCTGGCATTGGGGTGACCAGCCAGGCCAGACAAAGGTGGGTAGACGGTCCAACCCGTGCCTGCCCCACCGCCAACCACAAGGGCAAGACTTGCCAGGATAATGGCCGGAATCATCAACCAAAAACTGATGTTATTAAGTCTTGGAAAAGCCATATCCGGCGCCCCAATCATGAGGGGCACAAACCAGTTTCCAAAGCCGCCAATGAGTGCTGGCATCACTACAAAGAAAACCATGATGAGACCATGACCCGTGATGATCACGTTGTAGAGCTGGTGATGATCGGACAAAATTCCCCCACCCGGCGACATAAGGTGGGCACGCATCACCATGGACAGCCCCCCTCCCACAAAAGCAGCGATAATGGCAAAAATAATATACATGGTGCCAATATCTTTATGGTTTGTGGACAAAACCCACCGACGCCAGCCTGTGGTCAGGTGATCATGGGCGTGGTCATGTCCGTGGTCTGCAAGGGTTGCGCTTGTCATGGGTTATCCTCGTTGAAGGTTAGATGGAAGGGCTGCAAGAATTACAGAAGCGTCCGGCGTTCCCTCGGTGGACGCAAGTTTTTGTTTGGCCTCTTTGAGCCAAGTTGCATAGGCTTCTTTGGATACAACTTGTACCTTTATGGGCATAAAGGCATGCCCCGTGCCACATAGTTCAGAGCACTGACCGTAATAGGTGCCTTCCTTTGTCACGCGCACCCAGCTCTCAGCTATGCGTCCAGGCACCGTGTCCTGCTTCACACCGAAGGCTGGCACAGCCCAGGAGTGCAAGACGTCATCGGCTGTGAACAGGAGACGCACAGTTGTGTCCACCGGAATAACAACGGGGTGATCAACTTCCAAAAGACGGTGCTGACCAGGCTGCAAATCTTTTTCTGGAATCATCACGCTATCGAATTCCAGATCATGTCCTTCATAGGCGTAGTGCCAGTACCACTGGCGCCCGTTAATTTTCAAGGTCATATCTGGATGCACAGCGCGGTCCATAAAATACAAAAGGTGCATGGACGGCCAGCAAATAGCCAGAAGGATCAATACCGGAATTGCGGTCCAAACGATTTCCAGGGGCGTATTGTGGGACGTTTTGGTGGGAACAGGATTGCGCTCGGCCCGAAACCGTACAAGGGTGTATCCCAAAAGGGCAAAAACAAAAAGCCCAATGAGCACAATGAGGACCAAAAGAATGTCGTGAAAGCGCACAATTTCTTCCATCACAGGCGTTACCGCTTCTTGGAAGTGCATTTGCCAGGGGCGAGGCACGTCTGCGCGCAGCTCCCCCACACCTGCGAGTAGCCCCATGAGAAGGGTCAGTGAATACTTCATGGGTTTTTGCCTTTCATTCTTTCTGTCGAGCAGCCTCCTTGGAGACCATTATAGAACCATTTGAAGCCAAGCGCAGCCCACAATCATCAAAAAAATCTAAATTTTTATGATTTTTCTGCGGGTGCGTTTTTTCTGTGCCACTGGGACCAAGTCGTGATCCCATACCCACCCGGATCCTTTGCGTAAAGATAAAAGGTTTTCAAAAACGCAAGGCGCTCTTGGGACATATGCCTTTTCCAGGCCTGGGTGTCATCTTGTGAAATGGTTGTGAGGGGCGATCCTCCAATGAGGTGTTGGCGCTTCACAATATCCTCAAAGGATACGTCCTTTGCATTCTTGAGCATGTCATAAAGTGCCAAAAACTGGGTTGTACGCCCTTTTCCTGCCCGGCAGTGAAAGTGGAGCCTAGTACGCGCAGGCACCTGCGTCACAAAGGTCACAAAAGCGTCGACAACCTCATCGCTTGGCCGGCAACGGTCTTGGGTTGCAAAACGTACATAGCCTACGCCGTGGCGTGCCACGAGCGCCTCCTCAGACTCCACAGGACAAAAGCGCGACATGACTTTGGCGCCGGCGCAAATTTGGCCATCATCTTTATCCATAATAAGGCGCAAGAAAGCCGGATCATCTTGCGCAAGCTCGTCGAGGAATGCTTGTTCGCGCTGCAAGGCAACATGCGGGGAAAATCCTCGATTAATGGCGTTTTGGGGCGCATAAAGCGACACAGCGTGACCACCGCCAAATCCGTGGGACTCAAGGCGCAAGTCAACAATGCACAAATCCTGGCCTATCACGTTGATAAGATTACGCAGAGAGGACTCACTAAACTGGGCACTGGCTGAAAAATTTAATTTTTCAAGCCCCTTACGTGAGGGAACCTTGCATTCTTTGGAGAGCTCCTTACGCACAATAGCAGGCACAAAATTATCGCTACTGGTGCGAAACTGGCTTGGCATGAGGTTTGTGTTGTTCTGGGCGTCCACAACCACGAGGGGCTGACCTTTTTCCGGCACTTGCGTTGTGATCATCGCCGCTTCGCAGCTACCCATGAAACCCACACATCCCATGATCATAAGCCATTTCTTCATTCGTCCTCCATCAATAGGTCAAAGTTATTTCTTCATGCATGAAAACACCCCACGCTCTTTTCAACTTGATTATTGCGCGCCGTCTCATTTAATATCCCACGGATTGTAGACAGACTTTTCGCTCCCCACAAGGATCTTATGACCAAACCCTCTTCTGACGCACTTGCCATTGCGGCAAAGGCCCTGCAAGCCGGCCGCCTTGTGGCGGTCCCCACGGAAACGGTTTATGGTTTGGCTGCCAACGCCTATGACGCGCGCGCTGTTGAGGCCATCTTTGCCCTTAAGGGACGTCCATCCTCTAACCCCCTCATCTCCCACTTTAAAGACGCAGAGAGTGCTTTTGCCCACGTGGAGCACCATCCCATGGCCGCGCGTCTTGCGGATGTGTTTTGGCCAGGGCCCTTGACCCTGGTCATGAAAAAGCGTGAGACCTCCGCCCTTTGTTCCCTTGTGAGCGCAGGCCTTCCCCACGTAGCCTTGCGTGTGCCGGCACACTCCATGATGCAAGAGCTTTTGCGCCTTGTTGATTTTCCCCTTGCCGCCCCCAGCGCCAACCCCTCGGAATGCATTAGCCCCACCAGTGCCCAGCACGTGAGGGACTATTTTGGCCAGAATGAGGGGCTTTCCCTGATCTTGGACGGCGGCGTGTGCGACAAAGGCCTTGAGTCAACGGTTGTGGGCCTTTTTGAAGATGGCCCTACCCTTTTGCGTCCCGGTGGTGTAACAAGACAAGCCCTTGAGGGTGTCTTGGGCGTGCCTCTTTTAAGTCTGCCTGAAGACCCCGCGCGCCTTTTAAGTCCCGGGCAAATGCTGCGCCACTACGCACCCAAAAATGCCCGCGTGCGCCTGAATGCAACCCACGTTGAGGAAGGTGAGGCGCTCCTGGCCTTTGGCCCCACCCACCTTGTGGGCACCCCCACACTCAACTTAAGCGAGGCGAGCGACCTTGAAGAAGCGGCCCATAACCTCTTTGAGATGCTGGGCGCCCTCGACGCATCGGGCGCCGCTTCCATCGCCGTCATGCCCATCCCAAGTGCAGGTATAGGAGAAGCTATCAACGATAGATTGAAACGTGCAAGTGCTTAAAGAAACTGAATATCACAAAACCACTCATGTGTGTGTCCGGGAGCCGTGCCGCGCG
>JAIUNT010000091.1 GCA_020161545.1 Pseudomonadota bacterium
GTCGCTGAGTGTCTCCATCATACCATGGGCGTTAAATGAATCGTCCCCGTTCCAAATGACGAAGTCAACACCTGCGTCTTGGCACGTCTCTTGAAGATCGTAGAGAATGTTATAGGAATCAAAGCCCAATTCACCGGTGAAATCTCTCCCATCCTCGCGCAGGGTCTTGGCAACACCAAGGGGGCGCACAACCTTTTTCCAGTCCAATGGCATTGACTTATCTTGGTGGTATAGACGCATCACATCCACAACGCTCATATCTTGATAGGCTGGCGCAATCTCCAGTTGCAGAACACCAATGGCCTGCTCCCCAAAGGGTTCCTGAACATTTTCAATAAAACCGCCAAGCGCACTTTTTGTGAACGCGCAGGACGCTTCAAAGCGGAACGTCGGCAATACGGTGGCAACGCCGTTTTCGATGCTGCACATGTCATTCAAGAGCGTGCTGTTACCTTCGTGCATCATGAAAAAGAGAACCAACTGATCCGCGGCCCTTTGCTTTAGGTCTGGCGCGGCTTGCACGCTTTTATACATCTGTGCGTACGCACCATAGGCTGGCGCCAGAAGAAACGGCGCAAAAGGGATAGTACCACGGTTGAAATAGACGTGCCGCCAGTCATGGTCCAAAAACGCGCGCGCGTCCTCGTCTTGGCCCCCATCAAAGGAAGATACGCTCAACGGCAAACCACAAAAGGGCGCACGCGCCGCAAAGGATCCATTGAGGGTATCAAGGGAGAAGACGCCCGTTTCATTCATTGCCGTGTAGGGGTAAAGACCAAACCCTGCAGCCGATGCCATCATATGAACAGGCGTGTCGGCCGCGTAAGGGTCTTGGGGTGGCACGCTTGCACAATCTTTTAAGTATCCCAGATATGTCTCAACATCCAACGAGGACAAGGGACTTTGTCTTTGAGAGGACGTGAGAAACATGGCCCACACATAGTGAGCCATATTGAACTTATAGAGCGTCAGGTCCCTTCCACAGGCCACTTCAATTTCTTGACGAGCGGCATCAAAGGGCGCGTGGAGGTTCTCACTGAGGCGTGCGCGAATGACACCCGCGTTTTGTGTGAGCTGATCCATCAGCTCAGGAAAGGCAGCAGTTGGCGCTCGCCCTGCCTTGAGACGCCCTAAGCGCTCAAGTTGGGCCTCTGGAGAGAGCATGTCCTGGGAGGACGCAGAAACATTTGACAATATAGATAAAATAAAAGAAAAAAGTATAACCGCGCGTTTCACTTAAAAAATCCTTATATCATTTAGCGTGTTTTTAAAACACGCATGTGACATGAAGTCAACAATGAAGTGAAAAAGCTCCTCTTCAATTTTTATCTGCAAGAATTATCAAACATTGCCTAAGTAAATGCCCATACCGCGCGCTGTGTGCACAAGGGCGTCCGATGGATCTACACAGCGGTAGTGCTCAATGGCCTCCAGGACAGGAACGTCCACAACGGCGCGGTTACGCCACACAACCATGCGGTCAAACACGCCAGCCACCACCAAATCAACGGCGTGCACCCCAAAGGCTGTAGCCAGGACACGGTCCTGGGCGCCGGGCTGACCGCCGCGCTGAACGTGGCCCAAGACCATAAAACGGGTTTCAGCCCCCGTATGCTGGGTAATCATCTCCGCCAAGTAGTGCCCAATACCACCATAGCGCTCGCGTCCTGTGGTGGAATCAATGATAGAGGCGTGCTCGCCTGTCTCTTTTTTTACGGCTTCCGCCACCACAACAAGGCTGAAGTTACGTCCACTTTTCTTCACGTCCTTAATCTTTTGGGCCACGCCTGCAAGGGTGTAGGGGATTTCGGGAAGCAAAATGATGTCAGCGCCACCTGCAATGCCGGAGGTCAAGGCAATGTGACCCGCGTCACGCCCCATAACCTCCAAAATCATGACGCGGTCATGGCTGGCGGCGGTGGGTTGAAGACGGTCAAGGGCTTCCGTCGCCACGTCCACGGCGGTCGCAAAACCAATGGCGTTTTCCGTGGCCCCCACATCGTTGTCGATGGTCTTAGGAATCGCAACATAGGGGATGCCCCCCTGGGTTGCAATGCGGTGCAAAATCTTGTGACTGCCGTCACCGCCCACGCCAATGAGTCCCTCAACGCCCAGACTTCTAAAGGCGGCAATGATTTCACCCGTGCGGTCTATCTTGGTCCCGTCGGGCATAGGATAGGCAAAGGGATTGCCGTGGTTGGTTGTGCCTAAAAACGTGCCACCTTGACGCAGAATAGGCCCTTCCACGTCCTGGGGTGTCAAGACCATATAGTCAAGAGGTGTTGTGAGAAGACCGCCGGTCCCGTGACGAATGCCAATGACCTCCCACCCAAGGTGGTGGGCGTGAATCACAGCGGCGCGCAGGACTGCATTGAGCCCCGCACAATCCCCACCACTGGTAAGAATCGCAAGTTTCTTTGCCATTGCCTTATTCCTTTTCAAACAAACGAGGCGCTGGATCAATCACCTCAAATCCTGACGGGCCAACCTCAAGAACAGCCATGGCACGTTCACTCACACCATTTGCACGCAGACGTACCGGCCCGTCAATACCTAAGAAACCTTGTGGTGTTTCAAGATGTTGCGCCGTAAACGCTTGGGCCTTAAAGCGCAGCACCAGGGCGCGCGCCAAACTCACCGCATCATAGGACAGGGTGCTCAAGCGCGGCGGCACGTAGCCAAAGGTGTTTTTAAAGCGTGCTTCAAAGTCAACACGCGCGCTTGGCACGGGGGCGGCGAACCAACCGCCACGGATCTCGTGGCGAGCTTTGGCGGCGGGGCCGTCCCATTGGCCGGACCCAAGAAGCTTATACTGATCAAAGGAGGTGTCGTGGTACAAAAGGGCCTCCACTATACGCACAAGGTTTTGTCCCCCCTCCGGGATGAGGACCGCCTGGGTCCCAACCCCTGGCTTGCGGGTCACAAGACCTGGATTTTGCGGTTCATAGGTCACAACCCCCGTAGAGGTGATGACGCGCTCTTGGACGAGCGCCTTCACAATACGGTCCGCAAGATCGGCGTTCGCGTCCTTGGGGACATAGGTTGCAACGCGGGTGAGCCCCTTTTTGGCGGCAAAACGCAGCACGCGCTCAAGTTGCGCGCCGGGGTCAAAACCCACGATGTAGACACCGGGCTTTGCAACAGCCTGGTTGTTGGAGAATGACACGAGGGGCACTTGGGCGGCCCTGGCCACCTCCCCTGCCCCGATCACCGCATCGGAAAACACAGGACCCAAGATGAGGCGCGCGCCGCCCGCAACCGCCCTTTGTGCCGCCTCGCGCCCTCCTTCTTTGGTGCCCTTTGTGTCCTCAACAAGAAGCTCCAACGCGTCGGCAGTACTGCTCATAAGGCTGAGCTGAGCGCTTTGGAGCATGGCTTTGCCCAGCGCCGCTTGTTCGCCCGACAGTGGCAGGAGAAGTCCCACCTTCACAAGGGTGCTCTTACTGATCTCAGGCGCCGCGGGACGGGCCGGAATCACACGAGGTGTGGGCACAGGCTCTGGCGCCGGCGACTTCACCGTCGAACACCCCTGCATAAGGCCCATCACAAGACCTAGAAAAAGACAAAGACTTCTCGAAAAAGTGCGTGCCATTAGTATACTATGCTCACAACGAACTGATCATGATCCCAAGGGTACTGTGACACACGCAGAAAGTAAACACGAAGGCATCCTGTTTCTTGTGGCAACGCCCATCGGCAATTTAGCCGATATCTCCAAGCGCGCCCTTGAAACCCTGACAAATGCTGACATCATCGTCTGTGAAGACACCCGCGTCACCCGCAAACTTTTCACGCATTTTGGTTTGCACCCCAAGGAACTTTGGACCTATCACGAACATAACGCCGCCGCCGTGCGCCCGAAAGTTGTGGACGCCGTGGGCGAGGGCAAACACGTCGCCTTGGTGAGTGACGCGGGCACCCCCCTCATCAGTGACCCAGGGTTTAAACTTGTGCGCGCCCTCCAGGACGCGGGTCTCAAGGTCACAAGCGTTCCTGGCGCAAACGCCGCCCTATGCGCTCTTATTCTGTCTGGACTTCCCTGTGATCAATTTTTCTTTGGGGGTTTTCCGCCCCGCAAATCTGGGGCCCGGCAA
>JAIUNT010000092.1 GCA_020161545.1 Pseudomonadota bacterium
TCGGGATTTTGGCCAGATTCAAGCGCAGGTTATAAACAAAGTGCTCCCCCAGATCCAGGGACCCCTTGGCAGGTATTTTGCCAAATACACCCCCCAGTGACGACGAAACACCGGCTGTGAGCGCGGAGCCCAGGGCGGCTTTAAGACTCTGGGCGCTGAAGTTAGAGGTTTAGTAGCCTTGTTTAGGCGCCGTCAGATTTCTTGGGCTTTTTCTTCAAAGAAACGCTACCGAAGCCTTTGGTTTTACAGCGGCTAAAGGCCAGGCGCAGGGCCGCCCCCACCTCTTCAGGTGAGCTGTCCGCCGGAATGCGCACATAGTCCTTTTTATCGATGAAGTCGCCTGACCAGCCATCTAAGCGATAATGGTAAGAAGGGCTGATGGTAAGGACGCCGTCTCTTATCTCTATGCTACAATTATCCATCTGCCTAAAAAAAGCACTTTTGGTTTTATACCCAAAACGGTCCATCTTTTCTTTAACCCAGGCGTCATAACGCGCAGCACATGCTTCGTTGGTGTAAGCTGGATCATCTAAAGCAATCAGGCGACTTAAGGACAAGGCAGACAGAAGAGCACGCCCTAATTCTAGGTTGCTTGCGTCCGGCATGAGCACATGCTCCGGTGCGATATCATGGACTGTCGCAAATTTAGTATCGGACAGTGTTTCAATACTAATAAAATCTCCATTTGCCGAGGCAGATGCCTGTGGATACAGAACCCGCTCATACACTGGAAACTTACTGTATCCTAGGAAATCATCATCTATCATGGCAACACCTTTGTTACTTTCACAATAATACCATTTTCGGCGCCGTATTCAATCACCCGTATCACCTGGGCCATTTGTGCAGGCTGTGTATTGTAAGGAATCCCTACCTCCAGTACACGTGTTGGAATCTGCTTCGCTTTGACTTCAACACCTAACAGTTTTGAGTCTTTAAAATCCACGAGATCATTTACGTAACGTCTGAGTGTTTGATAGACCTGCTTTGGCTCCCTTAACTTCGCCGGTGTGAGAGTATCAATGGTTTTAACACTAACGCCCAAACCTACACTTAAATCACGCACATCAAGGGTTCGAAAGCCAGCAGGCAATCTTGCCTCCGCCGCAAAACGACTGGCGATAAAATCCTCAAAGGGATAGCCCTGCAATTCATTACCCATGCCCCACTGAATCCCTGGCACGCGCACAGCTTGCGTGCGGATATTGGGATGGGTGAGCGCCTGCGCTGCACTTGAAGACGAGCTCGATGCGGCTGGTGCCCTTGCTGTTGAGACTTTAGAGGCGCTTGCGCGGGCGATTACTGCCTCGCTGATGCCTTCTGATTTCGTGGCAGCCCTGGCGGCCACAGCGCCTGCGGCGGCGATGCGGGCGGCCTTGCCAAGGGACGTGCCCTTCTTGCTGCTCGTGGAGGCAACCTTTTTACCAAAGGACTTGAGACCAGCATCGGCGCCAACTTTTGCCCCGACTTTTGCGCTGGTGCTGGCGCCTGCTCTTACCGTTGGAGCCAGGGAAGCTGCTGCTTTACCGCCCAGGCTTGCCCCCTCACTCACCTGGACCGCACGCTTTGTGAGTTTGGCCGCATCGTAGGCTTTGGTTACCAGGTTCTTGGCGGCCCCTCCAAAGGGCGCAACATTGACCACAATATAAACAAGATCACCAAGGTCTTGGGCAATCCCCTGGGGCAAACCCATATCTCGGGCGGTGCGCCGCACCCACTTGCGCATATCTTCCGGCGCTTCAAACAGATTTTTGGCCTTGTCCACTACGAAGTTGAAGCATTTGGACACCCCGGGATGCTCCCGCTTAAGCTCTTCATAAATCTGCGCGGCGGACATGCCGAGCTCTTTAGCCTTCGCGATGAATGCACGCCCTTCCTCGGTCTCCTGGCCCATGCGCGCAAGATCACCCGCATACCCAGCCACATGTTGCACGCCAACACTCAAGAGGTCGCCCACGCCGTCAATCAAGCGGCGCAGCGCGCGCTCCAACAGAGGCGGCGGGGACAGCGCGTCACGCTCAGGGGACAAGCGGCCCTTGGTGCGCCCGCGCTGTTCCTCTTCCTCGTCCACCTCCACCTCGTCGGAAAAAGGCACCATCATGCAGTTATATGTCACAGCGTTTTGGGCAGCGTTGGCGGCGGTGTCGGCGTCAAGGTCAAGGAGGGAGGCAGCCATGGCGCACACGATACCAGAGATGCCGACGCTGAGCTCCATGACCTCTTCATAGGTGCGCCCGCACCGCTGCACTTTGCACGGCGTAAGTGACGTCAGGGGTTAGTAACCTCGTTTACAAGGGGTCAAGAACTAGTTTTGGGGGCTCACCTCCAAAAAGCGGTCGGTCTTTTCGTAATAAAGAATGGCTTTGAGTTTGAGCTCATCGCTGGGGTGAGGCACCTGCTTTGTGAGATAACCAATAACGCCCTTGATGTCAGATATGCTGAGAAGATCTATATAACTTTTTCCCTCAAAAAAAACCTTGAGATGCTCTCCTGTATCAACAGCCATTTCATCATCAATATCTAGACAAACGCACATTGTATTGAGCGTCACTTCACCTGGCTCTGCAAATACACAAAAATTCCATTCAAAAGAATCTATTTGACTCAAAATTTCTTTGATTGTGCCTTTGAACATCTACTCTTCTCCCATTTTAGAAATTAGGTAATACCCACCACCACCGTTGGGGTGAGGATGAAGATTGAGCTGAACAATACCCTTTGCTTCGTGGTGTGCCTTTGAAATCAGCGTCAGAATCTCCATATTATACGCGTCGTGGTGCCAGGTGAGATCCCCTGTTGGAGCAGTTCTAGGGAACGCTCCCTTTGGACCGGGTTTAACCCCGCGCACGATGCCTGGATAGAGGACCTCCATGCGTGCAGCATAAATGGGATCCAATTGAAAAGCGCGGTGCAACTGTTCATTTCCGATTTGGTTGTGACGGTATCTTCTTTTTGCCAAGTCTTCCACGGGCAGTCTAGCTGAAAAACAGTTGGAGTAGTAGAAGGATTCGATGGGCCGATCGGGCAATGGTGCGCGCATATCGTTGACGCACACGGGTGCCTGGGTGGCACTCGAGCTCGATGCCGGCTGTGCCCTTGGGGTGGGCGCGTTAGGTGCGTTCTGGTTCGCGGCGCGGGGACCTGGAGCGCCATGCAAGGCGGGGGCCTGAGCTCCACGGCCTGGCAAAGGAGCACCCATGCGCGGCATGGCACTCTCAATCTTGGCAAGGAGGGATTCTGCTTTGGCTATGACATTAGGCAAGGCGATCTCACCTCGGCCAAAAGCCGCCATTTTTCTCCCAAAAGACACAAAGGCCTCCTCACAGAGTATCAAGCTTCGTTGGGCCCCTAGCCCCACTCCATAGGCGCCCCTTGTGGAAAGGTAGAGCCCGGCGTGCTGGGCCAGCACATCCTTGGCCGCCTCAAAGCCACCCCTTTGGTAAGCTTCATGAACGTCATGGGCGATATACGTCAAACCAGCCGCATTGAGGACCAAAATGGTCGCCTCGATAAGGGCTCCAGATCCCGCCGCAATGGCAGCCGCGCCCTCGGCCGTCGCTCCTAGGGCCATACAAACGGGCATCCAGAACACATTACGCTCCACCGCGTTCCCGGCAGCGTTGGCGGCGGTGTCGGCGTCAAGGTCAAGGAGGGAGGCAGCCATGGCGCACACGATGCCAGAGATGCCAACGCTGAGCTCCATGACCTCTTCATAGGTGCGTGTGCCCTTCTCCACGTCCTCCATGAGGGCATCGCGGCAGATCTCACCCACGCTCTCGCCCACGGCCGCACCAAGGGCGCCAGCCGCGATGTCTTTGCGGGCAATGGCCGCAGACGCCGCACCAACGGCCGCGTGAAGGACCTTGTGGGTGATGGGATCAAGGGCGGACGCGCTGCCGTCAGACGGGTGCACGAGGGCGCCAATGTGGGAGGCCCCCAGGGTGCCCACGCATCCGGACACCGTGCCCAAAAGAGCGCTCTCCAGAATGTCTTTGAGGGCCTTGCCTTCAAAAATCGCCTGGGT
>JAIUNT010000093.1 GCA_020161545.1 Pseudomonadota bacterium
GAATGGCGCCACATCTCTGCGTCGTGACGATAAACCGCCAGATAGGTCTGTTTTTTCTCAGGCACAGGCAAGGGACGCTTTTCCACAAAGGCCCCAAAATAAGCATTCACGTCATATGAAAAGTCAAAAAGTGCTAAGGATTTTCTTGGAAAAAGGCGCATCTGCATGAGATTCTCGGGCGTCACCCCTTCTAGGTGACGGGTCTCAAGGGGTGATGTCTCTGGCTCATCGGCCAACTGCGCAATGGCATTTTCAAGGATACATAGCTCGTAGGCGAACGGGTCTTGGGGGTATTTCTTTTTGAGGAAATCCGGAAGCTTGGCGGCAAAGCGCCCAATATTAAAGTTGGTTGAGACCTCCGTCTCCACAAAGTCATTTAAAAGCTCCGTGAACACCTGCGCGCCTAGACAGGTCGCCAACACGTCATAGTCCTGGGCCACGACGTCCTTTAGGCGCCACCGGTACGCGTTGATGTAAACCCTCAGCTGCACATCGGGCGCGAAATCAGCTTTCGTGCGAATCCAGGTGTGCGCCGTGGACGGCCCCTTACTTCCTGCAAGGATTGCGTCCTGCATGCGCGTGAGAACACCGCCAAAATCCGTTTGGGTATCAAAAGGCGTCACGTCCTTGGCTTGTTTCAAATCAGGCAAGGGGCCGTGATGGGCGGCCGTGCGCGCCGCTTGCCTGGCCTTCTCAAGCTCAGCAAACAACACGGGAAACTCAGGAATCTTGTCATCCCACTCAATCATGGTGTTGGGGGTGCGGCCGGCCTTTTCCACCACATATTGGTACATGGTCCACACAGGATCAATGACGGGACCATCATGTGTATCGATGATGTGGGTCCCCTTGTTGGCGTGACCTGCCAAGTGAATCTGCACCACGCGGTCAAGGGGCAGTGTATCAAGGTAGGTTTTCACATCCCAGCGGTGGTTATAGCAACTCACATAAACATTGTTCACATCCAGGAGAAGCTGGCATCCGGATCTGTCCACCATTTGTGCCAAAAACTCAGCCTCGTCCATGGTGGAGGCGCCAAACTCAAGGTAGGTCGAGGGGTTTTCAAAGCCCATGGGGCGCCCAAGGGCGTCCTGGACACGGTTAATGCGATCGACCAGATGAGCCAGCGCCTGCGGCGTATAAGGAAGTGGCAAAAGATCATGGGTATTGGTGTGAGCAATACCAGTCCAGCACACGTGGTCGGTGATCCATGGAGGGTTCAGCCACGAGACAAGGTCTTTGAGTTTTTTTAAGTAGACGCTGGACATGGGGTCAAGGGTCCCGATGGACATGGACACGCCGTGCATCACAACCGGGTAGTGCGCTCGAATCTTTTCGAGATTGCGTATGGGGCGCCCCTGGGTATCCATAAAATTCTCTGAAATGATTTCAAAGAAATCAACAGGTGGTGTGTGTTCAAAAATGTAAGGATAGTGCGTTGCACGAAGGCCTAGCCCAAATCCGAGCGCCGGTATTTTTTCCATGACAGAAACCCTTCAAGGGAAAGATACGTGGGGGGGACAGGCCCCCACGCGGACATCAAGGACAAAGACTAGTTATTTGTCTTGCAGCTTCCTTGGCCCTTGCACTCATTTTTGCCATCGGCGCCGTTACCCTTACAGGAGTTTTGGCCCTTGCAGTCGTGCTTTTCCTTGCCGCCTTCTTGATGCTCGCCCTTGCAAGCGCTCTTGCCATGCTCGGTGTCGGACGCAAAAGTGCTTGAGGCCAAACCCACTGTCATAAGACCAGCAAGAGCAACGGTTGCGAATTTAGATGAATTTTGCATTCTTTTAGACTCCCTGTTTTTGTTTTATATAAAAACCGCCTTCGCCTGTCGAACGATCGGTCTATTTTTTATATCATTTTTTCAAGACGCACCACAAGGGGGATTGAGCGCTGGGAGCGCACCCTAATGAGTGCACGCCTCTTGCCACGCGAGCATACTGTTGCTGATCCATCTGGAAAACCACACAGAAATCTTTTCTTGGTCAAAGTCCTCAGGAAGCGCTTCAAACGCCTCTCCCACTGTTTTTCCAGAAAAAAGCGCCTGCAAAAAAGTGTATTCATCTTTTTCAAGGGGCAGGCGCCACATATCCCCCTCATGACGAAAGACGGCGATATAGGAGGGTGTGGGCTCAGGTGTAGGCAAAGGAAGACTGTCCATAAAGGCCGAGAAATAAGCGTCGATATCATGGGTAAATGTCAAAAGCGCAAGAGCCCTTCGCGGCCATAAATGCATTTCCATGAGACCTTCCGGGGTTACCCCCTCAAGATGCTGGGGTGCAAGAGGAATCGTTTCAGCCACATCAGCGAGCTGCGTAAGCGCGTTTTCAAGTGCACAGAGCTCATGGGCAAAGATATCCTGGGGCAATTGCCTTTTGAGAAAATCTGGAAACTTAGCCGAGTAACGGGCGATGTTAAAATGGTTGGACGACGTCTCCTCTACAAAGTCACTCAAAAGACGTTGGAAAGCCTCCTCACCCAAATAAAGCCCGAGTGCGGGATAATCGCTTTTTGTCAGATGCTTAAGTCGCAGCCTATACCCTTTGATGTAAACACCAAGTTGTGCTTCTGGTGCAAAGTCTTCCTTAGAGCGAATCCACGTTTTGGCAGTTGACGGCGCCTTGGCTCCCAAAAGAATCGCATCCTGCATACGTGTCAACGCCCCTTCAAAATCCGTTTGCGTATCAAAAGGGGTCACGTCCTTGGCTTGTTTCAAATCAGGCAAGGGGCCGTGATGGGCGGCCGTGCGCGCCGCTTCCCTGGCCTTTTCAAGCTCGGCAAACAGCACTGTAAACTCAGGAATCTTGTCATCCCACTCGATCATGGTGTTGGGGGTGCGGCCGGCCTTTTTCACCACATATTGGTACATGGTCCACACGGGATCAATGACAGGGCCATCGTGGGTATCGATGATGTGCGTGCCCTGATTCGCATGTCCCGCCAAGTGAATTTGCACGACGCGGTCTAGAGGCAGTGTGTCAAGATAGGTTTTCACATCCCATCGGTGGTTGTAGCAGCTCACATAGACATTGTTCACATCGAGAAGCAGCTGGCATCCGGATCTGTCCACCATCTGTGCGAGAAAATCAGCCTCGTCCATGGTGGAGGCGCCAAACTCAAGATAGGTTGAGGGGTTTTCAAAGCCCATGGGGCGTCCTAGGGCGTCCTGGACGCGGTTAATGCAGTCCACTAAATGACTCAGTGCCTGCGGCGTATAAGGAAGTGGCAAAAGATCGTGGGTATTGGTGTGCGCAATGCCTGTCCAACATACATGATCCGTAATCCAGACAGGTTTGACCCGCGCCATAAGGCTTTTCAGTTTTTGGATATACTCACCTGACCCGTCATCAAAGGTCCCAATGGAAAGGGAAACGCCGTGCATAGCAATGGGATAGTGCGCCCTGATTTCATCGAGCTTGCGAAGGGGTTGACCATGTGTGTCCATATAGTTTTCTGAAATGACTTCAAAGAAATCAACGTCAGGCAAATGCTCTAAAATGTACGGATAATGGGTCGCGCGAAGACCAAGTCCAAATCCCAAGGTGGGCATTTTACCCATAGTACACATCCTTAAATACAAAAGCGTGGGAGACATGCCCCCACGCCAAAGATCTTAGGCCCTTAGAAGCCCACCGCACATGAATATGTGCTGCATGAACTGCCACCCTTTGACTTTTTCTTATCCTTTTGAGGATCGTCTGTTTTCGCTTTGCAGCCGGCTTTCTCGTCATGGTTGTCACCAGCAAACGTGCTTGAAGCCAAGCCTACAGTCAGCAAACCAGCCAGTGCAAGTGTTGCAAATTTCGATGAATCTTTCATTTTTTTCTCCCTGTTTTAAACAAGCCCTCAAACTGTGCTGGGGCATGCTCAAATATATCATATATTTTCATAGGCGCACAACAGGATTTCCATTTGAACACCTCTAACAAAAGGATTTTTGGGTAAGGTTTTATCGGGCAAGGGTTTTCATGAGTTTTTTATGTTGAGTATTTTTTATTTTTGCTTCATTTTC
>JAIUNT010000094.1 GCA_020161545.1 Pseudomonadota bacterium
AACACCCAAATACTTGAAAATGAAGCAAAAATAAAAAATACTCAACATAAAAAACTCATGAAAACCCTTGCCCGATAAAACCTTACCCAAAAATCCTTTTGTTAGAGGTGTTCAGTGGTCGCAAAACGCACTTTTGCCGATGAAGACATTGATCTTGGCTTCATACGTTTTTCGCGCACAAGTCTTCCAAAACTTGCCAGCGCGCTGCAAATGGAACTTTTGCAAAACAACGCACATTTCGCGCTGACATTCCCCGACCCCATGAACTCCGCACTAGACAGGCCTCTGCCCCATGACAATGTTGTCCCTCTTTTTGCGTAACCTTTTACTTTTACTGGTGCTGGTGTGTGGCCATGTTACAGCCTCTAAACCCCAGCCGGCCTTGTGGAATGTGCCAGTAAGTCATTGTTCTTTTTGGGGTAGAAAGGCAGAACTGCTTACGCTAGAACAAAAAATACAAAAGGGTCCTGTGGTGGTCACAGGCCTATCTGGCATGGGGAAGTCGCGTCTTGCTTTCACCTATGCCAAAAAACACGCACACAAATACCACGTCGTCTGGGTCTTTGATGCGTCGAATACACAAGGGATGGACAACCAAATGATTGATTTTGCAAACAAACTCTATGCACTCGAACACAAAGGAAAGGAAGGCACCTTTTCAAAGAAAAATGAAGCAACACACTATGTAAAAACCTTGCTGCGTACATGCGCATTTTCCTGGCTTTTGATTTTTGATGGAGCGGCAAGTTTTGCCTCAGCCACCGGCGCGCTACCCGAAACCTTCGACCAACAAAATAAACATGCTATTGTGGCAAGCTCTTCTTCCTGCGACGCCCCTCAACTCCTTGAGGTGGGCCCCCTTGACGATGTAAGCGCCCTTTCTATACTAAAAGAAAACCTCCCTGATTACAAAGATGAAGACCTCCAAGACCTTGCACGTGCCCTTGAAAACCACCCCTTGGCACTGAACCAAGCGGTGTCCTACATCAAGCTTGCGCCAAGTATGGATCCACAGAAATACATCACACTCTTCAATGACAAGGCGGCGCTTTGGTTATCTGAGGCCCAAGCGCTTCAAGGTCAAGTGACCCTTCACACAGCCCTGAAAATACACCTTGAAGCCCTGGCTGCAGAAGATCCTACAACCCTCCCGTCTTTGTGTTTCTTTGCAATGATCGACACACACAACATTACCCAACCCTTTATTGATGGATGGTATAGAGCAAGTCAAAAATCGAATCCATCTGCCTTTGGAGGACTCACAAGTCGCTCACTCTTAACCAAAGGCGAAGATGGTGCCTATACCATGCAAGGTTACCTACGCTGGGTTATCCTCCACGCCGCCGACGAAGCAACAAAGCGCACGGCTGCAACCGATGGGGCTGAACTCTTTGCTGAATTTTTCTCGAACAGAATCGCCGATTGCGTAGAAGACTTTCCAAGGAACCCAGGTCTTTTCAACCACGCACGAAACCTTTTTGACCACGCTGATTTCATGCCAGTGGAGAGCGCCTTTAATCTTGGTATGAGGCTCCTTCACTACTCAGAGCGCGACAACCGAGATTTTGAGTTTGCGGTTCCACAGCGCGCAAAGCTGATGGAGCTCTTTGACGCGCAAGACGTCAAGGACAACATGGCTGCGGGTCTTTTCTACACCAACTATGGATGCACAGTTTTAACAGGCGGCACAGTAGATGATTCCCTGCGCGAGTTTGAAAAGGCCTACAAAGCCTTCAAAGCAGCTGACCCAAAAGAAGCACGTCTGGAACTTGCATCCTTGCTTCTGAATGAGCTTGGTTTCTTCACCCATTGGAAGGGTGACTCCCAAAAGGTGCGTGCATATCTTGATGAAGCACAAGCACTAATTGGAGACGATGCGCCAGATTATTTGCGCACATCTCAGCATGAGTTGGAAGCTGTGTTTGAGCAGGACCAGGGACATCACGAAAGGGCACTTGCTGTTCTGGACAAAAGCACACCTCTTTTTGCTCAAAACGAAGACTTGCGTGCGTCTTGCTGGCCGTTCTCTGCGTCCTTGACAGCGTGCTCTCTGGTGAAGCTGAAGCGTTATGAAGAGGCGCGCACGCTGTGCGAAAAGGCCATCGAGGTTGCCATCAAGCACGCAGACGGCAACACGGAAGACGACCAAGTCGGACGCATTCGCGTTTATCTCTCCCTTGCACAAAGTGGCCTGGGTGATTACACCAATGCTGAAATGAACGCGCGCAGCGCCATTGCCATTATTGACGGGTGTTATGGTGAGGGTGTGATTCGTCGCCAAGGTGTTGCCTATATGGCCTTGGGAGACGCCCTCAAAGGGCAGACAAAGCTGGCGGAGGCAGCCGCCGCTTACCAAAGCGCCAGAGACATCTTCGAGAAAATCTCAACCCACCTGGACTTTGATGACATGAGCGAGCTTCTTGCCAAAATGTACGCCCTTGGTTTGGGGCAACAAGATACGCCTGAGGGACAGCTTCTCATGATGAACGCACTAGGTGCCCACCAGGGTATTTTTGACAAGGAACATCCCCGCTTTGTGAAAATGGTTTCCCTAAGCATAGACCCTGCCGCCTAACACTGCCTTGCCCTCTCCCGCCACGCGCGGGGGAGGGCTTTTTCATATAGGGCTCACCCAAAGCGAGATTGCTTACACCACCTCTTCGTGATTGACCTCCTTTGGGATATCTCGTATTTAGCATTATCATCCCTTTGACGAAGAGTCCGACTATGACAAACATTGTTTTAAACTTGCCACGCAAACTGCGAAAAAGTATAGAGCAGAACGCAGCATTATCACGGATTTCATGCGAAGCCTTCGTCACAAAAATATTAGAAAAACACGTTATTCCAGCGGAGCAGGTGCGCCCACACCTGGTGGAAAGAGGTCTTCCAAAACTCAAAGCTTTTCTTGAACGTATTCCAGGTGTGCGCGTCATCAGTTTTGACCAAACCCATGAGAGCTTTTGGTGGATCATATTTGATATCGACATCACCCACCCCCTTGCGTGGCAAGTTGTGCAGGAATTAGGTTTTGTCCTCAATTACATATCCATTAGCCAACAATTGCCTACCGTTTTCATGCCCGTATCCCCGCCCCCATACCTCAATGGGGGACCAGAAGAGTATTTGTCTTGGGTGATTGAATCAAAGCTGCCCTGCACTGACCCCAATCTCATTGCACAAATCCTCGAAGGCAGGCTTCCCTCTCCTGTCGAAGATCCAGCTAGCTGGCATGACAAGGACAGCAACGAGGATGAAGAGGACGAAGACAACAGTGTTTGTGAGCGCACGCAAGATGAGTGCCAGGACGCACATACCGCTCAAAGCAACGAAGATAAGGAGAGTAGCAACACCTACATAAATATGAGCACAACCCATGAGCAACACTGTTTGTCGTTTTTGTCTCGCCTCTTTCGCACGCGAGTGGATACAAGAAGTGAGTGACAAAATGCCGGGATCGCAATGGGATATGACTCAGGACAAGAACTGGTCATCGGTCGTTATCAAAAAGGCACCTTTGTGCAAAATCTGCTTGATGGCGACGCCCATTGGTAGCCAGGCGCCATCAAGTTCTCCCCAAAAACTCAGGCGTTTTTATGAGCACACCACTCTTCCCAGATATATTCTGGGTTAAAATCCTGATACCCCCTGGCCTCGTCAAGCTTTCTCCTATCCTCTTTAGATAAGACGATGGCAACGGCCCTGTCACGCACGTCCAGCACCTCCACCTCCGTCAAATCCTCACCTTTTTCCTTCTCTAAATAAGTCAGCATGCCCACAAGGGACGGAATGATGTAGGGTGCCAGATCTTGCGCATCATCGCTCATGAGGATCTGCCTCCTGCTTCCCGAGAACCGTAAAACACTTTATCGTTTCGCCTTTATGTTGAAAGATCAATATGATCCCAGCTGCTTGTGGGATCAAACACCCACTCCAGAGCTTGTCTTCGCGTCATAATGAGGCTGTAGTTAAAGTCCTTTGTGTCTTCATTCACAAGAT
>JAIUNT010000011.1 GCA_020161545.1 Pseudomonadota bacterium
AGCAAAAATAAAAAATACTCAACATAAAAAACTCATGAAAACCCTTGCCCGATAAAACCTTACCCAAAAATCCTTTTGTTAGAGGTGTTCAGATTGCAACGCATGGCAATTTTGCAAAGCAAGGCAATCTAAATCTTTTGTTCTGTCTTGCCTCCATTAACGTGCAAAGTGACATGAGGAAACTCTATGACTATTCAAGACTTGCCGCAACCCTTGCGCTAAGCCAAAAAAACAGTCGTTTGTACTGGAAGTGCCGTGCTCTTCAGTTTCAAGCCGTAGCCAGTACTTTTTGGAAAAATAGAAGTGCGTTGCCCATTAGCTTTGACGCCTTTAGACATCTCACGTCCACACCCGACTATGACACCTTTGTCAAGGGTGCTAGGGCGCGAGGTTTGCTAAAGAACCAGGTATCTAAGAAGTAATAGACGGGCGCAGCTTCATAAACTAGTCGCGGGGATTAAGGGCACGAGTGTGAGCTGGGCGCATCCAATAAATAGGATGATGCCCAGCACCACAACCACACTCATGCCCGTAATCTTCACTTGGAGTGTGTTGGTGACATCGCTCATTAAGAAGTGGAGACCAGCTTCTGGAGCGCCTCTTTGAAAGGTCCTATTTCTTGTGCGGGCATGGCATTGGCAATCCCAACCGCGGCATTCACTAATTGATTGAGAACTTCTCCATTTGGAAAGTGTCTCACGTCAGCGTAGATCATTCCTAAAATGTCAGTTGGATGGTAAGTCTCAAGTTCTGAAATGTCAGTTGCTAAAAGCTCCCGAATTTTATTTGAACGTGGCATGGAGGGATCTAATTGAGATGCGAGCGTGCAGTAGGTTCTTATTTGCGTTAGTGCCTCATCGGCGAATTGACTGTCTGTCGTGGCGCACACATCCATTGATAAGGCCAATGTTAAAAGAGACAACAAACTGTATTTTCGAAGATTTTGCATATTTCTACTCCTAATAAAAAATTGACACAAAACAGTTAGCAAATTATTGTCTATCTTGCAAAGGTTAATAGCATATTTAGGACTGGCCCTATCACATGTCTTGCCTTTTTTGTGCTTTAAGCATTTGAAGCAGAATCAACTGGCTTAAGCTTCAGGCGCATGTCGCTAAAGCGCAAGGCGCGTGTAAGGACGGCGCAGCCCAGAAAGACGATAATCCCCAGGATCACAACCACACTCATGCCTGTAATTTGGATTACTTTTCCTTGGGCTACGAGGGGCATGACAAGGGGTGTGGAAGCCCAGAAGATGAGTGTTGTGAGCACCGTTGTGACCAGGGAGCGCGGCAAGAACGCACGAAAGCGAGGGGTCATGGTGAAGAGTTTTTGCCTCCACAGTAAAGCTCCCAGCACAAACGCGTTAAACCACGCGGCAATGCTTGTGGCCAGGGCCAGCCCCACATGTTGCAGAGGGCCAATGAGGGCGAGGTTGAGGGCAAGATTAAGGCCAACAGCGCACACGGCTGTCACAACGGGCGTCTTGGTATCCTCCCGGGCAAAAAAGCTCGTGGAGAAGATTTTGACCATGATATAGGCCGGCAGACCCGAGACCAAAGCGATGAGGGTAAGGGCCGTTTGGTGGGAGTCCTCACTTGTGAATTTGCCATGCTCATAAAGCACCTTCACAAGGGGCTCGGCGAAAACAATGAGCGCTATGAGGGCAGGGGCGGAGAACAGAATCGCGTACTCGAGGGCGAGGTTCTGGCTTTCCATGGCCTCTTTTTCTTGGCCCAGGCGCCACTGTTTGGACAAAAGGGGCAAAAGGGCTGTCCCCACAGCCGTGCCCAGCATACTTAAGGGAAGCTGGTTGAGGCGCTCGGCGTAATTGAGGAATGAAATGCCTCCCGTGGGCAGGTATGACGCAATGAACATATCAAGAAAAATATTGATCTGGACAACCCCAGAACCAGCTGCCGCCGGCCCCACAAGTAGGAAGAACTTCCGCACCCCTGGGGTGATGCGCGGGCGGCGCAGGCGCAGGCGCATACCTTCATTATGTGTAGGGACAAGAACCCAAAACCACTGCACAACGCCGCATGCAAGCGCCCCCCAGCAAAAAGCGTGTCCCGCTGTCTCGCTCATGGGCAAAAGGGCAAAGGCCACGGCCAAAATGGCGATATTTCCCATCATGGGGGAGGCCGCCACGGCGGCAAAACGCTCAAGGGAATTGAGAACCCCGCCATAAAGGGCTGTGAGTGAAATAAGAAGAATAAAGGGAAAGGTGATCCGCGTGAAGACAACGGTATACTCAAAACGCTCAGGTGTCGCCTTAAACCCGGGCAAGAACAGACTGATGAGAGTCGGCATGAAGATTTCGGCAATGATGGTCAGAACGGCAAGAACAAGCACCAGGATGGACAAAATCTCCTCGGCGTAGGTGCGGGCCTCGTCCTTGCCACTGGCTGCCAAGAGACGAGAAAAGGTCGGCACGAAGGCTGCGTTCATGGCGCCTTCAGCAAACACACGGCGCAGGAGAGAGGGAATCTTCACCGCAATGGCGGCGGCGTCAGCCATGGCGCCCGTGCCCAGAAAGTTGGCCATGAGGGTGGTACGCAAAAAACCCACGATGCGGCTGCCCATGGTATAGATGCCAACTGTGACAATGGAGCGTAGCAGTTTCATGGGGGGTTACTTTCCTTTTTTTAAAGAAATGTTAAAGCACACTGTGACGGGCTCTGACAAGGAAATCATGCGCGCGCCTCCTTTTTGAAGCGCTTGAGCTCCCCAAGGTTCAAGGCACCAAACCAGACCGCGGCCGCCATATATACAACAAAACCAAGGGTGATTGCCCCCACAAGCCACAGGGAGTGTCCCCATGAGGCGCCCGTATGCTGAACTGGCAGAAGTGCGCGCCAGATGGACAGGACAATAAAAAGGCATGCGCACGCGCTCATGATGCGTAAAAACCGGCTCTTCAGGCGGTTGTCCACCTCAAAGGCGCCTTGTTTGTGGAGGGTATAGCCAAGGAGGGTAAAATTGAGCCAGGAGGAGAGGGAGGTCGCCATGGCGATGCCCACATAGGAAAAGGGAATCATGAGTAAAAGATTAAGGACAACATTGGTGACCACGCACACCAGGGCAATCTTGACGGGGGTTTTGGTGTCAAGGCGTGCGAAAAAGGAGGTCGCGAAAATTTTGACGCACACGTAAGCGGGCAGGCCTGTGGCAAAGGCTGCAAGCACTTGGGCGGTGGCAGTGACCTCGTGGGGGCCGAATTTTCTATGTCCAAAGAGCACGCCAATGATGGAGGGAGCTAGAATAATGAGGGCCAATGTTGCGGGCATAATCAACAGAAGAGCGAATTCGAGGGCGCGGTTTTGGGCGTCTTGGGCCGCTACCATCTCGCCCTTTTGGATGTGACGGGATAAAAGCGGCAAAAGGGCGGTGGACAAGGCGATGCCCACAATCCCCAGGGGCAGCTGGCTAAAGCGGTCTGCGTAGAAAAGATAAGATATGGCGCCTGACCCCAAAAACGAGGCCAGTGCCACATCCACAAGCATATTGGCTTGCATGACCCCGGCCCCCAGGGCTCCAGGGCCCATGGCCTTGAGCACGTGCTTGACCCCAACGCTCAGGCGCGGGCGCACAAGGCCTATGGCAAGGCCGTGACGCCGGGCGCTTGACATCAGCCACAGCATCTGTGCGGCTCCTGCCAGAAGAACAGCCCACGCAAGGTAGGAGGCACCTTGCCAGCCGCTCAGTTGCGCCGACAAAAGCGCCACAATCATGAGGAGGTTCAAGAGCACAGGGCTTGCCGCCGCCGCCCAGAACTGGCCAACGGTGTTGAGCAGTCCCCCATAAAATGCGCCCAGGGAAATGAGCAAGATATAGGGAAACATAATGCGCGTGAGGGCGAGGGTTTCCTCAAACAGTGCGGGCGAATTGCTAAAACCGGGGGCAATGACATACATGAGCCAAGGCAGAAACAGCTCAACGCCGATGACAAGGGCAAGGAGCGCCAAAAGAAGAGCCATGAATACATGTTCGGCCTCGCGCAGGGCAGCATTTGTGCCCTCACCCTCATGGAGTCTGGCAAAATAGGGGACAAAGGCAGCGTTAAACGCCCCTTCCGCGAAGAGGCGCCGGAAAAAGTTGGGGAGCTTGAAGGCCACAAGAAACGCGTCCGAGAGTGGACCCGCCCCAAGGACCGCCGCAAGCAGCATGTCGCGCAAAAGCCCAGACACGCGGCTGACACCCGTGAGTCCCCCCACCGTAAAAGCGTGACGTACAAGTTTCATGAGAGCCGAGTGTATAGATTCTTGAGGGACATCACAAGTACTTGAGTCACGCCCCAGCGCCCGGGGCGCGTGACTTTTTCGAGCTTTGCTTTTTCAAAAATGTGACGCGTTCTTTTTGAGTTGCATTGAAATATTTTTCGCAAGCTTCTTCATCCATGTGCGGCGCTGTTCTCAGAAGCCTTTTGTGATGCCTCTGGCGGGTTTCTAAGAACAGGTGTGGCAACCAAGCCAAGGTGCTTAAGGAAACTTTTCCTTGGACTTGCCAGAAGACCTGTGTCACCTCACGGGTTATGGAGAAGGTGCGGGCAAAAAAGGTGACACACAGGGCCGCTCGCTCTTCCTCAAGGGGTTCAAGCTTTTCAAGAAGGGCCAAAAGGTCATTAGGGGTCATGGACAGGTTAAGCAGACTCACTCTTACGGATAAAGGAAGGCTTGACAGGATTGGCTCAAGGGATGGGGGCGTTTTTTGACGCAAAAGATCGTTTGCTGTGGTGGTGAGGTCCTGTGAGGTGAGATAGTGCTTTAAAAAGTCAACGCACGACGCGTACGGGGTGCTGTCTAAGATAAGAGGTGCTTCGTCGATATGGTAAAGGGTGTTTAAAAGTGCTGTCAGGCTTGTCTCGTCAGTGTTTGTAAGTGAGTCTGGTGCTTCGAAATAGGACGGCGTGATTGGACCCCTTGAGTGACTCTGTGCGCAGGCCCGAAGTATGCATGTTATGACAGCCTGTTTGTATGGCATGCGTCCCATTTGCACGGTAAAAGCCTCACTTGCCTGGGTACAAATGCCATGGGAGGCGGCAAAGCGCTGGGCAATCGCCTTTAAAAGCGCGCCGCGGTCCTGGCACTCACGAAGGTGTTGTGCGTCTTCTTCTTCAACGGCGGCAATGTGTCTGGCCAGTGCTGCGCCGTATTCATCGGGGAAGAAGGAGTCTAGCTTCTGCCTGTTTCCCTCTGTCAGCTGGGTGTAGTCAAAGGATATAAAGTAGACGCGTGCGATGGGCTTTAGCCAAGAAGGTGTTGAGAAAAGAGCACCGTCTTCATGGGCGCTAGAAAGTGCTCCTTCGGCAAGAAAGCAAAAGAGAATCAAGGGAAAAATCGCACGCATGGCAGCCCTTCATTGCTACGGATTATTTATTACAAGGGTGCGCGGGGGCAATGTCAACTGCCCCAGCCCATGGCGCCTGGACGACGCTATCCAGCGCGTTTATAGTTCACTTATAAGCGAGAAGCAGGAGGGCCAGATGGGAAGAACATACGGATTTATGGCGAAGGTTTTGATAAGCGCTGTGTGCGCATTGGCGCCTTCCTGGGCTGCCGCTTCTTGTTTTGAGGAGATTGATTTTCCCCAGCATATGCGCCAGCAGCAGTATCCCCAAGCGTTGGTGGAAGCCTTTGGGCCGTTCGAGGCTGAGTTTGATAAGATCAAAGACCTCATTGAGGCGGTGCCTGAAATTGAGGAAGTGCTCCTTGATCGGGCCAGTCACCCTGGGTTTCTTGTTGAACGCCTTGAAGACGCAGCACTTTCCCAGTTGGCCGCTTATTTTCGCAGCACGCGTCAAGACGCGCGTCTTGTGGCGTGTGTGGCGCGAAGCCCAAAGCTCTTTGACCAGAACTTATGTCACCAGTATGGTCCCACCGCACCCCTTGTCTTGGCGCGCCTCCTTTTTGAGATGGGGGCCTTAAAGGCGGGCCTCGCGCTTGATCAAAGCGCCTTGTTTCGGCCAATTCTTTTGCAGCAGGCGCACCTTGTGATAAACGTGCCAGTTGAAAAATTGCGTTCCATCGTTCCCAAAACAGATGTGCTTGAGGCTGGTGACGTGACGCAGTTTTGCACAAGCCTGCGCGAGGCCCACGAGGATTGGAAATTGTGGAAGCTCATTCGCCGGGCGTTTTTCGTTCTCATGATCGCGATGTTTGCGACCTACTGTGGTTTTTAGGCAGAGGGGTCATGTTAAAAGCAGGTGCGAGGCTCCTTGTTGCCACACTCACGGCGGCCCATCTTTGGGCCAGCGAGGACATTGACCTGGAGAAGGGACTTGTTGGCACCCACGTCTTTCAGGGGGTGTTGCATCAGCTTTCCATAGAGGATCAAAGGAAGCTTGACGCCCTGTCGCCCCAAGAATGCGCGGGTCTTATGAGGCTTGTGGGGGCGACCCTGGAGACAGACCATCTTGCCCAGACTTTAGGGCGCGTTCTCAGCCTTGCCCCAGACAAAAAGCGCGAGATCCTCTCCCACGCACCTACCTACGCGCCTCTTGTTTGCGGGGCTTTCGAATGGTTGGAGCGCCCAAGTGCGAAGGATCTGGTGGAGGCGCGCACGCGTCATTTATCCTGCCCAGCCTCAAGTGATAAAAATCACCAGTTTTTTTACGATGAGCTGTCACGCTGGCACCTGCAAACACACGTGTGGCAGGGGTTTTGTCGTGGTTTTCTTTGGGTATTTCAGTCCGATGATGCGTCAGGCCCTACGTGTGTAGAGTAGCCCCCAGGATTGTCCTGGGGGCGCGGAGGTCAGGAGGGAAGGGAGTCCAGGGCCTTGCGCACGTTGCCATGGTGCGCGTCGAGGCGCACTTTCGCGTCCTCAACGGAGAGGTGCTTACGGTGCATGAGAAGGGCGATGCGGTTGTCGCCGCCCGCGCGGGTGAGAAGATCTTGGGCGGCTGCCTCATCAAGCTGTGTCAGCTGGCATGTGATGCGTAGGCGCCTTTTTACAAGCTTCGCGTTGGTCGCCTGCACATTGATCATAAGCCCTTCAAAGACATAGCCAAGTCTCATCATGACAGCCGTGGAGAAAGTGGAGAGCACAATCTTTTGGGCCGTGCCCGCCTTCAAGCGGGTGGAGCCTTGGAGGGACTCAGCGCCCGTGGCCACGTAAATGGGGTGCGCGACACTTTTCAAAAGGGGAGAGTCTTGAACACTTGATACGCCAATGGTGAGGGCGCCGGCTTCTCTGGCAAGCTGGGCAATTTTGTTTACATAGGGCGCACCGCCACTTGCGGATAAAAGGATAAAGACGTCATTTTGCTCGGCGCATGTGTTCTCAAAGGCTTTCGCAGCTGCACCCTCATCGTCTTCAGCGCCTTCCACGGCGTGGGTAAGGGCGCGTTCTCCCCCGGCCATGAGGCACTCTGCGCGCTCGCTTGGCCAGCCGAAGGTGGGCCACAACTCCACTGCGTCCAGAACGCCTAGGCGACCAGAGGTACCAGCCCCCACATAGATAAAGCGCCCCTCGGTTTCAAGGCGCGCAGCCGCTTCGTCGGCGGCGGCGGCAATCGACTCGCTAGCGTGTGTGACCGCAAGCGCCGCCTTCACGTGATCATCAACAAGAGCCTCCACAAGATCGTGTGTTGGCGCTTGGTCAAGGCCGCTTTTGCTTTTGTCGTAGCGTTCCGTTTCAGGCAGCATGTCGTCTTTCGCACTGGCATAGGTTAGCTCTGGTGCCATGGTAAGGCAAAAGGCCCATAGGGCAAAGGTTCTTTTCATGGGTTTCCTCCTTGTTTCTTTTCATCAGCTTAGGAAAGCGTGCTCCACAAAGCAAGGGTATAAAATAAGGGGAAGATGCATCTTCCCCTTTGCTTGCTGATGGCGTTTTCCTTAGCCCACGCACACCTCCTGGATCCACGCTTTTTCTTCTGGATTTAGGAAATCCTGGGACCAAAGGTCTCGGACAAAGCCTTGCCGCCGCGACGCATCATAACCGTACATGTCCGTAAGGAGTACTTCCCAGAGAGAAAGGCGCTGATCAATACTTGCTTGGAAAAGGGCCTGCAGGCGTCTTTTCCAGTACACGTTCATGGCTTTTTCGAGCCAGGCAACGCTTTCCTTTGTAAAGCCTGTCTCGTCAAACCCTTTTCCCTCTCCAAAGCCTGTTTCAAATTTCTTGGTGCGCAGGTGCGCATGCTCTGGACCATAGATCCCGTTGATAAGGGTCATGCACCGCGCGGCGAGCGCCACGCCTTCCTCACTTTCAGGCATCTTTGTAAGTGCCGCGTTTAGATCCGCCACAAAAGCGTGCCAGTCTTTGATAAACGCGTCTCGTATTTCATGGGGAGCTTCGTGGAGCTCTTTTTGAAAAGCAGCGTACTCTTTCAGTTCTTCGTGGTTAAAGATCTCCTTTACCCAAGGGTGTTCTAAGTTCTGTGTCATATGATAGACCTCAATAAGTTCACGTGTGGTTTCCCACGCAATGGATTGGCCTTGCTCCTCCTTTGCTCGCGCTTGCCTCAAAAGGGTGAGAGCGTGGGTGAGGGCGTCAACTTTGTCTTGAAGAAGACGCTCTTGGGCGCATAAGTGCTCTAAAAGAGAGCACTTTTTCTCCAGGATCGCTTTAATCTCCTTGAGCTCGCATCCAAAGAATTTAAGCGCAACGATTTGCTGCAACTTGGCCAAATCCGCTTCGCAGTAATGTCTGTAGCCTTTCTGGCTGCGCGTACGGGGCGACAAAAGCCCCATATGGTCCCAGTGGTGTAAGGTTTGCACCGATACACCCCCCATGTGCGCGAAAGTTCCAATGGTCCAAAAAGCCATCACACATCCTCCTTGAGGTCTGTTCTCAGGGGTATGGTTACCATAGGGTCAAGGGGGCCAGTGTATTTTTTTAGACTTTTTGTGGTCGCCGTGTTACTCCACCGTCTAAAGTCTTAAGAGGATGTGATGATGGGACGCGGCACGCGCTTTTTGGCATGGATTTATCTCTTGGCATTGTGTGTTGGCGCTAGTGCAAGCCCTTACAGTGAGTGGTCGCCCGGTTATGGTCTTGCCAGACGTCATACGGCATCGCCCGAACGTGTTCTACCCAAAGCGCGTCCTGTCGTCTATGTGGACGCACCGTATATGGCTCCCTTAAAAGAGCTGCTGGGTCGCACAAGGTGTGTGCGTGAGCAAAATTTTCTCATTAATAAGGCAACATATCACACGCCTGAGACGTTTGCTGCGCTCGCGCGCGAGCGTTTTGAGCACCTTGATATGGTCGCTATTTTGTCGCAGGACCCTAAGACCATTGCGGCAAAGATTCCCCTTATGGCCGAGATTTGGCGCGTGCAGAGGGACATGGGGCCTGATGGCTTTTATGACAGTTTTAGGTCCCACATCGTCCTTATGGTTGGCGCTTCAACCGAGCGTCTCCAAACAATAATCGATATGTGCCACGAGATACGGTACACCCTTGAACTCCCCGTGCAGCGTCTTGCTATTGCACGGCATATCACGAGCTTGGCACCCGAGAAGCTTGTCCCCATATGCGCACTCCTAAGTGATGTGACACAGCGAGGCCTTTGTAATAGGCTGGCCTTTGACGGTGTTTGTCTTCCTGTCGCGCAGCTCCAGGCCATCGTGAAGGCAGGCTTTCCTCCCCTCCACCGTCTGCACGTGGTGAGACATTTGGCTGAGGGAGATCTCTCTCTTTATCTCCCCGTCAAAGCGGTATTGGACGGGATTGAGCCCTGGGAAGAGAGCGAGTTCCTTGCAAAGCTTTGCAGGGGGGAAAGCCCAGAAAAACTACGCGCCGCATGCGCACTACCCAAAGAAGATCGCCTTGCCTTTTTACGCGATGTCCCGCCCTTGACACCCACGCGCGCCACGTGCTCTAGATGAGGTGTATTAGCTTTCAGATAAAGGAGAATCCCATGACAAACAAAGACATCGCAAGGCGTTTTTATGAAGCTTTTGGAGAGAAAGACTTTGATGCCATGGAGCGCTTTCTTCACAAGGATGTGACGCTGACAACACCTTTGGCGCACCTTGAGGGGAAAGAAGCATACCTTGGGGCGGCCCGCGGGTTTGGGGTGTTCTTTACCTCACTTTCCATTCGCACGCTTTTAGGCGAGGGGGATGAGGTGATGCTTGTTTACGACGTGGCCTGTTTGCCGCCGGTGGGTGTGTCACGCGCTGCCGCCCACGTTATCTTTGAAGACGGCCTCATGAAACGCATTGAGCTTTTCCATGACACAACACCCTTTGCGGCCCTGCGCGGCGCACTCGGGGCTTAGTCCATGCGCAAGTGACGTAGCGTACGCTGGGTTCGCTCGAGACTTCTGAACCTGCATACCGCGCGATCATGGTTGTGTCGTTTGCCGCGCGCAAGATGGACACTTAAATTCAAAGGTAGTTGAAACAGGAGAAGAACAGTTTGCTTGAGGGGATCATCCTTTAATTGCGCGAGGTCTTGCAGCGTAAGCGTTGACCCAAAGAAGACGTCTTCCCATGTGTAGGCGTCTTTCAAAAGAGCATAAAGGTCTGCGGGTTTCTTGAAAGACCACTCAGTCACAGCAGCGTGGGCTTTTTGGCGATCAACACGTGCACCTATTCGCTGTGCTTGCGCTTCTTCAGGATTTAGAAACACTTCGAAAAGAGAGTGGCAGTCCTTGTAGAGATCGCTCTCTTCTAAGTGTACAAGCAACGCCGTATAACAGAAGGTAATTCTGGAAAAATCAGGATCCTTGCCTGCGTCGTAGACAGGAAAAAGACGCAAAGCCTTATAGCGCTTCTGCTCTTGTTCGCACGACGCTGCGCTTACGTGCGCAGCGTCGTGACGGGCGCGGCTCAAATCCCGTGCTGAGTACTCACCCAGGTTTTTGTACAGCGTCTCAAGGTCGCGAGGGGAGATGTCCTTGGCATGCTTGTGTGCTCTGCCTAACACGCACAGAGCGCAGGTCGTATCTTCTCGCATTGTATCCGCCAGCGTGCTAATCGCATAAAAAGAGTGCATTAAGTCATCTTTTATTAACTCTGCAGGATCGTTCCCGGACGAGCCCAAGCAAGCAAATGTGCACACGAAAAAGATAAAGGCGGGCAAAGCCCTTTTAAAATATCCCACGAAAGTGATCTCCAAAGCATCCTATCCGCACACTATGAAAGAGCGTCAAGGTTTGCCAATACGGCAAAGTTAAACGCGGCGCCAGGTGGTGCCTTGGGGCGTGTCCTCTAAAATAATGCCCTTTTGAAGGAGGTCGGCGCGAATGGCGTCGGCCTTGGCAAAGTCTTTGGCGCGCTTGGCGTCGGCCCTTGCCTCAATGAGGCGGGCGATATCCGATGGGTCAGTATCCGCATCGCCCTTTTGGAACCAGTCGGCGGCGCTTTGCTCCAAAAATCCCATGAGGCGGGCGCTGACAATGAGGGTGCGTTGGTGGGTGCGTTTTTCGCCCCTATCACTGGCCGTGTTGATGGCGTGCGTCAGGGCGTGAAGGCGTGCCAGCGCAAGGGGCGTATTAAGGTCGTCATAAAGGGCCTCAAGCACCTCTGCGTCGGGGGCAGCGTCCTCCAACTCACCTTCAAAATCCCGGATGGCTGTGTAGAATTTTTGCGTCACCGCCTTAGCTTGAGCCAGTGTCGCCTCAGTCCAATCAAGAGATTGGCGGTAGTGTGTGGACAAAATCGCCAAGCGCAAGCATTCGCCTTCGGCTTGGGTCAGAAGCTCCTCAACCGTGAGGAAGTTCCCCAAAGACTTGGACATTTTCTCGCCGTTCACGGTCAAAATCCCGTTGTGCATCCAGCGCTGAGCAAAGGCGCCCTCGCCAAAAAGGCCAATACTTTGGGCGCACTCGTTTTCATGGTGGGGGAAAAGAAGGTCTTGTCCGCCGCCGTGGATATCAAAGGATTCGCCCAGAAGCGCAAAGCTCATGGCCGAGCACTCAATGTGCCAGCCGGGTCGGCCGCGTCCCCAGGGGCTTTCCCACCCCGGTTGATCATCGCTTGAGGGCTTCCACAGCACAAAGTCAGAGGGGTTTTTCTTGTAGGGGGCAACCTCTACCCTGGCGCCAGCCAGCATATCCTCTTGGCATACATGGGACAGGGACCCATAAGAGGGCAGGGAGGCCACGTCATAAAGCACGTGACCTGAGCCTTCGTAGGCGTGCCCCTTGGCGATAAGCTTTTCAATAAACGCAATCATGTCATCCACGTGGGCGGTGGCCCGTGGTTCGTGTGTGGGGGGCAGGGCGCGTAAGGTCGCCATTTCCTCATGGAAAATGCGCGTTGTTTCCTGGGTAATGACATCAATGGGCACACCCTTTTCCCGGGCGGCTTTCATGATTTTGTCATCAATGTCTGTGATGTTGCGCACGTAGCGCACGCGGTAGCGCGTCTGCAAAAGGCGGTAAAGCACATCAAAGACAACAACGGGTCTGGCGTTGCCAAGGTGGGCGCGGTCGTAAACCGTGGGACCGCACACATACATGGAGATTTCGCCTGGCACAAGGGGGGTTAAGTCCTCAACACGCTTTGACTTTGAGTTATAAAATCGCATGGCTCTACAGGGCACTTTCTAGGCGTTTGACCACAAGGTCTCGTCCCATGAGGGGAAGGAGCTTTTTCATCTCGGGGCCGTGTTCTTGGGCGGTCAGCGCCCAGCGCAGGGGCAAGAAGAGCTCGCGCCCCTTGCGTCCCGTTGCCTCTTTAAGCGTGCTCGTCCACTGTCCCCAGGTTTCCTCGTTCCAGGTGCCGTCCGGCAAGCAACCAAGGGCCTCTAGCAGGTACGGGGCGTCCGCTTCGCGTTTTTGCGCAGAAAGCTCGCCGTAGCAAATCTCCCAGAGGTCACGAATATCTTCAACCTTTGACAGATTCTCCCTAGCGATCAGCCAAAAGGCCTCATCCATGTGGGAAAGCCCCAGGGACGCGAGGCGCTCTTTCACCTGGTCAAAGGGCATCTTGTGAACAAGTTTGCTGCTCAGACGCTCAAGATCCGTGGGTGAGAACTTTGGCGTGTTGGCGGAAAAAGCTGTTGGGTCAAAGTGCGCAATGAGGGGCTCAAGCGCAAGCTCGGGGGTAATTTCGTCCCTGGTACCCAGGTGCGCCAAGTAGCTCGAGATCGCCATGGGCTCAAGGCCTTGGGCGCGCAACTCTTGCAAGGAAAGGCTGCCCAAGCGCTTGGATAAGCTCTCCCCATTCTCACCTAAAAGAAGGGGAAAGTGCCCAAAGGCAATGGCGCTGGGGTCCGCGCCCAAGGCCTCAAGAAGCTGAATCTGGACGGCTGTGTTACTGATGTGATCGTTGCCGCGCAGGATGTGGGTGATGTTCATGTCCACGTCGTCCACAACGGAGCAGAAGGTGTACACAAAAGTCCCATCCTCACGCACAAGAATGGGGTCAGACAACGCACCGCCTTCATAGGATAAGGGGCCGCGGGCCAAGTCCTGCCAGGTCACAGCGCGGTGCTCGAGGCGAAAGCGCCAGTGGGGTTTGCGGCCCTCACCCTCAAGGCGCGCTTTGTCCTCATCGCTCAAGGACAGCGCCGTCCTGTCATACACAGGAGGCTGGCCCAAGGACAAGAGCCGCTTTCTTTTAAAGTCCAGCTCCTGGGGCGTCTCATAGCACGCATAAAGGCGCCCGGCAGCCTTAAGGGCCTCAAAGGCTTTTCTATAAAGATCAAGGCGCTTGGATTGATGGAAAAGGGCGTCATGGGTCCAGCCAAGCCACGCCATGTCCTGTAAAATCGCTTCCGCATATTCGTCCCGGGAGCGCGCAACGTCCGTGTCATCAAAACGCAGGATAAACTGACCGCCGTGCTTTTTGGCAAAGAGCCAATTCACAAGGGCGGTTCTGGCATTTCCCACATGCATGAGTCCTGTGGGGGAGGGGGCAAAGCGTAGCTTAATCATTTTTTCGTCACTGAATTTCTGGGTTTGGGGATACGGCTAAGGCCGATCCTATCACACCCGGATCAAATGGGCGATGGCAAAGTAGGTATCGGGCATGGCCGTGGGTAAAACCGCCAGAGTTTCGGTACAATAATGGGGCGCGGCGACCTGTGCGATGTACGCTGTAAAGGAAAAGGTGTGCGTGTTGATGGGGCTTTCTTGGTGAAAGACAGGGGTTGCCAGCAAAAGGGAGTCATGGCTGTCTAAGGAAACGGCAAGCATGTGCAGGACGCCTTTGGCAGACGTGCGCTCTTCCTCGGTCTCAAGAAAGCTAAAATCATCGACAATATGGAGTGCCGGTGCCTCTTGTGGCTCGGGAGAGGTGACGTCTTCAAAAAATGAAAGCGTGACAGGCGTATTATTTCCCTGTGCGGAAAAAAAAGGTATGCAGGACAAGAGCCACACACAGAAAAGGATTTTGATGTGTCTGCGTTGCCGCTTTGGGGATATGAGGGAATGAAAGGGCACGTATGTTTACATATATGTGGGCGCGTAGCTGCCAGATGTAGAAAAACTCACACCATCTGTCAAGAATATGCGACCATTGTAACGGCGAAAAAGGGCGCTGTGTTACGGAAAATAACCGAGAAATTGACACTTTTTTAATAAAATGTTAATAAAATCATCTGCACATAAAATAAACAAAGCCATGATGGTCTGAAGGAGACGCAATGGATTTTTTTGATCCCGTGTTGCTTGCACGCATTCAATTTGCCTTTACAGTGAGCTTTCACATTATCTTTCCAGCCTTTACCATTGGGTTGGCGAGTTTTCTCGCGGTCATCGAATGGCGTTGGCTTGCCACAAAAAATCCCCTATATCAGGACCTGTATAAATTCTGGATTAAGATCTTTGCTGTGGCCTTTGGGATGGGCGTGGTGTCGGGTCTTGTGATGTCCTATCAATTCGGCACCAACTGGTCCGTTTTCTCGGACCGCGTGGCCAATGTGCTGGGCCCGCTTTTGGGATATGAGGTTTTGACAGCTTTCTTTTTGGAGGCATCCTTCTTGGGCGTTATGCTCTTTGGCTGGGGGCGTGTGAGTCCGCGTATGCATTTTGTCTCAACGTGTATTGTGGCGGGCGGCACCTTAGTCTCGGCCTTTTGGATTCTGTCCGCCAACAGCTGGATGCAAACGCCCCAAGGTTTTGAAATGGCGGCCGACGGACGCGTCATGCCCCTTGATTGGATTGCCATTATTTTCAATCCTTCATTTGCGTATCGGTATGTTCACATGGTGATTGCGGCCTTTTTGAGTACAGCCTTTGTCGTGGGGGGCGTGGGCGCGTACTATCTTCACCAATCTCGCCACATGCCACAAGCGCGCATCATGCTCGGGATGGCAACACTCATGGCGCTTATTGTTGCGCCAACACAGATGCTTGTTGGCCATGCCCACGGCACAAACACCATGGAGCACCAACCCATCAAGGTTGCTGCCATGGAAGGAAACTGGGACAAGACGGACCATGTGCCGCTTTATCTTTTCGGCATGCCTGATGAGAAAGCCGAAGAAACAAAGTACGGCGTCACCATTCCTGGAGGGGCAAGTTGGGTCTTGACGGGAGACCGAGCTGGTCGTGTCCCCCACTTAAAGTCTGTTCCCAAAGAGGACCGTCCGCCTGTGGCCGTTGTGTTTTGGTCCTTTCGCGTGATGGTTGGTATTGGTGTGCTGATGATTGGTCTTGGGATTTTGAGCGCTTTTGCTTACTGGCGGGGGCGACTTTTCGATACGCGCATCTTGCGCCGCCTTTGGATGCTTATGATTCCTTCCGGGTTTGTGGCGCTGTTGGCAGGCTGGTTCGTGACAGAAGTCGGGCGTCAGCCTTGGACGGCCTATGGTCTGGTGCGCACGGCCGAGTCTGTGTCGCCTGCCATTTTAGGGCCACAGGTTGCGTGGTCGCTCCTGGCCTTCGTGGTCATGTATAGCTGCGTCTTTGGCGCCGGTATGTACTACATGGTGAAGCTCGTGCGCAAGGGGCTGAGTGACTTGCAGGACCCAGAAGGATTCTACCGTCATGGCATCGAAAGCGTTGCCTTTAGTGACCCAGATGGTCACACACAGAAAACGGTTCACTAGGAGGGGCGGCTATGTTTGATTTCTCGCACATGATTGATTTGCCCCTGATCTGGGGGCTTTTGATTGCAACGGCTGTGCTCATGTACGTTTTGCTCGACGGTTTTGATTTGGGGGTGGGGATTCTTTTCCCCTTCGCGCCCAGTCATCAAGCGCGCAGCACCATGATGAACTCCATTGCCCCCTTTTGGGACGGCAATGAAACCTGGTTAATCCTGGGTGGCGGTGGCCTTTTTGCAGCCTTCCCCTTGGCCTACGCCATATTAATGCCGGCCTTTTACATGCCCATTATCTTAATGCTTATGGGGCTGATCATGCGCGGCGTTGCCTTTGAATTTCGCTTTAAGTCCAGTGAGCGCACCCGCCCCGTGTGGGACAATGTGTTTCACTTTGGCTCTCTCATCGCCGCTTTTTGCCAAGGCATTATCCTTGGGTCCTTTGTGGAAGGCATCCATGTGGAGGGGCGCAACTTTGCAGGAGGACCCTTCGATTGGGCAACGGGTTTTAGCATGATGGTGGGGATTGCCATGGTCTTTGGTTACGCGCTTTTGGGGGCAACTTGGATCATCATGAAGATGGAAGGGCAAACCCAGGCCTGGGCCAGGCGTGCGGCCTTTTACGTCCTGATCTTTGTGGGTCTTGCCATGTTCCTTGTCAGCGTGTGCATGCCCTTTGTTGACGCGCGTATTGAGGCGCTTTGGTTCTCGACCCCCAACTTTTTCTATCTTTTGCCAATTCCTGTGATTACGGCCATCCTATTTTTCATGCTATGGCGCGATCTTTCTCTCAAACAAGCCGAATACAGACCCTTTATTTTGAGCATACTTCTGTTTATCATGGGATATGTGGGGTTGGGTGTGAGTTTATTTCCTTGGCTCATCCCCTTTAAGTATACCATTTGGGACGCGGCAGCCTCAGGCCCTGGGCTTTCCCTTTTGCTTGTGGGGGCGCTTCCCATGTTGCCCATTATTTTAGGGTACACGGCCTATTGTTACTGGGTTTTTAGAGGGAAAGCGAGCCATGAGCATGGATACTAAATCAACGCGGGCCTGGCTTGAGGCGCACCCAAAGTGCAAGCAGTGGCTTTGGTTTGTGGGTCTTTGGTGCGGGGGGCTTATGACAATTACTGCCATGGCTTACCCTGTGAAGTGGCTCATTCACTCCATTGGGTGAGAAGGTTTTTCAGATCCAAACACATGGTGGAGCGCGTATCAGCGCCCTTGCGTCCCAGCATATCAAGGCACGCCATTACGTTGAGGATCTTCGTCGTTTCTTGCCATACCAAAGGGAGCACGTAACCCTTTGAGGTAAGGCCCTCAAGAAAAGCCTCCTGATAAGAGGGATCCACGCGCTCTGCCTCCCGCAACCAGTTGGCCACATCCCAGAGGCTGCTTCCAGAAAAAGCGAACTCCCAATCAAGGACGGCACTTAAGCGCCACGCATCCCCCTCCTTCACAACCAGCACATTGGCTGGGTTAAAGTCCCCGTGCACAAGATTTGACGCTGTCTCTAGATTAAGGGGGTGCTCAAGCAACTGCGTGAGCCTCTTCGTGCAGGTCTCGTCCAAAAGGGAGCACACAAAGGGTTCTCTCAAGATTTTGAGCGCATGCTCTTGGGGGCTAGAGAAGTCTGGGTCCTGAAAGGGTGTGAGCTTAGCGTCCAGAAAACCAGGAGACGTGAAGGTGAGCTCTCGAAAAGAGGCAAGCACTTCCCCGCACCCACGCACGGCTTTTTGCCAGGTGGGGGCTGGTTCACTTAAAAGCACGTGGGAGAGGGGAACGCCTTGGCAATAGGGGGCAACGCTATAGCTGATGCTCTCCACATGACCTGTGCGCAAGGGAAGCCCCGTATCAAGATGCACCGGCATACGCGCGTGAAGGGCAAGCTCTTTCTCCATGTGAGCTTGCGCGCGCGCCGCAACACGCAGCACCTGAATTGCCCCGTCTTCGCTCGTGACTTTATAGTGGATATGACGGCTGCCTGCCTCGCCCAGAGGCGCCCAGGATAAAGGGTCCTCACCTGGAAAGGCGTGGGAAAGCAGGGCCCGGAGCCCTTCCTCGTCCATAAGGGGGGCCGCTTGGCTTTCGTGCTCCCAGCCGTGCTTAAACGCCATGGGGGATGATCTGCTTTTGTCCCTCAATGAGAACGGCGACAACGCCGGGGTCGGCGAGTGTCGAAATATCCCCCAGATGTTCACTTTCACCGCTGGCAATTTTGCGCAGGATGCGGCGCATGATCTTGCCCGAGCGCGTCTTGGGAAGCCCCCCGGCCCACTGGATGTAGTCAGGTTTTGCAAAGGCGCCAATTTTTTCACGTACGGCCGCCTCCAGTTCCTTGGTAAGGGCGGGGGAGGGTATTTGCCCTTGCGCAAGGGTCACAAAGGCGTAAACACCTTGTCCCTTGATGTCGTGGGGCACGCCCACAACGGCACTTTCTGCCACCGCATGGTGGGTACCAAGGGCCGCCTCAATCTCAGCTGTGCTTAGCCTGTGACCTGATACATTGATTACATCGTCCATGCGCCCCGTGATCCAGATGTCGCCGTCGTGGTCTCGGTGGGCGCCGTCCCCAGAGGTGTAAAAACCCGGAAAGGGATGGAAGTAGGTTTTCAGGAATCGCTCGTGGTCTTTGTAGATGGTGCGGGCCTGCCCTGGCCAGGAATCGGTGATGACAAGGCTCCCTTCTCCCACCCCAATAACTTCGCGGCCGTTTTGGTGTAAGATGGCTGGTTGAACACCAAAGAAGGGGCGGGTCGCGCACCCAGGCTTGAGGGGAAGACATCCCGGGAGTGGTGTGATGAGAATACCGCCCGTCTCCGTTTGCCACCATGTATCCATGATCTGGCATTTGCCGCGCCCTACAACGTTGTGATACCACAGCCATGCTTCGCTGTTGATGGGTTCACCCACGGATCCTAAAATGCGCAAGCTGGTGCGCTTTGTGCGCGTGACATAGGTGTCTCCCTCGCGCATGAGTGCGCGAATGGCCGTGGGCGCGGTATAGAAGGTTGTCACCTGGTGCTGGTCAATGACCTGCCAAAAGCGTGAGAAGTCGGGATAGCTTGGAACGCCTTCAAACATGAGGGTGGTGGCACCATTACATAGGGGGCCATAGAGAACGTAGCTGTGTCCCGTGACCCATCCCACGTCTGCCGTGCACCAATAAATATCGTCTTCGCGTACGTCAAAGATAAGATCATGGGTCATGGCGGCGTAAACAAGGTACCCGCCTGTTGTGTGCAGCATCCCCTTTGGCTTGCCCGTGGATCCGGATGTGTAAAGAATGAAGAGAGGATCTTCGGCGTTCATGGACTCGGGCGCACAGATTTTGCTGGCCGCGTCACGCAGTGGCCCGTAGGCGAGATCCCGTCCTTCCTCAAGGGGGACATTCGCACCGGTATTGGCAACAACGATCACTTTTTCAACAATAGGGGTTTCAAGAAGCGCAAGGGCGCCGTCCACGTTAGCCTTGAGTGGTACCGTCTTGCCACCGCGCCGTCCCTCGTCGGCTGTAATGACGACACGTGATTCACAGTCCTGGATGCGCCCGGCTAAGGCCTCGGCGGAAAAGCCTCCAAATACCACGGAGTGCACAAGACCCAGGCGCGTGCAGGCCAACATGAAGACGGCTGCCTCAACGATCATGGGCAAATAAATTGTGACGCGTTCACCCCGAGTGAGGCCTAAGCCCTTCAACACATTGGCACAGCGACACACTTCTTCATGGAGCTCCCGGTAGGTCAAAAGACGTGTATGCCCAGGTGTGTCCCCTTCCCAGATGATGGCGGTTTTGTCGCCGCGCGTTTCAAGATGGCGATCGAGGCAATTCACGCTGACGTTGAGACGGCCGTCCTCAAACCAGCGAATGTGATGATTCTCCAAGTGAAAGGATGTTTCCTTAACCTTGGTAAAGGGCTCTTCCCAGGTGACATACTCATGGGCGCGCTTGGTCCAAAAAGCGTCCGGGTCGTTTATGGACTCCTCATGCCATGCCAAATACTTAAGAGCAGAAATTTTGGCGTCTTGGATCTGGTCCGGGGTAGGCGCGAAACTGTGCACGTCTTCTTGCATGGTTGCCTCCACAAAATGCAATGATACCTTAAGGGTACCTTACAGAGCGCTCGTCCTTCAAGAACTCTTTGGGAGCGGGACCATGTCCAAAAAAGGAATAAGGTCTAAAGAGCTTGAAAAGTGAAGAGCAAAGCTTGTGTGTTCCTGGGTAAACTTTTCGGCTTTTTCAGGGGTCATGTAAAAAGAGAGCCAGCCAATATTTTGCGCTTTCAGAGCGTTTTCAAGTGTTACGTCGCTTCCCTCTAAGGTGTACGGCATGTTTCCGTTTACATCCACAAGGTGTGTAAAAGGCAGGAGCACGGCAAAGTCATCACAGGAAAAGTTTTGGTCGACCCGTGATGTTAAAACGACCGCTGAGGGACAGGAGTCCATGCCTTGTGAGTCCGGCTCCACGGGGCGTGAGGCGTGGATACAGGTGGTGTTAACAATAAGATATGAAAGTGCAATAAAAGTCCAAGAACGTTTCATGAGTAACCTGATTTTATATGAGAAAAATGGCGTCCCCAAGGGGATTCGAACCCCTGTTGCCGCCGTGAGAGGGCGGTGTCCTAGGCCTCTAGACGATGGGGACCTGCGACATCTCGGAATCTAATGGAGGCACGATTTTTTTGCAAGGGAAAAAAGCGTGTGTCATATTTTTTTTCATTTGCCAGTGAACGTTTTTTCAATTTTTAAAGTTTCATTAACTTTTATATGTATCTAATAAGTAAATTTGATTAAAATTGTTTAGACATCTTGCGTGAAAATAGAATATATCCTTCTCTCTGCTGCGCTTCTCCTCCTTACACTTACTGACACGTCATACGCAAACTATGGAAGGGCTGGTACATACAGTACGTGGGCTGCTGGTGTGGGTTATCCAACGGCCGATGTCAACCAATATGGTCGCGGTGGTACGCCTAGCGGCACGGCTTCTACTGTGGGTACCACCGCCAGTGCAACAGCGGGCGCCAACGTGACCAACGCAAATGGTGGTAACGGCGGTGTTGCCATTACGACCAGCTCGCCCCTGTCAAATTCTGTTACAGTTGTTGGCGGCGGCGGGGGCAGCACCCGAACAGGAAGTGGTTTCGGCGGCGGCGCCGGCGGTGCTGGAATTATCACAACGGCGACATTAACTAATTCCGGCATTATCGTGGGAGGAGGAGGTGGTGGTGCGGATGGCGCTGGTCCAAGTGGATCGCGTGCTGGCGCTGGTGGACGCGGTGTTTCAACAACGGCACCTGTTGTCAATACAGGGACGATCTATGGTGGAGGCGGAGCCGCTTGTCGCAACATAGCTAGCGCAGCCGACCCAGGGGATGGGGGGGCGGGTATTTACACCACCGCCAATGTGACCAATTCAGGAACCATCAGTGGCGGCGGCGGAGGGTCTCACGGTACGTGGTGGCAAGGCGCTGGAGGAGCAGGGATCAGTTGCGCTGCTGCTGGTATCTATATCATCAATGGTGGCTCTATCTCCGGGGGGCTAAGTGGTGATACCGTTAACTATGATAATGCGATTACCTTTCAAGGGGCAAATAACACACTTGAGCTTCAGGCTGGGTACAGTTTTCCACACGGCAACATCGTCAATGCAGCCTCATCAGGAAATATGTTGATTTTTGGGGGAGATAGTAATCCTGTCAGTGTGTTTGATGTCTCTGGTCTTGGGACAGTTTTCACAAATTTTAATGGGCTCAGGAAAAACGGCGCGTCTGTTTGGACGTTTACGCGCAGTGGCGCAACACCTGCCCTTCCCATTGAGGTGAGTTCAGGAACAGCGCGCCTGAATGCAAGCAATGCACTTGGTTCCGGGGCCCTTACCTTGTCTGGGGGATCGTTGCAAGCTGGTGCGAGTGTCAGTGTTGCTAATGCCCTGACTTTGACAGCAGATCTCACCATGGACGCAAATAACTATACCTTTACGGTCACCAATAATGGGGGCGTATTGAATATAGTACTGGGGCGCACCTTAACCCTGCGCGATACAAGCGTTGCCCATACGGGGACAGTGGCTCTGACTAATGGTTTAACGCTGAATGGCACCCTTAATGTGGGCTCAAATGTATCTGGCGGTGCTATTACCCTTAATGCAGGCACACGAGTCACTGGAGTGGGGGCTGGTACGGTCAGCAATGCCCTCACCTTTGCCGGTGATATGACTCTGGACTCAGGTGGCTATGCTCTTGGGTTTAGCAACAATGGTGCATCGACCGTTGTGGCTGGTGCGCGCACATTAACGTTGGCCGATTCTTCTGGAACGGGTACAGGTCAAATTTCATTTACCAATGGTTTGACATTGAACGGGACATTACATGTCAGTGGGCAAGTTGCAGGTGGGACTCTTGCTTTTAATGCGGGAGGCCTTCTTCAGTCAAATGCATCAACGTCTGTCTTGAATACGCTAAGTTTTTCAGGAGCTTCATCTGTTGATAGCAATAGCTATGATCTGACGCTCACAAACAATGGGTTAATAGCTAACTTACCCGCATTGAGCACTCTGACTTTGGAGAATAACAACGCTGCCCAAACTGGGGGGATACATTTACCTAATGGTATAGGCGTTGCCGGCACCTTGGTTGTGGGGACCTCGCTCTCTGGGGGGCTGACTCTGAATACCGGGGGGGTGATTACATCAAATCGTAATGCAGCCATTGATAGTATTCTTACTGTTGCGGGCAATGGCTCCCTAGATGCATCAGGCTATCAACTTGATTTCACAAATAACAGCACGCCTCTTTCTGTGCCGGCTACTCGGATCCTAACTGTGGCAGATTCCTCTGTTGGGCAAACAGGACAGCTGAGTTTTCCCAACGGTTTTACGCTCAATGGAACATTGCTTGTGAATACGCTGTTTACGGGTGGGGGTATTGCCCTTAATAACGCAGGCATGCTTCAAGCAGGTTTAAATGCAACCCTCTCAAATGCCATAAGTGTGTCGGGCACGGGTACTGTGGATGCCAATAATTATACATTCTCACTCACAAATAGTGGAGGGGCAATAAATGTGCCGGCGCTGAGCACCCTGGCGTTGAGAGACACGAGTGTGGCTCGTACAGGGGCTGTGTCCATACCCAATGGATTGAGTGTGTTCGGCGCGCTCAATGTGGACGGCAATGTGTCAGGTGGCACAGTGGCACTTGAGGCAGGATCAATGGTACAAGGGCTAGGTGATGGCGTCTTGAATAATCCCCTCTCTCTTGTCGGGGATGCAACCATAGATGCGAGTGGTTACGCCATTGATCTTCTCAATAACGGCGCGTCACTCGTTGTGCCTGCTGCCAGGACGTTATTGGCGACAGATTCTTCCATGGGCGGGGTAGGGACATTGCACTTCCCCAACGGATTTACCCTGGGCGGCACGCTGGAGGTCGGAACGGATTTTTCAGGTGGCGCCATTGCATTTGATACCGCAGGCATCTTGAAAGCAAATAAGAATGCCACCCTGGTGAATGATCTCATTGTGTCTGGAGCAAGTACGATCGACGCCAATAATCATGTTTTTAGTCTTTCAAATAACGGCGTCCCGATTAACGTTCCAACATTGAGCAGCTTGGTCTTGCGCGACACAAGCGTTGCGCACACAGGCTCTGTGGCGCTGCCCAATGGTGCCAATGTATCTGGTTCTTTGGGTGTGGGCGGTGATGTGTCTGGCGGCGCGCTCGCCCTGGGTGCGGGCGCAAGCGCGTATGGTGTTGGAGCGGGCACTGTAAACAACACCCTCACATTGTCAGGAAATGCGGCCTTGGACGCCGCAGGTTTTGGCCTTACTTTCACCAACAATGGGGCAACAATCGCGGTGCCAGCCTCCCAGACTTTAACAGTGAGAGACTCATCAATAGGTCAAACGGGTCAACTGAGTTTTCCAAATGGCATTTCTTTGGATGGAACTTTGGGTGTGGGAGGCAGTGTAGCTGGCGGCCTTATGGATGTGAGTGATGGGTCACGTATTACGGGCGTTGGAAGCGGGAGTATCAGCAACGCTCTAACCTTAGGGACTAATGTGATTTGGGACGCAGCAGGCTACGCTCTTACATTCACAAACAATGGTGCGGCAGTTGCGGTCGCAAATACGCAGACGTTAACAGTACAAGATTCATCCGTTGCTCAAACAGGTCAGCTGATTTTGCCAAATGGCATCTCTCTGGACGGCACTTTGGGCGTGGGGGGGAATGTTTCTGGTGGTGCTGTGACTCTTAATGCGGGATCACGTGTGACGGGACAAGGCAGTGGTGCTGTTGACAATACCCTGACGTTGATGGGCGATATCACTGTGGATGCAGCAGGTTACGGCCTAACATTCACCAATAATGGCGCAGCGCTCGCAGTGCCTGCTGCCCAGACTTTAACGGCGCTAGATTCATCCGTGGGTCAGACAGGTCAGCTCAATTTTCCACATGGCTTTACTTTGGATGGGACACTGCTTGTGGGTGCTAAGATTCAGGGTGGATCTATTACCTTAAACAATACGGGTGTCCTTAAGGCCGCAAATAATACAAATTTGGCCAATTTGTTAAATATTAACACAGGATCTATACTGGACAGTAATGGTTTGAATCTGACGCTTACTAATGGCGGAATGCTCATGAGCGTGGCAGCCCTAGATACCCTGACACTGGACAATACAAATGCAGCAAAGACAGGCGGTGTGTATTTGCCAAATGGTGTAGATGTCAGCGGAACTCTGATCGCCGGCGCAAACGTAGCTGGTCCCATAACCCTTAATGCTGGCAGCGCACTCACAACGAACCAAAATGCAACGCTTAATAGTGCGATAACACTTACAGGTGATACAACACTGCATAATGCAGGTCACGTGCTGACTTTTGCTGGAAGTGGCAGTGCGTTGACGGTGCCATCAGCAAGAGCACTTTCTCTCACAGGCGCCGGAACCAGCACTTTTACCAACGGTATAGATTTGAGCGGCGTCTTGGATGTGAATACCAGCACAGGGGGCGGTGCCATTAATTTTAGTTCAGGGGGGCAGGTGGTGGCATCTGGCAATATAAACGTGGCCAATCCCCTTACCTTTTCAAGTGGCGCTGGAAACATGGATACGGCCGGTCATACCATGACATTGTCAGCTACAGGGCTCACGGTTCCTGCGGCTAACACGCTCATACTTCACGATTCCTCCCCTGGAAAAACAGGTCATGTTGTTCTTCCTACCATGAGCATTGGGGGAACACTTTCCACAGGGTCTGCCATCAGTGGGGGAACTTTGACTTTTAATGGGGGAAGTGCCCTTGTGGCCAATGACGATCCTATTGTGGCTGCACCTATTGTGGCCGCAGGTGACATGACTGTTGATAATGGTGGTTTTGACCTGACACTTACGGGCGGTATTTCTGGGTCTGGAAAAATTACCTTCTTGGGTACCGACGTGACTACCCTTGCCGTTGCAAATCCTGCATGGTCGGGAGGCTCAATCATCGGTGATGGTGTGCATAATACTACAGTTGCCTTGGGCACAAGCACAAGTCTTGGGACGGGAAATATTCTACTTGCAGCGGCGTCAACCCTTGATGGTGCGCCGCGGTTAACAACAAATCAAACCCTCTCGGGTCTGGGCACTGTGACGGGAGTTGTGAATAACAATGGCGGTGTTGTCTTACCCGGTACCCAAGCAACACCTTATGGGATTTTGACCATAGGCGGGTATGTAGGCGCAGGAACGATGACTTTTACTATCCAACCAGCAGCCACACCTGTCATGGGGGGTGACAACAGTGCTATTGATTTGGGGGCTTCTAACTTCAATCCGTCCCAAACCAGTATGTCTATCACCGCTGCAGCTGGAACTTATGTAGACGGCCTCAAATATGACATTATCAAGACAACAGGCTTGGTAAATGGAAACTTCCTAAATGAGGGGAATCTGCAACGTCTGGGGGCTTATCAACCCAGGATCACCTATGGCAGTACTGGAGGCGTTGAGACCATCTCCATCGTGCTTGATCGCATTCAATTACCCCCACAGCCTGGCCAGGGGGGTAATTTAGGAGATTACCTGAATGGCCAAAACCCTCCTGTAGGATCACCCATCGGGGAGTTATTGGGGCAGTTGTCTGAGCAAGGTGATCTTGAAGAGCTTTTGCGCAGTGTTATGGCTGATCCCAATAACAAAGGAGTCTTCACTGCCTCAACTGTACATAATGTGAACATGACCCGTTTATCAGTGTGTCAAGATGGGGCGCAAGGGCCGCGAGGAGGAGCGATCTCTTTGGCTAGCAAAAGTGTTGCGGCCCGTAAGCAAGCGGCACACAGGGCAAATTTTCTGGATCAAAAGAATGAGACGGATGTCCTACGCTCTAGCACCAAGTCTGGTTTTCAATCAGCTGTGCGTGAAGCTATGGCCACTCAAGCGAATGCTGAAAAAGGAGGTGTGTGGAGCCAAGCTTTTGGTAATTTGTCGTCTCAGGATAATACGTCCGATGTATTAGGCTTTAAAGCACTCACCGGGGGCATGATGGTGGGGGTAGATCTGAAGCTGAACTGCACGAACTTCATAGGTGTGAGTGGTGGAGTCACAAAGACGCTTATGAAGATGGAGAAAAACCGCGGCACGCATCACATAAACGCTTACTCAATGAGTGTCTACGGTACATGGTTTAAAGACGGGCTGTATTTGGATTATTCACTCATGACCTCTGTGAATGTATATAAAATGGCCAGGCGCGTGGCTATCGGATCCTACGAGCTTAACGAAGTTATGTCTCGCCACTTAGGTTTTGGCATTTCTCCTTATGTCGGGGTAAGTTATGATTTGAAAGTAGGAGAAAGTACCCGTGTGACCCCCTTTACGAATCTCACAATTATCCATATGCATGAGCGTGGTTATGAGGAGAATGGAGGCCTCATACAGCAAAGTATAGCGTCACGTCGTAGCACGTTTCTGTCCACGGATCTTGGGGTCTCGTTATCTCGCGAGTATGAGATCAATGACAAGGTTGTGGTGCCGTCCCTGAGCCTGGCCTACGGCTATAAGAAGCCTATAAGGTCTCAAAATGTTGTAGCAGGCTTTAAGGGCGCGGTCGGCACCTATACTGTCCAAACCAGTAAGCGTCCCATCCATGAGATATCTCCTTCTGTTGAAACAACCGTACGCTTTGAAGATGGCCTGTATTTCTCGACTTCCTATAACGGAGAGTTCTCCCACGCAAAAAAATCCCACGAGGTGACGTTTAAAATCGGAAAAAGATTTTAGAGAGCGCGCCTGGCCATGAGGGCTGTTGTGAGGGTGCCGTCATCGAGGTAATCCAGCTCGCCGCCCAAGGGGATGCCATGGGCAAGGGCAGAAAAGGCAAGGTGTGGACAGGCTTCTTGCAGGGCGCGGTGGACGTAGTGGGCCGTTGTTTGTCCTTCAACAGTTGCGCTCAGTGCTATGACAATTTCCCTGAGATTTGAGAGCATTAGCACTCTTGCGATGAGAGTGCCAATGCCCAGCTCTTCGGGCCCAACGCCGCCAATGGCGGACAAAGTCCCCCCCAAAACATGGTACTGACCTTTAAAGGAGGCGCTGCGCTCAAGGGCCCACAGGTCGCTTACATCTTCGACAATGCACAGGGTGTCCTGATCACGCTGGGGGCTGCTACAAATGTGGCAGGGGCTGATGGTATCGAGGTTTTTACACTGATTGCATGTGACGATGCTCTCGGCCGCCTGGGTGAGGGCGCTCAGGAGGGGCGAGAGGGCTTGTTCTTTGTTTTTAATGAGATGCAGCGCCGCCCGCCGGCCTGAACGGGGACCAAGCCCCGGCAGGCGCGACAAAAGCTTAATGAGATGAACAAGCTGGGGGCTCTGCATGGGCGGCTTCTTAGAAAGGGAGGCCTAAACCACCGGGCAGGTTCAGCCCACTGGTCACCTTGGCCATTTCCTCAGCGGCGCGCGCGTCCGCCTTTGTGCGGGCGTCATTAATGGCGGCCACAACGAGATCTTCCAGCATTTCAGCTTCTTTAGGGTCAATGAGAGAAGGATCAATTTTCAGGCTTTTGATCTCCCCGCGACAGCTTGCCACAACGGTGACCATGCCGCCTCCGGATTCGCCTTCAACTGTGATGTGTCCTAGCTCCTCTTGGGCCTGGGCCATCTTTGCCTGCATTTGCTGTGCTTGCTTCATGAGGTTTTGAATGTTTTTCATAAGTTATGCTCCTTTTCTTGTGTTAAGAGGGGTGCCGTCTAGGCTTTCAATGCGCGCACCAGGTAGGCACGCAAGGGCGGCTTTCACCAGTGGGTCTTCTTTGACTTCCTCAAGGCGGGCTTGGAAGGCTTCTTGCTTTTGCTCTGAAAGGGTTTGGGTTCCTCCCGTATCCTCCATCTCAATGCGCCATGGGGCGCCGGTCCAGTCTTCTAGGCGTGTGCGCAGTTGAGTGGCAAGCAGGCGCGGCGCAGACGGGCCTGGACTGAATTTAAAATGCCCCGGCGCGTAGTGAATGGGGCGCGCGTCACAGCGCAAATGTTCCGCCAGCGTCATGTCTTTGGTGGAAATGAAGGCCAGGAGGTCCTCAAGGCTTTGGGGCAAAGGCGCGGCTTCAGCGGGCGCCGTGGTGGCACTTTGTTGGGGGCCCGCATGCTGTTGAGATGAGGGAGCGCTCGCCTGAGTTGGGACGGCTGGCGCATTTTGGGGCGCGTGGGACAGGATTTCCTGGGGTGTGGGCAAGGCCGCCACATAGGCAAGGCGCACCAAGAGCATTTCGCATGCGTGGTGGGCCAGGGGCGACAGACGTATTTCCTCAAGCCCCTTCAACAGCATTTGCCAGAAGCGCGCGAGAACAGGCACCGTCAGGGACGCGGCCGTTTGCCCCATGCGCGCACTTTCCTGTGACGAGACACTGGGGCGCTTAAAGTCGGGCGCGCTGATAAGAAGGGTCAGGTCGTGGGTCAGCTCCAAGAGCTCTTTGACGATTTCTTGCGGGTCCGCGCTTGATGCGTGAAGGCGCGTGAATTCCTCGAGGGCGCGCGTCACTTGGCCCGCGACAAGGGCGTCAAACAAATCAAGGATTTGGGTGCGGTCTGCCAGGTGCAGCATGTCGCGCACCTGACCCATCTCAAGTCCGCCAGGCGTCAGGTGAAGGGCTTGGTCCAGCAAAGAAAGGCCATCGCGGGCGGAGCCATTGGCGGCCCGGGCAATGAGGCGCACGGCCTCATCTTCTGGCTTAATACCTTCTTTTTCAAGAATTTTTGTAAAGTACGCCGCCAAGGTATCTTCTTCGATACGGCGCAGGTCAAAGCGCATACACCGGGATAGAATGGTCTCGGGGACCTTATGGATCTCCGTTGTGGCGAAGATGAATTTGAGATGGGCAGGGGGCTCTTCTAAGGTCTTCAAAAGCGCGTTAAAGGCGCTTTTTGACAGCATATGCACCTCGTCCACGATGTAGACTTTAAAGCGGCAGGTCATGGGGCGATAGCGTCCAGCCTCAATGAGCTCGCGCACATCGTCCACGCCTGTGTTACTGGCGGCGTCCATCTCGATCACGTCAAGGTCCTGGGAGGCGGCCATGGAGACGCAGCTTTCGCAGGTCCCACAGGGCGACATCATATCGCCACGGCTCTCGCGCGGCGCCGTGCAGTTAAGGGCTTTGGCCACAAGGCGAGCGGTGGTGGTCTTGCCCACACCACGTGTGCCCGTCAAAATCAAGGCGTGGGGGAAGCGGTCCGTTTGGAGCGCATGGGACAAAACACGCACAAGTCCTTCTTGCCCCACAAGATCTTCAAAGGAAGAGGGGCGATAGCGCCGCGCAAGGACGTGATAGGACCCAGACGATTGTTCCACAGTGCTCATGACCAGTTATTAACCCTCATAATGACCTAGCATATTCCGGGGGCCCAGAACAGCTGCTTTGCGTGTCCCCCTTACGCGTCGTCCTCGTAAGCACAGGTCTCAATTTTTGTGACGCGCCCCGTGTGTCTGCCTTGCTCAAAGGGTGTTGTGAAAAAAGCGCGCACAGATTCCATGGCCACCTCAGGTGTCACAAGGCGCCCGCCTAAGCACAAGATATTGGCGTTGTTGTGGGCGCGGGCAAAATGGGAGGAAAACCCCGCATCATTGCAAAGAGCTGCGCGCACGCCGCGAAAGCGATTGGCGGCAATGCTCATGCCGATACCTGTGCCGCAAATGAGAAGGCCCATGGAATCAGGGGTGCCCAGAACACGCTCGCACACACGCTTTGAAAAATCAGGATAATCCACGCGCTCTTCACTTTTCGTGCCCAAATCATGGACCGTACCAAAAGAGGCGAGTGCATTAAGTAAGGCCTCCTTAAGCGCAAAACCCGCGTGATCACACCCAATGAAAATTTCCATAGAAAGAGGCTCCATTCTCAAAAATACTTTTTCTCAAGATACAAACAGTTGCCCTCCGAGCGCAAGGAAAAGTGCTAGACGGGTCTTTTAAGAAGAGATATAGTAATAGTGCATTTAAAAAACTTATAACTAAAAAGTGCATGAGGAGGCTGCCATGATTCCCCCCCTTCGGTTTGCCCAGATGCTTTCGTCGCGCCTTTGCCATGACCTGATTGCACCAGTGGGGGCGATTAACAGTGGTTTGGAATTACTTCTTGATGACGGGGCCGAGCAAAACGCCGAACTTCTTCAGGTTGTGCGCACCAGCGCACAGACCGTTGCAAGACGCCTTGTGTTTTACCGCGCAGTTTTTGGATTCTCGGCAGCTGTTCAGTTTAAGGGCTTGCAGGATGTGTCGCGCTTTTTACAGGATTATCTGACAACCACGAAGGTCAACCTCGTATGGTCCCTTTATGAGGAGCCATCGTCTGTAGACATGGCGACCTCCGAAATTGATTATGCCAGTTGGGGACGCATTCTTGCAAACCTGACCCTTCTTTTGTGCGAGGCGGCCCCGCGCGGAGGCACCCTCACCATCAAGTACACCTCAGCTGATCCCAGCATTTTGCCTGTCTTAATTTTGGAAGGGGCTCTCGTGCCTTTGAAAATTGGTGTGGAGCGCACCCTGTGGAATCTTGTGGCTGAGGATGATATTTCGCCTCACGAGGCCCAGGCCCATTTGGCAACACTTCTTTTGGAAGAAATGGGCGTTGAGATCGAACGTCTCGAAGTCTCTGCCGAGCGCATCACCCTGACACTTAAGAAGAAACAGGGCGGCCTGCGCAGTCTTTTCTCTCAGAAATAGTTTTTTTGGGTGCTGTGAAGTCATACATATATAAGCATTTTAGATCTTGTAAAAGATAACTTTCCTGTTTAGGGTGCGACCCACAAAGATGCTTTTTCTTTGTGTACACTCACAGCACAAGACAGGACCATGTATGTTCTCTCGTTTAAAAAAATACTTTTCCAATCAAGAAACACCCCCATCAACACCGCCCACCTCACCTGAATCAAACGCGTCTCCAACAAGCGTGTTGTCACGTGATCCGGACTTGCCTGGAAGCTTTGGTTATAAGGTGGCGTGGCTTGCAATTCCCGGAAGTGCCGATGAGGTTTTTGCTTGCTTGGGTGCCCAAGAAATCAGTGAGGCAAACTGGCGCACCGGAATTGATCTTGCTTATACAAATCAAGGCTATGTTTTTGTGAGTCCACCCATACAAGGGTGGACCTTTGTGATTGGACGTGGCTTATAGAATCGCACGGACATATATGGGGACAAGAGCCGCTTGAATGAGGTACTTGGCTTTTTTGAGCAATTTTCATCAAAAATTAAAAACTTTTGCTATTTTCACACAGATAGGATTTCAGAGGCCCATGCGTGGGTGCGGTACTGTGATGGACGCTTGAAGCGTGCTTTTTACTTTTCTGATGGAGAAATTGCTTACCAAGCAGGTGTGATGAGCGAAGGGGAAGAGGATCTCTCCATGTTTGAGGTGGGCGAGGATGAGGGTGAAACCTATGTGTTTGTTGACGAGGAGGATGTTCACACCCTTGCAGCGCAGTGGTCTTTGTCGCCTCTTGACCTGGTGGATATGGCTTGTGAGCCATCGACTGGGTTTGTGTGCAAGGTGAGTAACGGTTTATAACGAAAAGAGTGCGCTCAAAGGCAAGGCATCTTGTATTTTTCCATGCGGTTTTTGGATTCTCGGCGGCGGTCCACTTTAAGGGCCTACAAGGTGTGTTGCGCTTTTATAGGATCATATGACAACCATAAAGATGAGGTACACTCACATCTGAAGAGCAGTACCTCTGCGGACACAGCGACATCTTCCTCACAGAGATTTGCGACGATTCCGGACGGGAGGGCCTGAGACGATGGGTGACTTAAAAATCCAGGTGCTTTCACCCAGTTGCAAAAATTGACTTTGGGGCTGGCCATTCTCCAATCCTGCGCCGGTAGCTTCTTGCCATGCCCACATCCACGGTGAAAAAGATGATTGTGAAGGAGTGGGACCGGCATGTATTTGCAAATCGTCTTGGTCGTCTGGATTCTGCTCGCTTGCCAAAAGAGGCGTTGACGCAGCGCACACAAGAAAAAAAACCATTATAGCCGAACCCTTGTAATGTCTGGTTGCGTCACTCGTCGCTCGTGTATACTTATACATGTCGCTTGCCTCGTTTCTTGTCCTGAAATTAAACTGTTCTAGCCATATAGTGATAGACCTTGGCATACGAGAAACTCCCTCTAGCTATATAAGGCCCTTTGACAAAACACCGTATGCCTCAAGGGCAGCTTGGCGTGAGGCGGACAGATCCACGATGGGGTGGGGGTAGTTTGTTCCTAAGCGCACACCTGCTTGCTGCAAGACGTGAGCGGGTGCAAGGGACGGGGTGAAGAGATATTTGTCCGGCAGGGCGGCAAGCTCCGGGACATATCGACGGGTATAGGTTCCGTCTGAGTCGAACTTTTGCCCCTGGGTGGTGGGATTAAAAATGCGAAAGTAAGGGGCAGCGTCGGCGCCGCATCCAGCCACCCACTGCCAGCTGGCGCTGTTACTGGCAAGGTCCGCGTCCACCAAACAGTCCCAAAACCATTTGGCTCCCTCATGCCAGTGGATGCCCAGATTTTTGACGAGGAACGAGGCCACAACCATGCGCACACGGTTGTGCATGGTGCCCGTTTGCCAAAGCTCGCGCATCCCTGCGTCCACAAGCGGGTAGCCCGTCTGACCCCGTTGCCACGCTTCAAGGTGCGGGCTTTCGTGGGACCAAGAAAAGGCATCAAATTTCTTTTGAAAGGCCCGCACGGGCAAATCCGGAAAATGATAGAGAAGATAGTAAGAAAACTCGCGCCAGGCCAGCTCTTTAAGGAAGGTGTCATGCCCCAGGGAGAAGTGTTCGCTCTGGGTGATTTGTCCATGGACGTGCCACCAAATTTGGTTCGGCGAAATCTCACCAAAGGCGAGATGCGGGGATAGAAGGGATGTGGCGGACAGGGATGGAAAGTCTCGGTCCTTTGCGTAGACGAGGGCACGCGCCTCACAAAAATCCTCAAGGCGAGCGTAGGCTGCCGCCTCGCCCACCTGCCAATGGGACATGAGGTCCTTATGCCAGGGGCGCGCTGGCAAAAGGCAGAGCTCTTCTAAGGCAAGCGCATGGGTGTCTTTAACAGAGGAGGGGTTTGAGGGGCAGCCCATGGGCGCGCGCGGGGCCGGGGCGCTCAAGCATCCCTTTGTGTAGTAAGGCGTGAAGACCTGGTACGGCGTGCCAGCCTTTGTCAGGATTTGCCAGGGTTCCCACAAAAGGGAGGCGTTATGGCTTGTCACGGTAAGCCCGCGCGACTTAAGGGATTCCTTGAGCGCTTTATCCTGTGAAATACGCCATGGCTCATAACAGCGGTTCCAGTGGATGGAGGTAATGCTGGGATAACGCTCAAGAAGGCTGCCAATGACCTCGGGCGCCTCGCCCTTGTAGAGGTTCAAAGTGCCGCCTAGGGAGGTGTTAAGGGACGCTAAGCTATGGTGCAGCCAACATCTTGAGGCCTCCCTCAATTTAAAGGCGCCCGGCGTTGTGTCATCGAGGATATACGCGAGCAGTACCTGGCCACTGTGCGCCGCCTCCATAAGGGCTGGGTTGTCGCGCACGCGCAGGTCTTTGCGAAAGAGATAAAGCGTGCGTGGGCTTGATGTCATTTTTTTACGTGTTCAAATGGCTCTCATGAGTATAGCAAATTTATACACATCGTGGCGTTCTTTAGAAACTTTTAATACCTTTTTGGTAGAAAATGGAGCTGGGATCGATTTACGGGAGTATTCATGTTTTCAACGCGTCTTGCACACAAGGAGGTCATGGGGATCGCGCTTAAGATAGCCTGCATCGTGCTGTGTGTAGAAGCCTTTATCATGTTTGTTCTCCTGCCAATTATTGATCCCCACATGGGGCAAGTTGCCGAAGGGCTCATTGATACAGTTTCCCTTGTTATTATCAGTACGCCTCTCATTATTAACTTTGTGCTCAGGCCCTACGTGCTAGGTCTTCAAAAAGCATTGGACTCCCTTGAAAAAGGGGAGAAAACCATCATTCAAACAGCAAAACGTCTGCGCCTGACAAAAGAGCGCTATGCGCTTGCCTCCAAGGGGGTGAATGATGGCTTGTGGGACTGGGACTTGCAAAAAGACAAGCTCTATCTTGCATCGCGCTGGAAGGAGATCATGGGTTGGAAGGCAAAAAACCATAAACCCACCATTGGTCAATGGATTAAGCTTATCCATCCCGACGATCGAGAAAGATTCCAACGTGCGCTGCAGGAGTCACAAGCCCAAAAAAATCAAACGCGCCACACCCTGGAGTTTCGTGTTGCACGTGACAGCGGCGATATTACCTGGGTGGAAATGCGCTGGATTTGTATGTGTTATGGCGACAAAGCCACAAGGCTCATTGGGTCCATCATGGACGTGACGCAGAAAAAGAACCTGGAGAGTGAGCTCAGCCACGGGGCCCTCCACGACTCACTGACGCGTCTGCCCAACCGCGTTCTTTTGAACGAGCGCCTGTCCCAGGCCCTTGCAAACTACAAGCGCGATCCCAAACGTAAGTTTGCTCTCCTTTTTATAGACTTAGATAATTTTAAGCGCGTGAATGATACCCTTGGACATAGCGCAGGGGATGAGCTGCTTGTGCATCTTTCAAAGCGTCTTGTGTCGTGTGTGCGTGATACGGATACCGTGGCAAGGCTAGGTGGAGATGAGTTTGCAATCTTGCTTTTAGGAACCCATACGAAGTCCCATATAAATGGTGTGATGGAACGCATCGGTAAGGCGATGGAGACCCCCATCAAGGTCCATAACCACGAGATTTATGCGGGGCTCAGCATGGGTGTGGTTGTGTCGTCCAAGGCGCATATAGGGGTGAGCCATGAGAAGTTGCTCAGTGACGCCGATATGGCACTTTACCGCGCAAAACACGAAGGAAAAGGGCGTTTTGCGGTTTTTGACGTGGAGATGCGTGAAAAGCAAAAGAAAATCTTTGATATTAGTAACTCGTTGATAGGAGCCCTCGAGCGCCGTGAAATGACGCTCTTTTACCAACCCATTATGGATATGAAATCCAATCAGGTGGCGGGGTTTGAAGCACTCATGCGCTGGCGCCATCCCGTTTACGGGGGCTTGTCTCCTGATGTCTTCATTCCCCTTGCTGAAGAGTCTGAGCTTATTCACAAATTAGGAGCGTTTGCTTTAGAGGAAGCCCTTTCTCAGCTCTACGCGTGGAATGAAACCTTTGGCCACAAGAAGTGGCATATGTGTGTGAATGTTTCCAATAAACAGCTTCTCCATCCAAATTTCTATGCGCTTCTTGAAAATGCCATTACCAAAGGGAATGTGGCACCGACCCAAGTGGTTCTAGAAATTACAGAAAGCATCATTTCAAAATACTGCGATAACACTGACAATCTCCTGCGCAAAATAAAAGCTATGGGCATTAGGTTGTCCATCGATGATTTTGGCACCGGAAACTCGTCCTTAAGTACCTTTCGCCAATACCCCTTTGACGTCTTAAAAATTGACAAATCCTTTGTGGGGGAAAAGGTGGAGCGCCAACAGATCGAAGCCTTTATTAAGGCCATACAAACCTTGGCAAAGGTGACCTCTGTCAAAACAGTTGCTGAAGGCATTGAAACCCCTGAGCAGTATGCATTTCTTAAGAAGATGGGATGTGACTTTGGGCAAGGGTACCTCTTTGAAAAACCACTGCCCGCCAACCAGATTGAGGTCATGCTGAAGGAAGGCCTTTTTGATCAAAAGGTCATTGTGGGTCAGGATCAAAAAAGTGCGTGATGGGCGTTTTTGAGGTTGAAAGTTCCATCAAGAACACACCTTCCAAAATCGCCCGAGTGCCTCTAGAATAGTGTCATGGAAACACGTGCAAGTTATCTCGCGGTTGGCGGCTTTCTCCTAGCGCTCTTTGCTGGGCTTATCATCTTTGTGATGTGGTTTTCCCACGTGGATTTCACAAAAGAGCGACATAACTATATGATTTACTTCAATGGATCTGTGTCTGGCCTGCGTGTGAATGAAAGTGTGCGCTTTCACGGGCTTCCCGTGGGAAAAGTCAAAGCGATCTATGTTGACCCCAAAGATGTGTCGCGCATTGCCGTAAAAATTTCCGTTGATAATCCGGCCCTTATTCGTCAAGATGCCGTCGCCGCCGTTGAGGCGCAGGGGCTTACAGGATACAGTTATGTTCAAATTAATGGTGGCTCTCAGACGCTGCCGCCCCTCAAGGCGAAGCCGGGTCAGAAGTATCCCGTCATTGCCTCGCGGGCCTCAGGCATTGAGATGCTTTTCAGTGAGCTGCCTCACATCTTAGAGAACGTGTACGCCGTCACAGGTAAGCTCAAGGTTCTGCTGGACGACAAGAATCTTGAGGCGTTTTCCAAAACCCTCCAAGATGTGTCGCGCATTTCCAAGGACTTGGCAAAAGGACCCAATAACATAGACGGCTTCATGCGTGAAGCACGCGGGGCCTTTAAACAGATTAACAAAACCCTCAAAAGCATGGAGGGGCAAATCCAGGGCCTTCAGCCCGCCATTGTTGCCGTTGACAAGGCAGCAACCTCCCTTGAGCGCTTGGTGGATGAGAACCGCGCAGGTGTGCGTGATTTTACGGATGGTGGCTTGTCGAGTGTCACTGACGTGATGCATGAGGCCTCCAAAAGTCTTCAAACCCTTAATGGGATTTTGCAACAAATCGAGATAAGTCCTGGTCGCTTTTTGCACGAATCAACGGACAAAGGGTACCAGCTTC
>JAIUNT010000012.1 GCA_020161545.1 Pseudomonadota bacterium
TCACTGGCAGACGTGTATCATTGAGGACTACCTTCACGATCAGTCCGCTGATATTGCTGTGGGTGTTGCAGGCGATGCTGGAAAGGTTTTGGGGGCAGGGGACCAAGGCATGATGTTTGGTTACGCCAGCCTTGAAACGCCAGCCTTTATGCCAGCACCCATTTATTACGCCCACCGTGTTCTAGAGGCCCTTCGTGACGCGCGTTTGGCAGGACTGTTGCCTGGCATTGAGCCTGACGCAAAGACGCAGCTTAGCGTGCGGTATGAGGATTCTGTGCCTGCGGGCGTGGACTGCGTGGTGTTGTCGACCCAACACGCCGCAAGGCTGTCCCAAGAGGATGTACGCCGTTTGGTGACACCCATTGTGAGGGAGGCGCTGCCTTCTGGATGGATGAAGGATGACACACTCTTTTATGTGAACCCCACTGGCGCCTTTGTGGTGGGTGGACCTGTGGGGGATGCGGGTCTGACGGGGCGCAAGATTATTGTGGATACCTATGGGGGGCGTGCGCCCCATGGTGGCGGGGCCTTCTCAGGAAAGGACCCCACGAAAGTTGACCGCTCTGGTGCTTACATGGCGCGCTACTTGGCTAAAAACATTGTGGCGGCCGGCCTTGCACGCAACTGCACGTTGCAGCTGTCCTACGCCATTGGTGTGGCCAAACCTGTCTCTTTATATCTTGATTTGCACGGCTCCGGCATGGCCGCGTGGCAGGACGTTGCGGCTTATCTTGAGTCGTGCGTGGATATGACACCCCAGGGCATCATTGACACCCTTGATCTGCGCCGTCCCATCTATGAGCGCACGGCCTCCTACGGCCACTTTGGACGCTCACCTGACGAAGACGGCGCTTTTGGGTGGGAAAGACTTGACTTAATGGACGCACTCATTCAAGAGTTCAAAACAGAAGCGGACCGATTTGTCTATATGAGATGAGCGAACACCACAAGACGTTCTATGGACGCAGGCGCGGCAGGCCCCTGCGTGTTGCGAAAACACATGCGATGGAAACCCTACTCCCGGGGTTACGTATAACCTTTGAGGAGGGCCGCCCCCTTGATCCACGCGCCTTTTTTCCCGGGCACGAGGGGCCCCTTTGGTTTGAGATTGGCTTTGGTGGGGGCGAGCACCTGGCTGGTCTTGTGCGCGATCACAAGGACACGTGCTTTGTGGGCAGTGAAGTTTTCCTGAACGGTGTGGCCAGTATTTTGACCCAGGTCGCGCCTGAAAACGTATCCCGGGTGCGTGTCTACCCCGAAGATGTACGCCCCATGGTGGAGACCCTTACGTCCGCCTCTTTCGCGCGCATTTTTGTGATGTTTCCAGACCCTTGGCCAAAGGCGCGTCACGCCAAACGCCGCCTTCTGCAAACGCCGTTTTTTGAAGAGCTTGCGCGCTTGCTGGTCCCTGGCGGTACTCTCCATGTGGCCAGCGATCACGCGGACTATGTTGAGCATATTTTGGAGCACGCCCGTGCCGCCAAGTCCTTGACGCTTTTGGGCGACGAGAGCACGTGGAGCACGCCCTTTTTTGAGGGGAGATACCCCACACGCTATGAAGCAAAAGCCAAAGAGGCTGGTCGTTTGTGCCAGTACTTCATGTTTGAGAAAGATGCGTTGTCTCAATGACGTTATAGGTGCTCTTACCCGTTAACTGATTTTCAATCACGCTTTGTTACACTGATTGGAGATTGTAAAAACGGGGAGATCTCACCATGAAACAAATTCTTTTCATAGCGCTTTGCGCGGCGGGGCTAGCTGGACATGCAAACGCCAGCGCTACAGCCGCGTCTGCTGCACAAGATGGGATGATGGTAAACCGGGATGTGGGTGAGGCGAGAGCCTTGTTTGGGCCGGGCTCAGGGTGCCCTAATCTTGTGTCTGCAGACCCTGTCGTTTTGAGGGCCATTTTGCCAGAAACAGCGCGTGCTCCCTTTAAGGCGCGCCTCAATGATGAGACATGGCTGGTGTCACGCGATGCCAGAGATGAATTGCAGATGGCTGCGCCAAAGTTGTCCGCATCAGGTGCGGCTGAGCTGCGTTTTCAAAATGGCAGTGCCGCTGGAAAATGCACATATTTCTATAACGCACTGGAGAAAATCGCGGGTCATGACCTGCCACAAACAAAAATCATCGTGCTAACGAAGGAAAAGTGACACCCTTTGAAACGGTGATGAGAAAACCCTTCTCTTTTAAGAGGTTAAAAGGAGAGGTCGTCCACGCTAGAAGCGTTTTTGATGGGCGCACACGTCTAATCAAGCTCTAAAAATAGCGCGTCATTAACCACCTTCATTTTTTTATAAGACAAAAGAAAGCGTGTGAGAGGATTCTCGCGTGTCGTGGGCATAGGAGGCGCAACTTGCTGCCCTAGAAGGATGCCCATACTCATTTGTGCTTGAGTGAAAACAAAATCATGGACCGGCGAGTGATAAGAGGAGGGAGGCAGGGTATGCGCCTTAGAGGCAGCAATCACACCTTCAAGTGTTTCACGGGACAATCCATGTTTTTTTGCAATGCGATCAAAAAAGCCAAGGGTGCGCTGGGTATACAAGGGATTGAGATAGTCATACTTTTCATGTAACGCGCCTAAGAGATCTATATAATCCTGCGGTGACACAAGGTGTGCACCATAGAGATTATGCCTGCGCCACAACTGATAAAACAAAGTATCGTCAGCTCTGCTGGGTGAGAAGCTTCGGTGGAACGTCCCGCGTGGAAATGTCCCGTTCCAAGCCCCTGTAATCAGATGTTGCATAAGCGGCCGATGTTTTGTTTCCTCACAATCAGCTGACCTAAAGTGAGAAAGGAGTCTGGATGTATCATATCCTGGCGCGTACACTGCACTCACATATGGCGCCAGGGAGATGGATTGAGGCTCACCCCAAATAGGGGCGACTCTGTCGCGCGGCGTGGTGATGAGTGCTTCGATATACTGATCACAGGTGTGTGTGGCCAGGCCGCTCCCGGTGAGGGTCACTTTCTCACCTGTGTGGTTAAAATAACAGGTCCCACTGTCGACGCGGCAAGCCGGCTGACTAAGTGTGACGGGTCCTCTTGTCAAACTGGTGACGGGATCATTATCAAAAGCGATGCGCAAATGCGCAATGCGGGATAGGGGGGCGCACAGCCTAGGGCCAACAGCCGCCGGTGCCCCCAGCGTGAAAAGGGAACAAAAATGGCTCGGGTAGAGGTGGGGATCTTCTTGCTGCATTGAAAGCATCTCAAGGCCAGAAAGGTAGCACATGGCTCCGCCCAAGCTGTGTCCCGCTAGGATCAAAAATTCATCGTGCTCCACTTTCCTCAAATGAGGCCTCACATCAAGGTTTGAATAGTACGTGTGAAAACCCGTATGCATATCGTCATGGGGAAGTCTTGGAAAGACACCAGCGCTTGACATGCGCGCCATCTTTGCATCCTGGAGCATTGAATATCCGTCATCGGTCCCTTTAAAGGAGAGGACACTAAGGGGGCCATTTTGGGCGCGTACACCGTAGCGGTAGCCATTTGGTGTGACGAGATCCGTGATATCCCACCCGGCGGATTCAAGGCCAGTTGTATAAGGGCTGTCTTTGCCGTAGGCAACGCTACAGAGTTTTGAAACCTCGACCATGTCCGCGTGGTCAAAATGGTCGATGGAGAAAGAAATATCAACGGGTGCGCTTGAACTTGAGGCCCAAACGCACGTAGTTGCAAGCTGTATACAAAACCATAGAACGTGTTTTGAAAACTTCATTCTGTGCCCCCGGAACAGATTTTTGGAAAGCATACCCAACTGGTTGAAACGAGGCAAGATGCAAGCTGCTTTATAGGGGAGACGTTAGAGGGTGAAGATGTTGCTTGCGATTGAGAATCCCCCTCTCGTGACTATACGAGAGGGGGAGTGTTTTGATTAACCAAGCCAGTGGAGCATGCCCACAAGGGTACCGCTCATGCAGCTGGCGATGGTGCCAGCCAGGAGCGCCTTGAAGCCGAGGGAGATAATTTCCGTACGGCGCTCGGGCGCAAGTGTGCCCATGGTGCCGATCTGGATGCCGATACTGCCAAGATTGGCAAAACCGCACAGGGCATAGGTCATGATGGTTTTGGTGTGCTCACTCAAAGTCCCAGCCGGTAGCTCTGACAAACCCACAAAGGCCAAAACCTCATTGAGCGCTGTTTTTGTACCAAGAAGATTTCCCGCAGGGATCGCTTCTTTCCAGTCAATACCCATGAGCCACGTGATGGGGGCAAAGACGTAACCAAAGATGCGCTGAAGGGACAGCGCTTCGCCGCCCACTGGAGGAAAAATGGCGAGGAAGATGTTGAGAAGCTTCACAAGTGCCAGCATGGTAATGAGCATGGCAATGACGGCCAAGAAAAGCTGTAGGCCGTCCTGGGCGCCTCTGGAGACCGCGTCCATGGAGCCTGAGAACTCGTAGGGCACGACCATTTCGCCGGAGGTATCATTGCCCTTTGTCTGTGGCACCATGATGCGTGAGATCACGATGGCGGCAGGAATGCTGATGATGGAGGCTGTCAGGATGTGGCTAATGGGAGAGGCGATGGTATTTTCCAAAATGGAGCCATAGAGCACCATGAGGGAGGCGGATGTGGTGGCCATACCTGCGGTCATGACCGTGAAGAGCTCACTGCGCGAGACTTTGCCCAGATAGGGGCGAATCAGAAGGGGCGCCTCGGTTTGGCCCAGGAACACTTTGGCCGCACAGCACACACCAAGCGCGCCGCCAATGCGTAGGGTCTTGCGCAACACATGGGAGAAACTGCGCACCAGATAGGGAAGCACTTTCCAGTGGAAAAGGAGCATGGAAATGGCGCTGATGACGATCACCATGGGAAGGGCTTGGAAGGCGAAGATAAAGGGTGACGTTTCATGTTTAAGTTCAAAGGGGCACTCGCCGCCGCCTAGGTAACCAAACACAAATTTCGTGCCCTCGCAGGTGGCATCTTTTAAAGAGCCAATGCCCTGGGCGATCCACAAAAAGGCGCTTTGTACAAAACCTACCTTTAAGATAATGGTTGCAAGGATGACCTGAAGGGCAAGGCCCATGAGGACGGTGCGACCATCAAAAGCGCGTCGGTTTTCACTGACGGCCCATGCAATTCCTAGGAAAACGACAAGCCCTAAAAGGGCCTGGGCAACGGGAAGTGTTGCGCTCATACTTTATTCCTCCACATTAATCCTTGAAAGCAAAGACGTACGCGTGCCTCCAAGCTTTGACTTTTGTCCCCCCGCAAGGCACACTGCGTCGCAGGGTCTGGAGTCGGTCTTAGCGAAAAAGACGCGGCCATGCAATGGTGTTTAACCTCTTCTTCAAGGATGTGGCGATGGATATAGGAACGGAAATTCAGTGGGTCATGGCTGCGAGCGCGGTGTTTGCCCTTGGTTTGGGTGGGCTCATTACTTTTCTTATTATGAATGGACGCGCGGGAGAGCTTGCGGCGCAAGTCACCTTTTTAGAGCCCTACAAGCACGCCTTTGAAGACGCACAAGGTAAGCTCCATGCCCAGGCACTAACCTTCGAGCGTGAAAAGGCAACCTTTGGTGCCCAACTTGCCACACTGACGGAAGCCAAAAATCAGATGGGACAGAGTTTCCAAGCCCTGTGCGCCCAGGCCCTGGAGCAAAACAACCGCGTCTTTTTAGAATTGGCCCAAGGAAATTTCTCAAAGCTCCATGAAAAGTCCAAGTCCGACCTGACCTTAAAAGAGCAAGCGGTGGCCGCCATGGTCGCCCCCCTCAAGGAAACCTTAGGACTTGTGGACCAAAAACTAGGTCAGCTTGAAAAGGAGCGCCAAAGCGCTTACAGCGTCCTGCGCCATCAAGTGGGAGAGTTGGTAGTGGGGCAAAAAGAGTTGAGGCAGGAAACAGCCAATCTCGTGAAGGCGCTTCGTGCCCCCCATGTGCGGGGACGCTGGGGAGAAATGCAACTCAGGCGCGTCGTGGAGATGAGCGGCATGAGTGCGCACTGCGACTTTCTTGAACAGGTGACCATCGGACGCGAAGATGGGGAAGGGCCTGTGCGTCCCGATATGGTGGTGCGTCTGCCTGGCGGCAAGTCCCTTGTCATTGACGCAAAGGCGCCTCTTGCTGGCTACCTGGACGCACTGGAGGCACCCGATGACATCCAGCGCCAAGAGCATCTGAAAACCCATGCGCGTCACGTGCGCACCCACATCATGCAGCTTGCCTCACGCAGCTACTGGGACCGTTTAAGCGCAACACAAACGCCTGAATTCGTGGTCCTTTTCTTGCCAGGTGAAACCTTTTTTTCCGCGGCTCTTGAGCAAGACCCATCCCTCATTGAGTTAGGTGTGGAAAAGAAAGTGATTCTGGCAACGCCTGCAACACTGATTGCTCTTCTCCACGCCGTTGCTTATGGCTGGCGCCAAGAGGCCCTAACCCAAAATGCCCAGGAAATTAGCCAGCTTGGGAAAGAGCTTTATAAAAGGTTGGCCGATGTGGGCGCCCATATGACTAAGCTTGGTCAGGACTTGGACCGCTGTGTGGGTTCTTACAACAAAACCGTGCGCTCCTTTGAGGCAAGGTTACTTCCTGGCGCCAGGCGCTTTCGAGAGCTTAATCCCGTGCCCAGCGAGGAGGTGCCTCAGGCGCCGGCCTTCGTGGAAAATGTGGCAAAACTCCCCCAGGCGACAGAACTTCACACAAAAAGTGAACAGGAGAGTAGTCAAGAGGCGCTACACTTGATAAAATCTGTTTAAAGTTTAAGAAAATTCTGCAAAAGGGTAGGACGCTTTATGGACGGATTTGAGTGGAACAAGGTGCTGATGGGCCTCATTCTGGCCCTCTTAATCGGCAAGGTCAGCGGAAAAGTGGCTGAGCTACTTGTTCATCCAGATCTGAGTGCGCCCAATGTGTACTCGCACGGCGATGCGGATCAGGGCACAAAAGGGGGAGCAGCACCTGCGGCCGAAGATGTGCTTGAGCCCATTGAACCCCTTCTTGCCAGCGCAAATGTTCAAGAAGGCGAAAAAATCGCCAAAAAGTGCCTCCAATGTCACGTCCTTGAAAAGGGTGGCGCCAACAAGCAGGGGCCCCACCTGTGGGACGTAGTCAATCGCCCTATCGCCCACGATACAACGTTTACTTACTCAGACGGCGCCATGGCTATTGGGAAAGAGGGCAAGAAGTGGGACTATGCGAACTTGAACGCCTTCCTCCACAAGCCACGGAATTTTATTAAGGGCACAAAGATGTCCTTCGTGGGCGTCAGCAAAACCCAAGAGCGCGCAGATCTGATTGCGTACTTGCGCACCTTAAGTGATAGTCCGGCACCATTGCCACCCGCCGGGGCTGCAGCTCCAGTTGCGACGCCCGCCGCTGAACCTAAGGCAGGGAGCGGGGCGGCACCAGCAGGTCCTGCCACTCCAGCACCAGCGCCAGCGCCTGCTGCACAGCCTCCCAAGGCGGCTTAACCTCTAATTGAGAATTCCCTTAAAAATCAAGAGCTTCCAGCATGAGGTTGCTGAAGTGGTAGGCAAGTCCTTCTTCCGTGTAATCCGTGAAGCGGAAAGATATGCGGGCTGTACTTAGTTTTTGATGCTCAGTGCGCTGCTTGTGATAGCTGTGCTTGCTCATTGGGCTCAGTCCCTTATGTTTTAAAACCTCATCTGTGTAGTTTGTCCTTAGGTGTTCGGCGATGTCTTTCTCAGGCTTTGGGCCATCCCTAAAAAAGGGACCAAAACCAATGTGGAGGTTCTCTCCAAGGAAAAAAACGTTGTGCCCCGCATCATACCCATAGGGGTTAAGGGCGCCGTATTGGGGAACATTTGTAATGTGGTAAAAATGCCCCTCCCGGATGGGGGTGTGCCTTAAGCGCAGAAAATGCCTAGGAAGTGCTGAAAAAAATGTGGTTTTGTTGCTTAGAGAGTCGTGCAGCAAAACGGCGTACTTGCGAAAAAGTGTGTCCCCCATCAGGGCGCGCAGGGCAAAAGCCTGTGCGGTCATAAGGGCCAAGGTACAATCGACCTGGGCTGGGGACGTCACGAGCTCATCAAGGGCCTCGAGGATTGTATGGGGTTCGTCTTTCAAAACAAAAGTGCGCATGCGTGCAACGATTGTTTGTCCGTCTTTTTGGAAGGTGTGGGAAATCGTGTCGATGGTCCAAGCCTTTGCATGGGTCACCATCTTGTCGTCTATATCGCTTTCCTCACCCTCAGGATAGGACCAGGCGCTGTTCATGCGGGCGTAAGTTTCGCGCACGCTCTGTTTGACGCGCTGATCTTGAAGCTCTTTTTGCGCCGCCCTTGCAGAGGATACTTTTATATCGCCTGGCTCAAACTCGCTGGCATGGGCGCTGCACGCGCCCAGTAACACAAAAAAGAGAGGAATTTTTTTCTTCATTTTTTTTGTCCTTATGTTCTCCACTTCAGTGTGCGCAAATCTTCCTAACGAACGCTTAAGGGTGGGGAATTATGGTAATAGCTTCTTTAAATCGCGCAAGAAAGGTGTCTTTGCTGCTTGTGGCATAGCACAAGTGATCAAGGCTCAGGCCGTGTATGTCTTGAAAGATTACTTTGTATCCTTTGCCGGCAAAAATCCCCTCCATCATGAAGTCAGCGCACGCAGCGCTCCCTCTGGCAACGGGCGTATATAAATTCCACAAACGCACGAAGCTCCCCACGCTTTCGATGAGGTCGTCCTGATTGCCAGGATCTCCTTGCACCGCGATTTTGAGGGCTTCCACGTAGGCAGGCTCAAGATGGGACAGGAAATAAGCATGGGTGTGCAAAAGCATGAGGGGCAAGCTGAGGGCGCCTTCTTCGTGGGTCTGTGCCTCATTCGGCAAAAGGGACATGAAGCCGTGGCCAGGGATCCAAACTTGCTGGTCCTGGATTGCAACTTGATGTTCCACATCCAGGCGCAGGAGACGACAATCGGGCGTAAGTTTTTCTTGTACAAAGTATCCTGGCTTGAGGTGCGTGGGATCAATGGATGGAGAGAAAGGAATGCCCGGTTGGCTCATGCGGGCTTGTAAGGTCATGGCGAGCTCATAGGCAGATACAGACTTCTCTCCGATGGTCGCGAAAGCGCCGCCGTTGATGAACTCGAGCAGGTAATCGACGTCGAGGAGCTCGTTAAAGTGGGTGAAGTCTCTAACCAACCCTTGGGGGCAGATCAGGGGCCACTGATGTGGGGCGAGTACGCGTAGGCGTGTGCGTGTGCTGCCCGCCTGTATCCACTGCCCCGGGGTGCCAAGGCGCGCGTGCATGTCTTTTAAAACCTCTTTTTTGAAAGGGAGGTAGCGGGCTTCATGCAAGGGGGTCACAAGGTGCTCATCGGGGGTGTGGACGCGAAGAGCCCCAAACGCGGCCGCATCATAGCTTCTGGAGAGCTTGGCAATGCCGGCGCGCATGGCGATGGTGTCTTCGACAAAGTCTTTGATCCAGGCGCCACTCGGCTCGCCGGTGCCAAGTTCTTTGACGCGAGTGGAGAGAAGCCCAACAATTTTTTCTTTTCCACTCTCAAAGATTTCTTTGCCTTGGGCGCCGCCATACAAGGCCTTAGAATCCCCAAGATCCGGGCAAGCGCTGGCAAATAGGGAAGAGATGCATAAAAAAGAGCTAAGGAAGGTGAGTGTTTTCATGGGATTTGCTTTATTGAAGTTCAAAAAAACGAATGTCACATATATCTTTTTTTATGTCAATTGTCAAATAATATAGAAAGCCTGTATTCTGTTATTTTTTTATAGTTCGTTATCTCTTTTTCAGGCAAAAAAGACGCTTCGAGGAGGGCGTCCCATGTACTGATGCTCTTTTTGAGGTGTCCTGTGATGTGGTCAATGCGGGCAGCGGTAAGCCCCAAGCGCTCTTTGGCAAAATACCCAAGAAAGTCCTGGGAGGTGAGCTTATTCTTTTTGCCGAGAAGGGGCAGGGCAAGCTCTTCGCGCGCGGCGCGTCCCAGGGCAAGGGTCGTGTTCACAAGATCATAGGCGGGGGAGAGCTTCACCAAGTCCCCCTCACGCAGCAACGAAAAGTTCTTCAGATGCATATCCTCATTTCCCACAAGGAAGTTGAACAGGGTCAGACGCAGAAGCTTTTCTTTCTCCAGCATGGGAAATGTGGCGAAGGTGTCAATGATGCGCACCACTTGCTCCATGGAGGCGTCGTATTTGGTTTGGCGGGTATGTTGGCTCAGCTGCGCAAAGTCCTCAAGGGGGAGCTTTGTGCGCGTGCTGGGCCTGTCAAAACGGGCAATCCAGAAACTTAAGGTGTTGTCTTTGCAAAAGATCAGGCCGTGTTTGGGGACTTCAATGCCTGACAAGGACGCCAGGCGCATGGTCAGGTCCTCATTTTCAGGTAAATGGGGCCAAGAGCTTTGCATTTTAATGATGAAGCGGCCCCCTTTTTCCGTGGGCTTGAAGGTGCCGCGCCCGAGGGCAATCTCCAGGGTTGCGCTCATCTTGGGTTGAACCCCCTGGATGGACAACTTGCCCGCAAGCGTGCGCGCCTCTTCTTGTTGCTCCGCCTGGGTATAGGGAAAATCTTCAAGATGCGTGAGACCTTTCGCAAGGAGGCGCATGCCACGCATGCTGTAGCGCGTCTCTTCAGGCGTCAAAAGGTCGTAGGTGAGGGGACAGCGCGCGCTCATGTGTCACCCCTTACACTGACGGCGCCCACCAGGTCCTCGCCCACCGTAATAAGCTGGGACATGAGATCATCCTTGTCAATCTTGTGGATCCGTAGGAGTGCCTCTAGCTGCATGCCCTCTGGCAGCAAGCCATCAAAAAAGGGGGGGAACGCGTCCCACGTGTAGGGCTCAAGGCGCACGGGCAGGGTCAGGGAAATCATGGGCCCCTGGTAAGTGGGATCATAGGTGAAGCGGTAGGCTTTGCCGCGCATCTCCTCTTCAAGGACGCCGCAGCGCTGCTTTTGAAAAAAGATGGCAGCGCGCTGGGTCATGGTGTGATCTCCCAGGGTAGAAGAGGATGATCTGCATAAAGCTTTAGGTTCAGCACATGAGTCACCTTAAAAAAAGTGCTGAGCTTACATGTGGGCTTTCCATCCTCAAGAGCTTGAATGGCCGTGCGCGAAAGGCCAGCCAGTTGCGCCAGCTCGCTTTGGGAAAGACCTGCTTTCTTTCGCAAATGGCGCAAGGCATCCTTAAGGGTGTCCATATCTGAAATTTCTTTCACTTTGCCTTCCATGAAAATCAAAATGACTCACTTGTGGATATCCTAGGTCTCATTTTCTTAAAAAACAAGCAAAATGATTTCTATAAAAGACAAAAAGGATGTTTTTTTCGGTTTGGATGTTTTTAGATATCAGAAATAAGAAAAATGACTTCCGTGGAAGTCATTTTTCGGATCATTTTTTATATTTGACGTGTGAGGCGGTAAGCCAAATTTGTTCAGAACGCTTCACCCCTAAGCAGCCTTTCTCAAAAGCTCGCACGGGTAGTCATGTGTGGCTGTGTTGAGCGTTTAGTAAGAGTGCACTTCACAGTGATAATTATAAGAAATAATTATAAAAGTCCATAGGCTCATGGTATGTAGGATTTCTGTCGAGTGCGTGTTCCATAATTTCACGAAACCTGTCAGGTGTGAGGTCAGAAGAATATATTTCATCTGCAACTTCAATGGTTAAAGCGCCGTAAGTGGGGTGGGGTGCTTCTTTGAAAAAAGGCATAACAAATTCCAATACGCTATCCCTTCTTGAATCAAGAATTTTTGAAATAGCATGAATAATAAGACCGCGATCAACACCCCTCGTAACGCCTTCAAGGAAAGGCAGGCTTGCTGTCAAGACCGCCTCACGGTTTTGTGCTGGAATCTGAAAGACCGTCTGTGTGACAACAGCCCGATCGTTTCCTGCGCTCACGCCTTCGAAGAAGGGGGCGGCCGCTTCTAAAGTACCATTTTCTAGATCACCTTCGATTGAATCTTTCATTATGGAACGTTGAGCGAGTAAGACCTCAGAATATTGGGATGGCAATGAAATATCTTGAAAAAAGGGTGTGAGAAACTCGATGTGCGCTTGTCTGTTGTTCTCGGGAATCTCTGTCGCATGGCGGATAAGGGGACCGATACCCTCTGTGCTTGTCATTTTTGGAACAAGTGAGGACACAAAGTCTATGGCGAACGGACGCTTTTCATTTGAGATAGGGGCCACAGAACTTAGAATTTCAGGACGAGAAGAGCCATCCGTTACACTTTGAAAAAGAGGTTGAACCGCGTCGAAAAGGTCTACGCGTTTAGCGGGGGCAATCTTTACCATACTCCATACAATGTCAGCGGTTTCCAATCCGTCTGTTACGCCAGCCAGGAGGGGATATACTGAAAAAAAGAAGCTCATTACATGCTCATCTTCCTCGTAACATATCTTTGTGAGGGCCTCTTTGATTGCCAGCTTTGCCTTTTCTGCATTTTCATCGGATGTACTGATTCCTCCGGTGAGGGCGCTATAAGCACAAAAATATCGGACAGAGTGAATGTAGGTCTCTGGTTCAGACATTTCATCGCTTGAAAAAGCCGGAAGGGTCGCCAAAGTGAAAAAGGCGATTGCCGCAAATGTGGTGGTTGTTTTCTTCATAGTAAGGTCCAAAATATTTGTAAGTGAATTTGAAAAAAACAATAACCTTAATTTTATTTGTCAATAAAGTTTTTTATTTGGCTATGTGAAACTGTGTAAGCTCCTTGAAGCTTTTGCTGAAAAAGTTTAGGGTTGAGCACAAAAATCTGTCGTGTGAAAGGATAGTGTATGGGAAAAGGGTACCAAAATTTCTTGGTGGGGCTGGCGTTGACCATGTCGACGGCGGCCTACGCAGGCCACGGTCTTGCCCTCGGTGCGCAGCCCAAGTACCCAGCAACCTTCACGCACTTTGACTATGTGAATCCTGACGCGCCCAAGGGCGGCGATCTGCGCATGGGCACCATGGGCACCTTTGATAGCCTCAACCCTTTTGTGATTAAGGGCACGCCGGCGGCGGGGCTCACACCTCTTTACGCGTCATACCTCCATGCAACCCTCATGGCGGCCTCTTGGGATGAGCCTTTCTCGCGCTATGGGTACGTGGCTGAGGATATCAGCGTGAATGAAGACCACTCGGCGGTGACCTTTCGCCTGCGCAAAGAGGCGCGCTTTCACAGTGGCAGCCCCATTTTGGCCAGCGACGTTGTGTGGACCTTTGACGCTCTCAAGGAAAAAGGGCATCCCCTTTACAAGGCCTACTATAAGGACATTACAAAGGCCGTGGCCGTTGACGCCCACACGGTGCGTTTTGAGTTTGCCACGAAGACCAATAGGGAATTGCCCCTCATCATTGGTGAGATGCCCATCTTAAGCCAGGCTTATTTCTCAAAGCATGGCCTTGAAAAAGCTGATTTGACGGTGCCCGTTGGCAGTGGGCCCTATACGATCACTGAGGTATCCGCGCCCCGGCGCCTTGTGTACACAAAGGTCAAGAATTGGTGGGGTGCCAACATCCCTGTGTGCAAGGGACAATATAATTTCGAGCGTGTAAGCTATGACTATTACCGGGATCAGACAGTTCTGTTTGAGGCTTTTAAAAAAGGAGCTTATGATTTCCGCCTCGAAAATGTTGCTTCAAACTGGGCCAAGGGCTATGACATTCCTGCGGTGAAAGAGGGAAAAATCACCCGTATCGCGCTTTCCTTCAAAAATCCTCAGTTTTTCCAAGGCCTTGCATTTAACACGCGTCGCCCCATATTTCAAAATCCGAAGCTGCGCGAAGCCCTCACCATCGTTTATAACTTTGACTGGGTGAATAAGAACCTCTTTTATGGTCAGTACACGCGTCTTCAAAGCTATTTCCAAGGATCTCCCATGGAGGCAAAGGGCCTCCCCCAGGGCGATGAGCTTGCCCTTTTGGAGACGGTCAAGGATAAGGTGCCAGCGCGCGTCTTTACAACCCCCTTCACACTGCCTGTGCAGTCCAATCCTAGGCAAGAGCGGGCGGTGCTTGAGCGCGCCAAGGCCCTCTTAAAAGAAGCGGGCTACACCTATGAGGGCGGTCTTCTTGTGGATCCAAAAACCAAAAAGCCCTTGACCTTTGAGATTATCCTTTCCCAGGACCAAACGGCCAAGGCGCTGCAAAACTACGTAACGACCCTGAAGAAGATAGGCGTCACGGCAAACCTTCGCCTTGTGGATCCCGCCCAGTATGAAAACCGCGTCAATACCTTTGATTTTGATGTGATTTTTGCCCTGATCATGGAGTCTATCTCGCCGGGCAATGAACAGCTTGAGTTCTGGTCCTCGTCACGCGCGGATTTGACGGGCGCGCGTAACTACGCGGGCATCAAAAACCCGGCCGTTGACGCCCTTGTGGAGCATCTTTTGAAGGTCGACACTCGCGCCCAGCTTGAAACGGCCGTGCGAGCCCTTGATAGGGTGCTTTTGTGGAATTTCTATATGGTACCCCTTTATAGCTCACCCACCTTTAAGATTGCGTATTGGACCCATCTTGAGCGTCCTAAGACTTCCCCTGAGTATAATCTTGCATTAGATTCATGGTGGCACAAGCGCACACCTTTTTAAATGATGACATCTTCAGGCGTCGGGATAAGGCGTGCTCACTTATATCTTTATAAGCTGCGCGCGCCTGACCCTTGCCTTCCTTGTCCTGATTTAAAAATGCTTTTGCGCTATCCTGTGGTGGGTGTTTAGCGATATAAAGAAAAAAACTAAGAGGGCGCTTTCATTGCTGGCTTATATCTGTCGTCGTCTCCTTTTGATGATCCCGACTTTGTTCGGGATCTTGCTTGTCAACTTCATCATTATTCAGGCAGCCCCTGGCGGGCCCGTGGAGCAAATGATTGCCAAGATTCGCGGCACGGCCGTTGATGCAACGGCGCGTTTTGCGGGAGGGGGAGCGGACACCAACGCCTTTTCCGATGTCACGTCCCACGGCATGGAGAGCAAATATCAAGGATCCCGCGGTCTTGATCCCGAGTTCATCAAACAGCTGGAGAAAATGTACGGCTTTGATAAGCCGGCGCCGGAGCGTTTTTGGATTATGATCAAGAACTACCTGACCTTTGATTTTGGGGAGAGCTATTTTCGTGACACGAAAGTCATCCAGCTCATCAAGGAAAAGCTGCCCGTGTCGATCTCTTTGGGGCTATGGTCGACGCTTCTCATTTACATGATTTCCATTCCCCTTGGCATTCGCAAGGCCGTGGAGGACGGGCAAGCCTTTGACCTGTGGACCAGCGCCGTGGTGGTCATCGGGTACGCAATCCCCAGCTTTTTGTTTGCGATTCTGCTTGTGGTGCTTTTTGCGGGGGGCAGTTTTTTGAATCTTTTTCCCCTGCGCGGTATTGTGTCCGAAGGGTGGGAGACCTTTACCCTCTGGCACAAGGTCACAGACTACGTGTGGCACATGGCGATGCCCATCTTGGCCCTTGTCATTAGCGGCTTTGCGTCTCTGACGCTCCTGACCAAAAATGCGTTTTTAGAAGAAATTGGCAAGCAGTATGTTTTGACCGCACGCTCCAAGGGGCTGAGCGCTCGGCGGGTGCTTTACGGACATGTGTTTCGCAACGCCATGCTTGTGGTGGTGGCAGGACTTCCCGCCGCTTTCATGCATGTTTTCTTCACAGGATCCCTTTTGATTGAAGTGATCTTTTCCCTGGACGGCATGGGTCTTCTCAGCTTTGAAGCCGCCATGGGGCGCGACTATCCCATTGTGTTTGCAACCCTTTATATCTTTACCCTTGTGGGCCTGGCCACCCACTTGATGGCGGACATCACCTATACGCTGGTTGACCCGCGTATTGATTTTGAAAAGCGTTAGGGCTAGGGGAAGACTCATGCAACTGACACCACTGACCCAGCGTCGCCTTCAGTACTTCCGCGCCAACAAGCGCGGGTACTGGTCCTTTATCATTTTCTGCGTTTTGTTTGTCATCACGGCGGGTGCGGAGTTTATCGCCAATAACAAACCGCTTCTTGTGAAGTACGACGGGCATTACTTTTGCCCCGTCCTTGTCAGTTACCCGGAGACCACCTTTGGGGGCGACTTTGAGACGGAGGCAGATTATAAGGACGCCGTGGTGCAAGAGCTTATTGAGAAGAAAGGCTGGATGGTATGGCCGCCCTTGCGTTACTCCTATGACACCGTTAACTACGCCCTTGACCAGCCAGCGCCTTCCCCCCCCAGCTGGGAGAACTTGCTGGGCACCGATGACCAGGGCAGGGACGTCTTGGCGCGCCTCATTTACGGCTTTCGTATCAGTGTGCTCTTTGGGCTTATTTTGACCCTCTCAAGTTCCGTGCTTGGTCTTGTGGCTGGCGGGGTGCAGGGATACTTTGGCGGAATGATCGATCTTATTTTCCAGCGCATTATCGAGATTTGGGCGGGGCTTCCTGTCCTTTACCTTCTGATTATCCTGGCAAGTTTGGTCTCGCCCAATTTCTGGTGGCTTTTGGGGCTAATGCTGCTTTTTAACTGGATGACCCTTGTGGGCGTTGTGCGCGCGGAGTTTTTGCGCGCGCGCAGCCTTGATTACGTGAGGGCCGCCAAGGCGCTTGGGCTGTCCACACCGCGCATCATGGTGCGCCATGTGCTGCCCAATGCCATGGTCGCCACCATCACCTTCTTGCCCTTTATCTTAAGCGGTGCCATCTCGACCCTGACCTCCCTCGACTTTTTAGGGTTCGGTCTGCCCATCGGCTCGCCTTCCTTGGGCGAAATGCTGGCCCAGGGTAAAAACAATCTTCACGCACCTTGGCTGGGGCTGACGGCCTTTTTGGCCGTGGCTGTGACCTTGTCCCTTTTGATCTTTATTGGGGAGGCAGCAAGAGACGCCCTTGACCCCAGAAAACTACAAAAAGGAGGAGACATCTGATGAGCACTCCTTTGCTGCGCGTTGAAAATCTCAGTATTGCCTTCAAGGGGGTACGTGACGAAACCCTCGCGGTGAGGGGCGCCTCCTTTTCCCTTGAGCAAGGCAAGACCCTGGCCATTGTGGGCGAGAGTGGATCGGGTAAGTCCGTGACCTCCCTTGCCATCATGGGTCTTTTGCCGCACCCGCAAGCCTTTCACCCGGAGGGAGAAATCTTCTTTGAGGGCAAACCCCTTTTGGGGATGTCTTCCGACAATAGGCGCGCCCTTCGTGGACGCCGCATGGCCATGATTTTCCAAGAGCCCATGACGGCCCTCAATCCCCTCCATACCCTCGAAAAACAAATTGGGGAGGCGCTGGATTTACATTTTCAGCTCAAAAAAGACGCCCTTCGCGCGCGTATATTATCGCTTTTAGAGCTCGTGGGCTTTGAAAACCCGGCCGCGCGCCTGGGTGCCTTTCCCCATGAACTCTCAGGAGGACAACGCCAGCGCGTCATGATCGCCATGGCCCTTGCCGGCGAGCCTGATCTCTTGATCGCCGACGAGCCCACAACGGCGCTGGACGTGACCATTCAGGCTCAGATCCTGGCCCTTTTAAAGGATCTTCAAAAGCGCTTAAAGCTGACCCTTCTGCTCATCAGCCATGATCTTGGCATTGTGCGCCATATGGCGGACCATGTGGTGGTGATGGAAAAAGGGCAGGTGGTTGAAAACGCGCCCGTGGAGACGCTTTTTGCAGCTCCCCAGCATCCCTATACCCAGCGCCTTTTGGGGGCTGAGCCTGAAGGACCGCCGGCACGCATCATCCAAGACAGCCCCAGAGTGGTATCTTGCCAGAATCTGAGTGTCTCTTTCCCCATTTATGGGGGAATTTTTCGCCGGGTGAAATCCCAAGTCCATGCGGTGGAGAGTGCCTCCTTTGAGCTGCGCGCGGGGCACACGCTAGGCATTGTGGGCGAAAGCGGGTCCGGTAAGACGACCCTTGCCATGGCCCTTTTGCGTTTGCAGGCGTCAGTGGGCACCTTGATCTTTGAGGGTCAAGATCTGCAAGCCCTGTCAAATACAGACATGCGCCGTCTGCGCCCCCACATGCAGATCGTCTTTCAGGATCCCTTTTCCTCCTTAAGCCCGCGTATGAGTATTGCGCAGATCGTGGGGGAGGGGCTTGCCTATCACGGTCTGACTAAGACCCCAGAGGAACTAAACGCGCGCATTGAGGAAGCCCTTCTAAAGGTGGGTTTGACGGGAGAGGTGATGGAGCGCTACCCCCACGAGTTCTCGGGCGGCCAGCGTCAGCGTATTGCCCTGGCGCGTGCCATTGTCTTAAAGCCTAAGCTTTTGGTTTTAGACGAGCCAACTTCCGCCCTTGACCGTATTTTACAAAAGGAAGTCCTGCAGCTTCTTAAAAAACTCCAGGAAGAGGAGCACATGGCCTACGTCTTCATCAGCCACGATTTGAAGGTGGTGCGCGCCATTGCCCATGAGGTCTTGGTGATGAAGAGCGGGCGCATCGTTGAAAGGGGCACCGCCAGCGACGTATTTGAGCGGCCCCGCGATCCCTATACCCAGAGCTTACTGGCAGCCAGCCTTGATTGGAGGCGGGCATGAGCTTTGATCTTGTCTCCCCCTTTCAACCCGCGGGCGACCAGCCTGGGGCTATAGACGCCCTTGTGAAAGGGGCCCTTGCTGGCGAAAAGGATCAGGTGCTTTTGGGTGTGACGGGGTCGGGTAAAACCTTCACCATGGCCCATGTGATCGCAACCCTTGGCCGCCCGGCCATCATTATGGCCCCCAACAAGACGCTCGCCGCCCAGCTCTACAGCGAAATGCGGGAGTTCTTTCCCAACAATGCCGTTGAGTATTTCGTCTCCTACTATGACTATTACCAGCCCGAGGCCTATATCCCGCGCTCGGACACCTACGTGGAGAAAGAGTCCTCCGTCAACGAACAGATTGACCGCATGCGCCATAGCGCAACCCAGGCACTTCTTGAGCGGCGCGACGTCATTGTGGTGGCCAGCGTATCGTGTATTTACGGTATTGGCTCTGTGGAGAGCTATCAACAGATGACCCTTCCCTTGGAGGTAGGCGCGGTGTGTGCGCCCCAAACTCTGGCCAAGCGCTTAGTTGAGCTTCTTTACAAGCGCAACGATATGCACCTTGTGCGCGGGACCTTTCGCCTCCACGGAGACGTGATGGACATTTTTCCCTCGCACCTAGAGGACCAGGCGTGGCGTGTGTCCTTCTTTGGGGACGAGATCGAGAGTCTGACGGTCGTAGACGCCCTGACCCGTGAGGTGTTTGAACGCCCAAAGAGCTTGAAACTCTACGCCAACAATCACTACGTGACGCCGCGGGTTTCCATCCAGCGCATGATCAAGCAGATCCAACATGATTTGGGCGAGCGTGTGCGTGAGTTCGAATCCCAGGGAAAACTTGTCGAAGCCCAGCGTATCGACCAACGCACGCGTTTTGACATCGAGATGCTGGAGACCCTTGGATACTGTCCGGGCATTGAGAACTATTCGCGCTATCTGACGGGCCGCGCGCCAGGTGAACCGCCGCCAACGCTCTTCGAGTACCTGCCCAAGGACGCCTTGTTGATTGTGGATGAAAGCCACGTGAGTGTGCCCCAGGTGCGCGGTATGTCCGCCGGGGACGCCGTGCGCAAGACCACCCTTTCCGAGTACGGATTTCGCTTGCCGGCGTGTAAAGACAACAGGCCTCTCACCTTTGCCGAGTGGGACGCCCTGCGCCCCCAAAGCGTCTTTGTGTCCGCCACCCCTGGTCCCTGGGAGCTTGAGCGCACCCACGGCGCCTTTGTGGAGCAGGTGATCCGTCCCACGGGATTACTTGACCCCGTGTGTGAGGTGCGCCCTACAACCCACCAGGTGGATGATCTTATTGCCTCGTGTCAAAAGGTCGTGGCGGAAGGCGGGCGCGTCCTTGTCACCACTCTCACCAAGAAAATGGCAGAGGCTCTCAGTCGCTATCTCTCAGAGGCCGGCCTCAAGACCCAGTATTTGCACTCGGACGTTGAAACCCTTGAGCGCCTCCAGATTATTCAGGATTTAAGGCGCGGCGTTTACGAAGTCCTCATTGGCATTAACCTGTTGCGCGAGGGCCTTGATATTCCGGAATGCCAAATGGTGGCCATTTTAGACGCCGACAAAGAAGGTTTTTTGCGCTCACGCACCTCTCTCATCCAGACCATTGGACGCGCCGCGCGCCATGTAAAGGGCCAGGTTGTGCTGTACGCCGACACCATGACGCGCTCCATGCAAGAGGCGCTCCAGGAAAGCGCCAGGCGCCGCGCAAGGCAAGAGGAGTACAACACCCTTCATGGCATCACACCCGAAAGTGTTCAGCGCAAGATCACGGATATTTTGGAGAGCGTCTACGAAAAGGATCATACGCGTCTGCCAAGTGCCGCGAAGGGGCTGAGTGAGAAAGAGCGCGCGCGGAAAATGAAGCAGCTGGAAAAAGAAATGCTGGCGGCCGCTGAACACCTTGAGTTTGAAGAAGCAGCCCGTTTGCGTGATGAGCTTAAGGCGCTCCAACAGGAAGATTTAGTCTTTCATGGGGGCGAATTCCCCCAAGAGGGCTAGGGACAAAGACCTCAAGCCACCGCTCTGTCACGAGGCTTTTGCAGCCCACGTCAAGAACGGGGCGGGGGATGAGGCCTGGGACCCATAAGAGGCGTCCCTCGTTCCAAAGGGCCGGCAGTCCTTCAACCGCCTCTCGGGGGGCGTTTATTTTGATGCCCATCTCCTTTAATAGCCGCACACCGCTTTCCCCCAGTTTTTCCAGGGTCCCCGGTTCACTTGGGCCAAAATAGGAAAAACGCCCATCCCACGTGACACTCTGACTTTTAATCAGTGGACTTGAATCCTTAATGAGGGAGGGTTCGCGCATGATCCACAGGGTTTTTCCTTTTGTGCGAAAGAGGCATCCGCCCCCTGTGAAGCCTTTGCCTGAGGCGATCTTATCCAAGATGCCGGCGAGGGTCTCGCGCCGCAGGGGGTGGTCGCGTCCGCCAATGATGGGGACAAGCCGCGCGAGTAACCCTTCATGCCAGACGCGGGGCAGGAGGTAAAAGGACTCAAGATTGATGTGGGCGTAGGCACCGTTTTCAAGTCCGCCCAGACGGTCCAGGAGAAAAATCAGATGCTTTTCCCAAAAGCGCCGAAAAGACGTGAGACGCGCGTCCTCACCCACGGGCAGAAGACGGCCGTTTCCTAAGGCTTTTCGCACCAAAACACGGGTGAAGATGTCCTTGTTATTAGAGGGATCCTCGATCCAAGGGACGTGCGCCTTTTCAAGATAAGCAACAAGGGCACTTTTGGGGGTTGTGAGAAGAGGGCGCAGGAGGCAAACACCGTCCTTTTCCCTCACGGCGGACATACCCGCAAGACCCAGGAGTGTTGTGCCACGCGCCAGACGCATAAGGCGCGTTTCATCCTGGTCATCCTGATGATGGGCAAGAATAAGATATTGAATATGTGCGCTTTGGCACTCTTTGGCCAGGAGTGCCAATCTTGCCTCTCTTGCTCGTTCTTGGAGGCGTGCACGGGGTTTTTCCCCTTCCCAGGTGAGGATTTTGTGCGTGACGCCCAAAGAGGTTAAGCGCGTGTGAACACTTTCCGCTTCAGCGCGTGATTCAGGGCGCAGGCCGTGATCAACGGTGAGGGCGAGAAGGCTGATGCTGCGCGCCTCGGCCCAGGCTTTGGCCAGCAGGCACGCTGCCATGCTATCGGCGCCGCCAGAAACCGCAACGGCGATACGCGTGGGTTTGGCATCCAAGCACAGAGCGTCCATGGTGGCGCTAAAGGTTGAGAAAAGAGAATCAAGGGTCATGGGTCATGGGATGAGAGAAAGGGTGCAAGGATTGTGTCCCTGCACCCACGTCACATTACATACCAGCTTGGGCACGCTCGGCCATACGCTGGATATTCTTAGGCAGTTGCGGGAATTCTTTGTGGAGCTGCGCCAGGGTTGCTGATGCTTCTTTCTTCTTTCCCAAAGCCTTCAGGGAAATGGCAAGCTTTACAAGGGCTTCTGGCGCCTTTGCGGTCGCTTGCTTGCCCTTGGCAGTTTTCACGTCAGCCTTTGTTGTCTTGTAGGTTTTATAGGCCTTGGCAAAGTGGAGGGCGGCTTGCTTGTATTCTTTGCGCAAGAGGTGGGTCTCACCTATCCAGTACTGGGCGTTGACAACAAGGGCGTGGTTAGGATGAGCCTTGATGAACTTGGTGAGCGCCGCGTCGGCCCGGGCGTACTCTTTCTCGTTCAAAAGAGCCAGAGCGTAGTCATAAGCCTCTTGGGGGCTTTTGGCGGGCGCGTCAAGGGCGGCCTCATCATCGTCATCCTTTTCATCAGCCATGGCCGTGTCAAGGGTCGTGTCATCGGGATCACGCTCTTTTTCAGCCTTTACTGCAGACAGGGGCTTATCCTTCTCAAGGACGGGTTCCGCGTCATGGGCGCCCATGCTTGCCCCTTGCTTGAGCTGCTTGATGGTATGCTGGGATTCTTCCAAGCGTCCCGTGAGCTCACGCACCTGGTCCTCTAAGAAGGCCACACGGTCTTCGAGGTTTGTGTCTTGGGCGAAGGAGGCAGGTGCACCAAGGGTTAGTAGGAGAGTCAATGTGCTCGCGCTTAAAAAAGTCTTCATCATCTTGAGTGAGTTCCACAAAAATACAGTCTCTTCTTTCATACCTCTAAATGAGGAAAAGATCTAGTGGGGTCCTGCTTGGGCGTTGTTGCCTTATGCGATGAGAGATCGTTCTTCATGGATAATTTTGTCCATGAAGATATTGGGTGTGAGAAGACATTTGCCAAGGAGGGCGTTAGTTTCCTGGAAGGGCAGGGGTTTGGAGAAATAATACCCCTGGATCAAGTGGCACCCGTTTTCAATGAGAAGGTCAAGTTGTCTTTTTGTTTCAACGCCTTCGGCAATAATTTGAATGCCTTGGCCCTGGGCAATGTCGATGACGCCCTTGAGAAGACGCAAGGACTTATCACAGGTGGGCACGTCTTTGACAAACGATCCGTCAATCTTGAGGTAATCAAACTCGAATTGCCTGAGATAACTCAAGGAAGAATATCCCGTCCCAAAGTCATCAATGAGTGTCTTAATGCCCCGGTCCTTAAAGGCTTTAAGGCGTAAGCGCATGAGATCCACATTGTTTTCAAAGCTGCTCTCTGTCACCTCGATGCGCAAGTGTTGTGCTGCGCCCGGCACGCTATCAATGAGGTGGAGGAATTTGGTGAAGTGATCCTCGTGGGAGAGCTGCCTGGGTGAAAGGTTGATGGAAATATTTAGGCTCGGGTGACCCGGAAACCCCTTTGTAAAGGCTTGGATATCTTGCAGTGCCATCTCAAGCACCTCAAGCCCTAAATCAAGGATCAAAGGGAGCCCCTCGGCAATGGGGACAAAGCGTCCTGGCATCATGAAGCCGTGCTCTGGATGCATCCACCTCACAAGTCCCTCAAAGGAAACGGCCGTTTGTTTGAGAATATCAACAACAGGTTGATAGTAAAGGCGAAACTGATGTTTGCGTAGGGCCTTTTCCATTTCCTGAACCAGTTTTTTCTCCTCCAGAAACTGTTCTTGAAACTGAGGATTAAAGAGCACCACACGGTTTTTACCCTGTTTCTTGGCTTGGAGGGCTGCAATATCTACCTTCTGAAGAAGCTGCTGGAGGTCGTGATTTGGCTCTGACAAAATCAGGCCGCCGATGCTGACGGAGATCTGTACTTCCGTGTCGCCAATTTTATAAACGCCACCACAAATGGACATGAGGCGCTTGGACATTTCCTCCGCGTGGGCTTCGTCCTCTAAATCACACGCCATGATTAGAAACTCATCCCCGCCGACCCGGGCGGCAGTGTCTTCCGAGCGCATGGACGTTGTCAGATTGCGCGCAAACGCCTTTAAAAGCGCGTCTCCACACCCATGTCCCAAGGTGTCGTTAATGTCCTTGAAGTTATCGATGTCCACGAAGTAGATGGCGGTCAGCATGCCCTCTAAGCGTCTTGGCCGTTTCATGACTTGCTCGAGCCTGTCCATGAAAAGGGCGCGGTTGGGCAACCCTGTCAGGCCATCATAAAAGGACAAGCGGCGCAGATTATGGTGATAAAAACTTTGGGTGCTGTACTTTTCCACCAAGGAGGAAAACAAAAGAGACATGCCTTCCAGAACTTGAAGAGTCTGGTTCTCCTGAGCGCGTGGGTATTGGGAAAAGAGGGTGATGGTGCCAAATACAATCTCATGAAACTTCAGTGGGATAACGGCGCAGCTTTTAAACGTTGCATTTCCTTGGAGGGGCTCGCCTGCAATTTCCTCTAGTTGGTGGGCGCTTACCCACAAAATTGTTTTTTTGTCTTGGATGTGGAGTTTAAGTTTCTCAGCGGCGCGCTCACTCAAAACAGCGTTATCTTCACCAATTTGGGTACGGTCAGTCTGAGCACGCAGCACAAAGGCTTTTATAAATTCGCTGTCTTGATCCGCCGTGACTTGGGCTACCTCAAACTTTAAGAACGGGAGTGCTTCTCGCACCACCGTCTTGACGCGCTCTTCCAAGGAAAAGGACGCGTCACTGGGCTGATTCATCCAAAGGAGAAATTGGATGTTTTTATCGCGCTCTGTGATGAACTCTCGTAGACAAAGGGCCAAATCCAGAAAACATGCTTTGGTCAGCGCAACAAGAGCCTCACTGCGGTCGGATTCCGTGAGACCTTTTTCTGTAATAACACTTTGAAATGACGTGCAAAATCTTCCGTATGAGGCAACGTAAATGTCGGGGGGGATATTATGCCGGTCATGGGCAATACCAACATTTTTGACGCGGCGTAGGTATTCCTGGTCGAAGGTGAAGCTCATGACCTTAGACCAATGGGCGATTTGTGCGTCCTTGAGTTTTTGGATTTTCCCCTCGACAAAGGGAGAAAGGGATGGGATTTTTTCTAAATCTGCGTAAAACACGTCCAAAATATCAGGAAGCTGGTCGCGTAAAGTCTCTTGGAGTAACTTGAGAATGTGGGGTGCAGGCTTTTGCACGTATCCCAATCGTTCAAAGGGATCAAGTGCGTCGTCTGTTTGACTTTCGATCACGGTTCCGGCTTTCGCATACACCTTCAAGGCGCTGAAATGTTATGGGATAATACTTAAAAATTTATTAATCTCCTCTATCTGTTTAGAAATACTAGAGAAACGAGTAAGGATCCACATCGATATGCAGGGTGAGGGTGCTTGGAAGCTTGATACGCTTTTGCCAGGCAAGGACGAAAGGCTGCACGCGAAAGTGAGCCTCAGCCTTCATCAAGATACGCCAGCGCCATTTGCCAGCAAGGCGCATGAGTGGGGCAGGGGTGGGGCCAAGGATTTGCACACTCTCGTGGACAGGGGCAGCCTTTACAAAGTCACGCGCTGCGCGCGCCACAAGGGTTTCGTCAGTACCTGAGAGAATAAAAGACACAAGGCGTGCAAAGGGCGGCATGAGAAATTCTTGGCGGGCGGCAACTTCCGCCTCAAAAAAGCCGTCACGGTCTGCGCTGGCAAGGGCTTGGAGCACTGGGTGCGTGGGGTCAAAGGTTTGAATCATGACCTCTCCAGGGTGTTCTTCGCGCCCACAGCGTCCTGACACCTGGTGAAGAAGCTGATATGTGTGCTCACTGGCCCGGATGTCCCCTCCCGAAAGGCCTAAATCTGCGTCCACGATGCCCACAAAGACAAGCTGGGGAAAGTGGTGTCCCTTGGCGATCATCTGTGTACCGATGAGGATATCCACACGCCCTTCCTCCATGTCGGATAGCAAGGCATGTCGCTCTTGGAGCGTGCCATGATCGCTTGTGATGAGGTTCACGCGTGCCTGGGGGAAAAGCCGCACAACCTCCTCAAAGAGGCGCTCGGCTCCGGGGCCACAAGGGACAAGGGCGTCCTGGGCCCCGCACGCCGTACAGTCCGGCAATCGTGGGCGTGTGTGGCCACATTGGTGGCACATAAAAATGTTCTTCGATTTGTGATCCACAAGCCAGCTATGGCAATCGTCGCACGACAGGCGATGTCCACAGGTGCGGCATAGGGTGAGGGGCGCGTAACCGCGTCTGTTGAGATACAAAAGGCTCTGCTTACCTGAGGCAAGCACATGGGTGAGCTTGTTCACCATGGGGCGTGACAGCCACTGACCACTTGGGGGGGCATCCTCTTTGCTGCGCATATCCACAAGGGTGATGCTGGGTATAAGGGCGCCAGCAAAGCGGTCGTGCAGTTTGATGTGTCCATAGCGACCTTTTTGCGCGTTGACGAGGGTTTCAAGGCTTGGGGTGGCAGAAGCCAAAATGAGGCTGATGTTTTCCTCCCTTGCGCGCACAACGGCCATGTCGCGCGCGTGGTAAATGACGCCTTGCTCTTGCTTGTAGGCGTGTTCGTGCTCTTCATCCACAACCATGAGCCCCAGGTTTGCAAAGGGCAGAAACAGCGCCGATCTTGCTCCGATCACCACACACGGTTCGCCTTTGATGGCGCGAAACCAGGTCTTTCTCTTGCGCGCGGCACTTGTGCCAGAGTGCCACAGGTGGGCTTCTACACCAAAGCGTGTTTCAAAGCGATCAAGGGTCTGGGGGGTCAAGGAAATTTCAGGCAGAAGAATCAGGACCTGCTTGCCAAGGGCCAGGGCCCTTGCCACGGCCTCCAGATACACCTGGGTTTTTCCAGACCCTGTGACACCGTCAAGGAGGGTGACAAAGAAGGCGCTTGCCCCCACATGGTCGCACAAGACATTGGCCGCCTCTTGTTGGGCGGGACTGAGCGCAACGGAGGAAGTCACGGGAGGGCCATCCTTGGCGCCCACCGTTGAGGAATGGGTCACGGTGCGCTTTGTCAGGATGCCGGCCTCCTCCATGGCCTTAATGACCCCTGCACTGACCCCGCAGCTAGCGGCCAGGCTTGCTGCACTGCCATGCACGGGGTCGAGAGCAATTCTATCCAGCACTTTCTGGCGCGATGGCGTGATTTTATCAGGGGTTTTGAGGGCCTCCCAGTGATAGGTCGTGTCTTCTTTATATGAGAGCGCCTCATCACTCCAAAGGGCCATTTTCAAAACAAGACCAAGGGGAGTCATGGTATAGGACGCAACCCACCTTAGAAAAGCAATGGTCGCCCCAGGCAAGGGGGGTAAATCAAGGACCTCCTCAACGCGCTTTAGCTTGATCTTGGGAGCGGGCAAGGATGGGGCCTCGTCCCACACAACGCCAAGTTTTAAGATCTTTCCAAGGGGCACCTGCACAAAAGCCCCTTGGGAAAGCGGGCCGTCGCTCTCGTACGTAAAGGCGCTGTCTAAGCGCTTGGGGATCAAAACATTAACGGGCGTTGTCATGGGGACCTTATCATTTTCTGTCCCTCCAACCTTACATGATTGCACCTAAATAAAAAAAGACGTTTTTTCCTCGTATAATGGCGCACTACCCCCTTGCATCTGCGCCAGAGATAGTGTACCAAAAGACTCACGGGGTGTAGCGCAGCCTGGTAGCGCGCCTGCTTTGGGAGCAGGATGTCGGGAGTTCGAATCTCTCCACCCCGACCACTATGAAGCCTTCAAAAGATTCTCCAGTGACGCAGGTACCTTTTCGATGTAGACCGACTGGCTGGAATAAGGCATAGTCGCACCCAAATCCGTTACAATCTTTGAAAACGCAAAGAGAAATTCCGCGCGCAGTTTTGTGAAGGATTTCCAGTCCGTTTCACGCGTGTAAACATCACACAGAATCTCATAGGCAGAGCCACCAAAATTTGCCAAGTTCACAAGCGAGAAAGCAGGGCGCACGCTCATATCCACGCGTGGGTGGTTTGTGAGGTAGTCTTGAATGGCTTTCTCAATGCGCATGAGGATATCATTGGGCGTGTTGTAAGACACCCAGATGGTTGTATTCAAGCGCCAGTTTTGGATGGCTGACTTGTTGAGGATGCGGGCGTTGGCAAGGTCCGCGTTGGGAATCACTGCCAACATGTCGTCTAGTTGCCTCACACGTGTGCTGCGAAGACCAACGCGCTCTACAAGGCCTTCCACCGTATCACACTGGATCCAGTCCCCCTCTTGAAAAGGGCGATCCATAATGAGCGTAATGCCCCCAAAGAAGTGTTTGATGGTTTCTTGGGCGGCAAAAGAGATGGCAACACCCAAAAGGCCAAGGCCCGCCAAAAGGGGGCCCACATTGACATGCCACACGTCTAAGAGAGCAATGGCTGCCATTACCAGGAGGCTCGCGCGCATGATGCTGACCAGAAATTTGCGCAACTCATCGGTAAAACGCTTGCCCAGCGTGTCCATGCCCCATCCGTCCATAATATGGGAAAGGGGTACACACATGCGGTACAGGGCCCAGAACACAAGGATCATGATGCAGGTATCATTGATGGATTTAAGGTGTATTTTTGTGGAGAGAGAAAACCGGAAGATATGCTCAATGCTAAAAATAATAGCGCCAAAGAGCACCACACGCATGGGGGGGGAAAGCGCGTCCATAATCACATCTGTCAGGATCCGGATGGGGCTGTTTTCTTTTGCCGCATTCTTGATAATATGGCGGCGCAGCAACAAGTAAACGATGCGTTCGCAGGCATAAAATCCGATAACAACAAGGGCAACCTTGGCAATTAACTCCCACGGTTCTTGGTTTGCGAGTTCTGGCATAGTGGCGTCTCTCTTTCTGTTACAACTCCCTGTGTAGAAAGAGTAGCACTCCCCCCCTGGACGCGCAAAGAAACTTTATGCCGCGTCTGAGCGTGCAATTATGTTTGTCGTGCTGTGGCCGATTTCAAGGTCAGCCAAAACGACTTCACCACCCCAAGACAAAACCTCCTTGGCCCCCACAACATTCTCAATGGTATAGTCAGCCCCCTTCACGAGCACGTCTGGACGCAGGTAAGTGATGATCTCAAGAGGCGTATCTTGATCAAAAATGACAATGAGATCAACGTCTTCGAGGGCCGCAAGGACTTGAGCGCGCGAGGTCTCATCATTGATGGGACGCGCACTCCCTTTGAGGCGCTTGACGGAGGCGTCACTATTGAGGGCCAAAACAAGTCTGTCACAGTGGCTTTTGGCTTGGCGCAGAAGACTGATATGACCTGGGTGCAGGATGTCAAAACATCCATTGGTAAAGCCGATGGAGAAGCCTTCCCGGTGCCACTGAACAACCTTGGCGTGAGCACTTTGCCAGTTGGCGACAAACTTCTCGTGTTTGAGGGTATGCTCTCCCGTATGAAGGGCGTGGGCAAGCTCTTCTTGGGTTGTCACGGCCGTGCCCGCCTTGGCGACGACAATGCCGGCGGCTGTATTGGCCATGTGCGCTGCTTGAAAGGGCAGGGCGCCTGCAGCAAGGCTTGCGGCAAAGGTTGCAATGACCGTGTCGCCCGCACCGGAGACGTCATAAACCTCTAGGGCGCGTGTTGGCAGATGAAGTGAGTTTTCCCCGGCCACGTGGAGCGTCATGCCCCGGCTGCCGCGGGTGGCCAGAACCCCTGTGATGCCCCAGGTCCTTTGAACGTACCCAATAGCCGCCTCCACCTCTGCGTCGGAGCCAATGGGAAGGCTTGTTGCTTGATGGAGCTCAGAGGCATTGGGTGTGATAAAAGTTGCGCCCTTGTAAACGGCGTAGTCACGGGCCTTGGGGTCAACAATGACAGGAACGCCGTGCGCGTTACAAAGGTCGATGAGGCCCTTGAGAAGGGAAGGTGTAAAAAGCCCTTTGCTGTAGTCCGAGAGAATAACGGCTTGAACATGGGGCAGGCGCGCGCCCACCTCTTTTAAAAGCATGTCGCTCGTGTCTTGGGAGATGGCAAAGGTATCCTCGTCGTCCACGCGCAGGACTTGCTGGCCCTGGGAGACAAAACGCGTCTTCACCGTTGTGCGACGTCCTTTTTCAGTGACGCACTGCGACGTGACGCTGGGTAGGTCTTTGAAAAGATGTGTGATCTGTGCGCCAGCCCCATCATCGCCCACAACACCGACAAAGTCACAAGCAACCCCTAGAGACGCAAGGTTACGCACCACGTTGCCGGCCCCTCCCAGTACTGTTGTCTTTTTCTCGCTGGCAAAGACAGGGACAGGGGCTTCAGGGGAAATGCGCGTAATGCGACCATAGGAAAAGTGATCAAGCATCACGTCCCCGACACACAAAATACGCGTGGAGGACATGTTGGATAAAACATGGGAAAGGGAAGGGAGTTGCTGCATAGTTGTCTTCCTTACACGAGGCCCAGGGAGGTCTCAAGGGCGGCGCACAGCATCTGCCCAAGGGTGATGTGCATCTCCTGAATGTGGGCCGTTGTCATGCTGGGGACGATGAGAAGGATATCTGCAAGCCCCCTCATGTGACCGCCATCCTTGCCGCCAAGGGCCGTTGTAGTCAGTCCCATCTCACGCGCTTTTTCAAGGGCTTTGATGATGTTGGGGCTGGTGCCAGATGTTGAGATGGCAATAATGACGTCTTCTGGACGTGCCATGGCCTCGATCTGGCGGGAAAACAGATGCTCAAAGCCCATATCGTTACCAATGGCTGTGAGCGTGGAGGTATCTGTGGTGAGCGCCAGCGCCGCCATGGGGGCACGGCTTTGGCTAAAGCGCACTGTGAACTCCGTGGCGAGGTGTTGGGCGTCTGCCGCGCTGCCGCCGTTGCCAAAGAAGATGAGTTTCCCGCCATTGGAGAGGCTCGCCAAACAACAGGCAACAAGTCGTTCAAAGTCGTGGGCAAGCGCTTCTTTCGTTGCACGCGCAACACGCATGTGCTCGTCCATGGTTGCGTGAAAGAAGGCGCCAAGGTCTAGCTTTGGACCGTGGGAAGGGGTGGGGTGTAAACTCATTGGTTAAAACTCTATGGCAAGGCGTTGGGTTTGTTTCGGGATTTCGTGGGGCTGTGTTTGAAAAGAGAGCTTTTCTTGTGGTAGGAGCCTCGTTTGTGTCATCGTATGGGACCAGGTTGTGAGGGGACAGGAGGAACTCTTACCAGTCATGACTCCAGCAGCCCATGATTTTGCGCGCGTCAAAAAGGGCGCATCAGCGCAAGGTCCAAGGGCGCTGATCTTAAGGGCGCTTAAGGAAATGGCGTGGGGAGCCGTATTTTCTATCTCACCTGTCAGCACAACAGCTCCGTGGGCATCTTCCATGGTATTCACGCTTGAGATTTTCAAGCTATGGGATAGGGGCTGAGATGTCAGGCCCAGAAACTCAAAAAGGGGTGATACACTGGGCCATGTGGTCACGATGCTTGTTCTGGCCAAAAAGGCACATGTGAGGGTCACAAGGAAAAGGGTGCCAGTGATAAGGCTAAGGGTCGCGGTGCGCGCAGGCCGCACGACGCTTGTCATGTCACCAGCATTTTGAGCGTCTGGTGCAGCCATAAGCGGCTCAAAGGCTGGCGCAGGCGTGTAGGTCCACACGTGTCCGCACGCCGCGCAGCGCAGCATCTGAGGTCCACCCGCCATAAGGCCATCGTCCATCAAATAACGCTTAGAGCACCCTTCACAGCTAATGATCATCTCGTGCTTCCAACAAATTTATACCTACTATTTCAATATAACTTCTCTAGGTCTTATGCAAGGGTTGTGTCACTTTTGTTTTGCCTCTACAATGTGTTGAGGGCTGGTTAAACACAGTCTTGTAGTAAAACCAACGCTCTAACGGGGGGCTTTTATGACAGATAATATTGTCAGGGATAGTGCACAAAAGGGGCTTTCCTATATTATTTATCCAAAAACCAACATATTTTGGCTATTTGTGAATTATTTTACTATTATCCTGATCATGAAAGCTGTTCTCACCTATGGCGCGAGCTATTTGCCAGCAGATTTGCCCATGGCAGAACCTTCATCACAAACGCCCGAGGTGAGCTTTGGGATGTATGCAAAGGTGATTATTAAACATTTTCTCAGCCTTCTGTTTGGCCTTCCCATCCTTGTGGCTGTTGCAAAGAGCATCCTGTCCTATGAGGATTCAACGGGTTATTTTCACTACTTTAATATGTATGAGACATGGCGGCTTTTCGTTGCCCATATCGTTCTGTTTGTGCTGGTCGGTATACCTTCCTTTATTCTCCTTGAATCTTTAATGATGACTTTTTTTTATAAAACACCTGAGACCCTTGCCCTAGATGGGCCCGCCCTTGCGCTTATGTCTTTGACATATATGTTGATTCTGTCCCTTCTTTTTGGGGTCGTTTTGTATTTTGTGGCGCGCTTTACCCCTCTTTACGTACATGTGGCCATCGGTAATCCCATAGATCTGGGGCGTGTTTTTGATCTGACGAGGGGTGAGGCTTGGAAAGTCTTTGTGGCAGTCCTTATATCGGGCCTGCCTGTGATGATTTTTTCATTCTTCACAACGGGTAATCTGTCGTTTCCCACATCTGCCAATATCACAAAGCAAATTCAACCAGCCATGTTTGGGACTGGCTTTGATTTTATGGACATTATTTTGAATGCAACCATCACAACGGTGATCGCATTTCTCTCGGTTGCCCCCTTTGCCGCCCTTTGCAACATGTACGAATATCTTGTTCAAAACATGCAAAAGCGCAATAAGGCCAAACCCACCCTTTGAAGTGGTGGGGCGCCGGCTTTTGGTTTAGGACGTTTGTGTTGCACTCGCACGGTTGAAGCCGAGTCTGATTGGCATGAAGCTGGATAAATATTCTGTCCAACTGGCTTTTTGCTGCGGCTCAAGCCCAGCTTGAGTCAGGGATGTGGCAGTTTCACTGCCAGCTTGTGATTGCGCTGTTTGGGCAGTGTCTATGCTGGATAGGTTCGTGGCGTCCTCTTCGAGCGTCGCATTAAAACTTGATGGACCCATAAAGATCATGCTGCCCATTATGCTGCCCATATCCATGGAGAGGGACGCACTTGAAGAAGAGCTCGTTGCGGCTTCCTGGGCCGCTTCGTTTTGAATGGTGGGCACACAGTCCCATTCTTTAGAGACCTCCTCTAAGAATTGGGTAAGCGCCATACGATCCGAGTAAGCGACATGCGCACATTGTTCTGGATTTGCCGCGTGCAAACTGACGCCAGTTTTGGTGCTAATCCTCCAAACATAACCTTGCTCTAATAGAGTTGAGGCCAGCGCATTGATCTCAGGCTGCATACCAAGATGTGCATTGAGATCACTGATGAATGCTTCACGCAGAGGATATGGCTCATTTAGGGGAGAGTGCTTTAAACCTGCTCTGTCAAAAGAACGTATATCACCCTGAATGACGCCTTTTTGAGCAACAGAGCTTTTTTGCAGGACATGAAGTGCTTCTGGCTCTATTTTTGAGTTTTCGTTGGGTTCATCTTTTTGTTCTTCCTTAAATTTCTTTTTGGAAGAGTTGATTTCTTCACTAGGGGGGGGAGGGCATCGCAAGATGCGTTTCATGTCTTGTTCAAAATAGGAGACAGGTGATATCGGCTCAGGTGACGTGGTGTGCTTGAGATCTTCTAGTCTGAAAGAAGCGATTGCGTTTTTGAGGGCCACTTTGGTAAGAATCGCCGTATGGCCAAGGACATGAATTGGTTCGGTTCGCAATTCTCCAGAGCTTGTTTCTACAAGCGGCGCGCGCGCGCGTCCTAGGACACGTTTCATGTCTTCTGAAAAAAAACCCTCAAGGACTGGCTCTATGGGGTCTACATGTCTTAGCTTTTTCTTTTCAGGGGAAAAAACTAAGCGGTGAAAATCTAGCTTTTCGTGTAAAAGGCTTGCTTGCACCTTTTCAAATCGGATACGACCTTTCCCGATGCGGGCACGAAGGTTTTTTAATTTTCCCTCGATTCTCTGAATGCCTTGTGTAATCCCTTCAATTTCTTCATTAAGATTGTTGATAAGCGTTTGTCTGCGGTCAATTTCATGTGTGTCGAAGTTTTTCTTCGCTTCATTGAGGGTCGCAACCTTTTCTCTCATGGCAAACCCCATTGGCATGTCAAAGAGGTCTGGGTTTTCCAGGAGGCGCGCAATGCCAGGATCACACATGATCTTTGATAAATCCTCAAGTTTCTGTTTCTTGAGTACTAACAGATTCTTTTTTCCTCTTTCTCTTGTGACTTGACTCTCAAAGAAATAGAGTCTCTCAGAATCACTTATGATGCCATCATTGATACGTTCCAGGTCTTTCGCAACAAGCGCTTTAAGCACTTTATTTTGCTCAGGAAGTGGTTTGGGTTTTACGGCTTGCAATGAAAGAGGTTTAAGCACTTGCTTAAGTTCGGGTGTAATGAGGGAAAGAACACTTTCTTTATAGAAAGCGGCACGCTTTTCTGGAGACATCTGCATTGGACAAGTGCTTGGGGTAGGTGTGGAGAGTGGAGCCGACACTTCAGGAGATGGTAACAGTACAGGATGAGGTGAAGAGGACGCTGGTACTGACCTGAGTCTTCCCTGGGCCGCTTGAAGCTCTTGTAAGTTGACAACCAGGCGCAGCGGTGTTGGTGAGGTCTCCTTTGCTTCATAGGCAACGCTGGATGGTTCCTCATGGGATTTGCTTGCATGAGCCATCTTTGTTTTGTCGAATTTTGAGAGGTCATCAAAGAGTGTTGCCGGAAGAGGTGTGTGGAGCATGCACCCAAAAACACCAATGAAGGAAAAGTAGAACCGGCCCATATGACACCTCGTCTTCAGTCGCAACCCTTCTATTTCAAAGCATAAATACTTTCAATTTCGTAAAGAGGTGCGATAAGTTTTTATCCCGCAAGGTATATCTGGTGAGTACTCTTGCGCGTGCGTCAGACTCAGGCTGCTTTAGTTTTCAAAATGTGCAATCAAGAAATGCAAGGCCCACCTGCATGAGCGCCCACATACCCCACGCGCGTGCAGGACAATTTTTCCCATGAGGCGCCTTGATTTCCGAGAGTCTTGAGAAAAAAATGTGCTCTGCTTGTTGACATATTAAATTGCCCGAACTGTCAATTTTTTTCAACCAAATGGATAGATTACACACGGTTCCGTAATAAAAGCTTGACGTCACATCCGAATTTGCTATTAATCCCCCATGAGGAATGCTTAAGGAGTTGCACATGGCTGAGGTCATCATCAACGGACCAGAAGGGCGCCTTGAGGGGCGTTACCATCACCACAAGGAACCTGGTGCACCTATTGCCCTGATCCTTCACCCCCACCCAGAGCATGGTGGCACCATGAACAACAAGGTGACCTATGCCCTTTACAAAAGCTTTGTAGAGATGGGTTTTAACACCATGCGCTTCAACTTTCGTGGCGTGGGTAAATCCGAAGGTCGTTTCGGCCAAGGAGAGGGTGAGCTTAGCGACGCTGCGTGCGTTTTGGACTGGATGCAGACCTATAATCCCATGGCGTCAAGCTGCTGGATCGCTGGTTTTTCATTTGGCGCTTGGATCTCTATGCAGCTTTTGATGCGCCGACCTGAGGTTGAAGGGTTTGTATCTGTGTCACCTCCTGCCAATATGTACGACTTCTCGTTCTTGGCTCCATGCCCTGTGTCGGGTCTCATGATTCACGGAGAAAAAGACCAGATTGTGCCCGTTGACAGTGTGTCAAAGCTGTGTGAGAAACTTTCAATGCAGAAAAACATCGAAATCACACAGAATATCATTGCCAATGCCGACCATTTTTATGGGGAGCAATTGGAAGAAATGATGAGCAAAGTCAAAGACTACGTGACTAGCATGGGCACTGGCTCCGTCAAACTTTCCCAGGAACAGGCTTAATTTCTTGAAAAGGGGGTGTGCAGCCCCCATATCTGTATTATAATGAAAGTAGCCTCATAGGATATACGGGTGTCATTGTGTTACAGGCCTCCCATTTTGCAGCTATAGATCTGGGAAGCAACAGTTGCCGTTTGCTCGTAATGAAGGAGACGCCCCAGGGACTTGCTTTAGAAGAGGCGTTCTCGCGGGTTGTGCGCCTCAGCGAGGGGCTTTCCGAGTCCGATGAGTTGTGCGAAAACGCTCAAGAACGAGCCCTTGCCGCCCTAAAGCAGTGCGCGAAAAAACTTGAGAAGTACCAGAATATCACATTGCGATGCGTGGCCACGGAAGCGTGTCGCCGTGCCGTAAATGCCCCTTCATTTCTCAAGCATGTGCGCCAGACCCTGGGATTTGACTTCAAAGTGCTTTCACAAAAGGAAGAGGCTAGCTTTGCAGTGAAGGGTATCTCAGGTCTTTTGGATCCATCATATCCTTACGCCCTAGTGTTCGATGTGGGAGGCGCTAGCACGGAAGTCGTTCTGTTGGCACAGGATCCTGGGCACCCGCAGGGTGTGCGCATTATCGACTGGATTTCCCTTCCCCTTGGGGTTGTGAGCATTGCTGAGACGGGCCATCCGGAGTGCGCTAAGAGCTATCTGCAGGTGGCGGCGTCCATCCGGGATACCCTGCGTCAGTTCAGTGCGCCCCATAATTTAGACGTCCTTATCGCACAAAACAAAGTACAGCTTGTGGGTAGCTCTGGCACAGCCACTACCGCAGCCGCGCTTCACCTGGGACTGCGCTACTACGCGCGCCACCGCGTTGATGGTATCGTTTTAACCTTTGATCAGATTGAACAAGTTATTAAAGACTTGCAAATGATGTCAAACCATGAGAGAAGTCTGCATCCCTGCATTGGCTCTGAACGAAGTGATTTAGTGCTGGCAGGCATGGCTGTGTTTGAGGGACTTGCCTCAGCGTGGCCCGTTGGACTTCTTACCGTTGCAGACAGAGGCGTACGTGACGGCGTTGTTTTTCAGCTCTATGAAGACACGAAGAATATGGATCTCGCCTCGGTAGCTTAAATAAATGCAAAAACGCCCAACTTTTTCTCCTAAACGCCCAGCGCTGCGTACGCCAAGCGTACGTGTCAAAACAGCACGAGGTCGCAAGGTCTCTTCCCAGCGTTGGTTGCAACGCCAGCTGAACGACCCTTATGTGCTGCAAGCCAAAACCCTGGGGTACCGTTCCCGCGCAGCTTTCAAGCTTGAGCAGCTTGATGATAAGTTTCACTTTCTCAAAAAAGGCGCCAGCGTTGTGGACTTAGGCATGGCGCCTGGTGGATGGACCCAAGTGGCCCTTGAACGCACGCAAGTTGCTGGCAAGGCTTGCCACGTTGTGGGCATTGACCTTTTGCCCGTGGATCCATTGCCCAATGTGACCATTTTTCAAGGCGACTTTATGGAAGAGGATCAGCGCGAAGCCGTACGTCAGGCGTGCGGGGGCGCGGCCGATGTGGTCCTAAGTGATATGGC
>JAIUNT010000013.1 GCA_020161545.1 Pseudomonadota bacterium
AAGGGTCGCGGCGTGGATAAACTCCACACACGCGGCAAGCTGGGCCGCGTCCTCTAGGGGCGCTCCACACATGTGGCTAGCAGCCAAGGTCAGCATGGGTCGCAGCCTCTTGCCCCCCGCCACCATAAGATGTGTTCCAAGCTCTGGGATAAGTGGAACGGAGCTTGCAAGCGCCCGCTGCATCACCTCATTCACCCGCCCCATGTCTTTGTTTACAAGCTGTTGTAACGACGCCAAAGATGGCGTTTGTATTTCTACCTGCAATGCACTTTGTGTCACACGTATGCCTTTTTACTCATGTCCGTGTTCAAACTATGCCCGAAATATGGGCAAAAGGGAATCCTTAGGCTTCATTATCCTCAAGCAGAGCAAAGGAATTTCCGGCCTTTGCCTGCACACACAAGGCCCCTGCATTAAGGCACTGTCTGGAAGGAAGTGAAACATCGGGATTCATGACAAGATCAGGATTCATACGCTCCCACCAAAAGGCTCTTGCCTTGGGCACGGGACCGTTATGCCTGACATCAAAAAACGCAAGGGGCCTTAAGCGAATAAGTGTGGTAATCGTCTCCCACGAGGTTCCCGTTTTAGAAAGGCTCAGGCTCCTCAAGTTTGGCAAGCAAGACGCGTCCTCCAAAAGATTCGCACGTCCGTCCAGATGATTGCTGCTTAAGTTCAACGTCTCAACTTGAGGGAAAGCACCAGCTGCCACAAGTGCCTCAAGATTTGGCGCCGTCATTTGTGTTTTAGAGAGTGTGAGCACTTTTAGTGTGCTGGCGAAGGCAAGTGTCGACAGGCCTATCACACGGACCTGCAACGCGTTTCCATCAAGGCGCAGCTCCTCGAGGGACAAGCAAGCCTCATGGGACAGGCATGCGAGATCAGGCATGCGCGCATGTCGCGCATCGAGCCGCCTCAAGGCGCCGCTCTGTGCCATACTTAAAAACACACGCACCCCCTCTTCTCCAAGATCATTGTGGCTCACATTCAGATGCGTGAGCCCGGGACACACACCCAGGGCACGCGCAAATATGGTACTTGATTCAGGTGTAAGAGCGTTGTGCGAGACATCAAGGGAGGCAAGTCGCGGCAAAAGCGGGCTTGCGTGACCTTGAAAGAGCTGACGCTCTACCACAGTAAAAAGACTTTCCCCCTCATCATCCTCATCTACCTGAGGCGCTAGTGACACAGCTCTTTGACCACGCAGAGCCTTGGAAAGGGAATTCTGGGATAGATTCAACGCCTCAAGGGTCTGCGCGCACGTAAGGGATGAAATTTGCTCTACAAAGTCACCGTCCAAACAGTTGTTTGACAGGTCGATGTGTCGCAGATGTTTTAAGGCTGGCAGGGTAAGTATCCTAAGGGCTTCATTTGTTTTAAGATTTCCGCCTGTCAGGCAGAGAGTCGTGAGGGCTTTGACCTGGGGCAAATAGGCCTCAAGAACCTGGATGGGCATGGAGCGTGACGCGCGGTCCCACCTAAGAACCTCCAGATGAGGATGCAACGCTCGCGCTAAGTTCTCATCGGCCCGCGCGCGTTGCTTAAGAGGGGCTCTCTGACTTGGGTATTTGCCCAGCAACGTCACCTCTTTTACTTTTTGCTGTACACCTTGGGGGCCAGATATAAACTGGGCTCCCCCCATCTCATCTCGCACAAAAAGTGAGCTTCCTTCACGCTTGCCCGTAAAGCGCACACTGGCTTTGACGCCAAAATCATACCCCACCAAAGAGCTGCGCCACCTCTGACAAACGTGCATCATGGTGAAAAGCGCGTGTGGGTCCAGGAACGAGGCCACATGAAAGAGAATTTCCGTTGGAAGCTCTAAAATATTAAACTGCGTCGCCTCCATGGGCATACTATTCACCCTGGCGCGGCGCCCATTCTGGTATGGGCGGCTTTCATAACCTAATGCGTGTCGTCCAAGCAAGCTGGTGCTACGCACCTGGCGGCCGTGTCCCCTTCCCTTGCTACGCCCAAATTTGACAGTGAGCTTGCCTGACACTTCTTTGCCTGAAAATTCTTTCTCAGGGGCCTGTGAGGCCTGGGCACTTTGGGGTAAAAGAAAAACAGATAAGGGTGTGAGCAGAGCGAATGTTGCAAGAGCCGCGTAAAAAGACTTTGTCATGAGCAATAGGCACCAAACTTTTTACACGGCACACTACCATGGATAGCCCCTCGTCAACAGAGTCTTTTTTTGCGTATTAGCAAACGAAAAAAGCACCCATGAAACATGGGTGCTTTCTTGTAAAACGTTCCGATAGGACTAGCTATGCAGCTCAGGGGGCTCCTGGGTTGCGGCGGCTGTGACGGGTGGCAAGTCAACTAAGGGTGCTGTGGGGCGCACAAGGGACTTAGCCAGGACCTCTTCCACGCTAGACACAGGAATGATCTCCAAACCTTCCGTCACATTGGCGGGAATATCTGGCAGATCCTTGCGATTGTCCTCAGGAATCAGAACGCGCTTAATACCGCCGCGGTGGGCCGCAAGGAGTTTTTCTTTAAGACCACCAATGGCCAAAACGCGCCCACGCAGGGTCACCTCACCAGTCATGGCCACGTCCTTGCGTACCGCAATCCCCGTCAAAAGGGACACAATGGTTGTACACATGGCAATACCCGCCGATGGCCCGTCCTTGGGGATGGCGCCTTCCGGCACGTGCACGTGGATATCATTCTTTTCAAAGATTGCCGGATCGATGCCATAGTGGCGTGCCCGCGAGCGGACGTAGCTGGCCGCTGCCTGCACAGATTCCTGCATCACCTCACCCAGCTTACCTGTAATTTTCATTTTTCCCTGACCAGGAATCAGAACAGCCTCGATGGTGAGAAGCTCGCCCCCGACCTCAGTCCAAGCAAGGCCTGTGGTCGCTCCAATTTGGTCCTCTTTTTCTGAGACACCAAAACGGAAGCGTGGGATACCTGCATATTTTTCGAGGTTGCTCTCATCCACAACGAGGTGATCAATGCTTGAGGTCATGATCTCCTTGGTGGCTTTGCGCAGGAGATTCGCCACCTCACGCTCGAGGTTACGCACACCTGACTCGCGGGTATAAAGACGCACAAGCTGGCGCAGCGCGTCATCTGTAATGCGCCACTCACTTTCCTTCAAGCCATGGGCCTTCAGTTGCTTTGGAATCAAGTGTTGACGCGCAATCTCAAGCTTTTCGTCTTCCGTATAGCCAGACAAGCGAATGATTTCCATGCGGTCCAAAAGGGGCTGCGGCATATCAAGGCTGTTGGCCGTCGTCACAAAAAGCACGTCCGACAGATCATAATCCACCTCTAAGTAGTGATCATTGAAGGTCGCATTTTGCTCCGGGTCCAAAACCTCCAGAAGGGCTGAGGTGGGATCGCCCCGCCAATCAGCGCCTAGCTTATCAATCTCATCAAGAAGAAACAGCGGGTTTGAGCTTTTAGCCTTCTTCATGCCCTGGATCACTTTTCCGGGCATGGAGCCAATGTAGGTCCGCCTATGTCCACGAATTTCGGCCTCGTCACGCACCCCTCCCAAGGCCATGCGCACAAAACTACGCCCTGTCGCCTTGGCAATGGACTGCCCCAGGGACGTCTTACCCACGCCTGGAGGGCCAACAAGACACAAGATAGGTCCCTTCACCTGGCCAACACGTGCCTGCACCGCCAAATACTCTAAGATGCGCTCTTTGACCTTCTTCAGGCCATAGTGGTCTTTATCCAGAATCTTCTCAGCCGCATTAATGTCTTTCTTGACCTTGGTGGGTTTTTTCCAGGGAATATCCAAGAGCCACTCCAGGTAGTTGCGCACAACGGTTGCTTCCGAGGACATGGGGTTCATGGCACGCAGCTTCTTCAGCTCGGACACAGCCTTTTCACGCCCTTCCTTGGAAAGCTTTGTCTTGGCGATACGCTCCTCAAGTTGCGCAATCTCGTCAAGACCGCCCTCTTCACCTTCCCCGAGCTCCTTCTGAATGGCCTTCATTTGCTCATTCAAATAATACTCGCGCTGGGATTTTTCCATCTGGCGTTTCACACGTCCACGGATACGCTTTTCCGTTTGGAGAATGGTGATTTCACCCTCCATATGGGCGCACACGCGCTCTAAGCGATCGTTCACATTGGAGATCTCTAAAATGTCCTGCTTCTCGCTGACACGGATGGCCAGGTGGGAGGCCAGAGTGTCCGCAAGCTTTTCAGGCTGGTCAATCTTTGAGATGGAGATCATCAAATCAGGAGGGATCTTAGTGTTGAGCTTCAGGTACTGCTCAAAGAGGACCACAGCCGTGCGCATGAGCGCCTCGTTCTCTGTGGCGTCACCCTTAATCTCGTCCAAGACCTCAATGGTGCCTTGGAAAAATTCCCGTTCCTCGGAAAAGCGCAGGATGCGCGCGCGTGCATGCCCTTCCACAAGGATCTTCACAGTGCCGTCGGGCAGCTTCAAGAGCTGCATGATGCGAGCAAGTGTGCCAATTGTATAAAGATCGCGTGCTTTGGGATCCTCAATGCTTGCGTCCTTTTGGGTCACAAGCAAGATGTCACGCTCTTCCTGCATGACGCTCTCAAGGGCACGCACAGAGCGCTCACGGCCCACAAACAGAGGCACAACCATATAAGGAAAGACAACGATATCTCGCAGTGGCAAGATGGGGTACAGATCTCCGCGCGGCAGCTCTAAGGTCATTTTATCTCAACTAAATCATCTCATAAGATTACACATTGCATACAAAAAACCCACCGCGCAAGCCCCGCGACCCCACTTAGTGTAAAAAAAAGGCGCCTGTTGCGAAGGCACCTCTGTCTCTCAACGAGGGGCAAGGTCTTAATTTATATATGGTTGTGATTTAGACGGCACAAAACACTTGTGAACTCTGCCCCACAACGTCACACTCATTTCAATATGTTTTGCCCGGCTAATCTCCATGATCTTTCCCTTCACCATCATTGATTTGACCCACACCTTACACCCAGGCGTACCAACCTGGGACGACGGATGCGGCTTTGGTCAAGAATGCTTGCATGATGAGGACGCTGCCCCTGGGAACGACGAGACCTTCCGCATCATGGGGCTACACATGGAGGCAGGTATCGGAACCCATATGGACGCGCCCGCACATCTTTACAAAGACGGCACCCCCATCCACGCGCTTCCCCTACAGGATCTGTGCATGCCGTGTGTGGTCATTGATGTGACACATAAAGCCCATGCAAACTACACGATTACCGACGACGATATCCTCACCTTTGAAGACACTTACCAAAAAATTGATAAGGGCATGTGCGTTGTGTTTCACACAGGCTGGGCGCGCCACTGGGAAGATAGGAAAGCCTACCACAACAATCACGTCTTTCCTTGTGTGGGTGAGGACGCCGCAAGGCTGTTACTTGCACGCGGTGTGCGGGCTCTAGGTATTGATACCCTCTCACCCGACCGACCTGAAAATGACTTCATTGTACACAAATTGTTTTTAGGACAAGGGAAGGTGCTGCTTGAAAATGTGGCAAACCTTTCGAGCATGCCTGCCAAGGGCGCCTTTGTGCTCGCCCTTCCCCTGAAAATTCAGGACGGGACAGAGGCGCCCTTGCGCCTTGTGGGGCTCGTGAGACAAGATGTTGACATCCCGTCTAAACTTTAGCTAACGCCGTATAAAGTTACGCTGTCTCCAAGCAGGAGGATCGGACTTTGGCTTTTTGCCAGAGAGCAATCATGCGGCCGGAGCTAAAATTTTGTAAGCACATCTGATTGTCTGAAAGCTCCCTGGCGCTCGAGCGTCCTTTGGTCACGCCTGCCCCCATTGAAAAAGGTGACCTCCTTCACCAGTGCCAGGGCTTAACTTTTGTGGGGCTTGTACATCAGGTCATGGATAGCAAAACGCATTAAAAAATTTAAAAAATCAGACGATTTTACATAAAATTAAGAATCCTGCACTATAGTATAAATATTTCTGTATTTTGGGAGATTAAAATGAAAAATCAAAAAATATTTTCTGCATTATTTTCTTTAATTGTCATGACAATGGCAGCCCAGGGCATCCAAGCATCCGCGGCCATGAGTGGTGACCGGCTTGAACGTCAGGTCGTCATGATGGAAAGAATGCTGACACCCTCTTTTCCTCAGGCTATGATCCCCGAAAGCTTGAAGCGTTTAGACGTGTTAATGACCAATGAAAACCTCGCCCCTTCCCAAAAGGCGCGTTTGGAGACGGTCAAAGCGGCACTGATGAAAAAAACGGAAGGAGCTCCTCATGAGGCGGTCATGCCTTCTACGGCTGCGCCGGTCACAGCGGATGTGAGATCTCAAATCAAAGCGTATATCAATGAATCTGCCCTCATTTCGGGAGCACCCAAAGCCCCGGACGCACGTAGACGTCTTGACGCTTTACGGATGCAGATTAATCAAACCCTGAAAAATCCCTCTTTGAACAATAATGAGATCTCAGAATTGAAAGAGATTCTAGGGGACGTTGATGCCGTTGACGCAATTGTTCCAAAAGCCAGATTGTGACGTGTGTTGAGGATGCGTATTAAGTGCACAAACCTGGGCGTGCACTTAATACGCCATTGATTATCTGAACATAGTCCTTCCTCTCCCTTTAAAAAATGCACATGGTAAACTGGGAGGGGAAGAGGTTCTCTGTGAATTCTTGCACCATTTTTGTGGGCATTAACCCTTCTCCCAAATGAGCTCCGGGTGTTGACCCCGCCCTTAGCATCTCCCAGATAGATAAAAAACGCCTCATTCCCTTGTGCGGCAAACATGGCCTTGGATGCATACCAGACAAAACTACTCTTATCGAAGCAAACAATGGATCTGCGTTAGGATTCCTACACTTCACCTTTTTAACAAAAGACTAGTTGCTTGTTGGGATCGGCCTGTGACGGGGGAGGCATTTAATGCTCACATTCAGGCGCTTCAAGGCCCATGCGGTGTCGCACAGCTTTTAGAGGCCTTGACCGCCCTGATAAGCCTAGACGTTTAAAGTCGACCTTGGGCGCTGTCATCATAGAAAGAGTGAGCGATGTGTAGCAGTACTTAGTGAATATGTTGGATCATGCTACCGGCACGGGCTGCGAACTGCACGGGGAGCTTACAATCTGTGTCCTCACTAAGTGGCGTCGTGTCACCTGAGCTTGCCTGTCTTTAAAGCCCCTCAAGCTCTTGGAGAAATAAAAAAGGGCGCATGAGGCGCCCTTTTTTATGCTTTGCCTTACTTTAACGATCAGGCTTTTGCCTTTGGTTTTGATGCGGCGGATGCCTTATGTCCGTCTTGATAAATCAAGAGAGGAACGGCGGTGCCATCAACAACTTCTGCCCCTACCACAACTTCCTTGATCCCTTCTTCACTGGGGATGTCGTACATGGTGTCAAGGAGAGCGTTTTCCATGATGGAGCGCAGACCTCTGGCGCCTGTCTTACGCTCAATGGCTTTTTCAGCCACACGTGTAAGAGCGTCGTCTGTAAAGTTAAGGTGCACGCCTTCCATCTCAAAAAGTTTCTGGTACTGCTTCAAAAGGGCATTTTTTGGCTCTTTTAAAATCTCAACCAGGGCCGGTACGTCCAGATCCTCTAGGGTTGCCACAACGGGCAGACGGCCAACGAATTCAGGAATAAGACCATACTTCAAAAGATCTTCAGGCTCGATGCTGGCGAGCAAGTCACCTACGCGACGATCGTCAGGGGATTGCACATCCGCACCAAAGCCAATGGAGGTGCCTTTTCCACGGGAGGCAACAATCCGATCAACACCAGCAAACGCTCCACCGCAGATAAAGAGGATATTAGTCGTATCCACCTGCAGGAATTCTTGCTGAGGATGCTTACGCCCACCTTGTGGTGGGACGGACGCAACGGTGCCCTCCATAATCTTGAGAAGAGCCTGCTGCACACCCTCGCCGGACACGTCCCTTGTAATGGATGGGTTATCAGATTTTCGTGAAATCTTGTCCACCTCATCGATATATACGATACCGCGCTGGGCACGCTCAACATTATAGTCAGCAGATTGAAGAAGCTTCAGGATAATGTTTTCAACGTCCTCACCAACATAACCGGCCTCCGTCAAAGACGTCGCATCAGCAATGGTGAACGGCACATCAAGAATACGTGCCAAGGTTTGCGCAAGAAGCGTCTTACCGCAACCCGTTGGGCCAATCAGCAAAATGTTTGACTTTGAAAGCTCAACCTCGCCGTTCTTTTGAAGATTATCAATACGCTTGTAATGGTTATAAACCGCAACGGCTAATACGCGCTTTGCACGCTCTTGTCCAATGACATAGTCATCCAGGACCTGGGCAATGCGGGCCGGCGAAGGAATGGTGCCGTCTGAAAAAGTCTCCGTCCCGGCGCTCTCTTCCTTAATGATTTCAAGACACAGGTCAACACACTCGTCACAGATAAAAACGCTTGGACCTGCGATAAGCTTTTTGACCTCGTGCTGGCTCTTTCCGCAAAAAGAACAGTGGAGACCTTCTTTACCTTTATCCATGTCTGATTTGCTCATCTCTCTTCACTTTCTACCCGTGCCTTGCGACCCTCACGAGTGTGGGATAATTTCCCGCTCCCATGGTTTCAGAATGCCCTAAAGTTCATAAAAAAACGTTAACAAAGCAAGATAATTTTAAAACGTTTTTTAACAATTGGGCATATTTCCCTAGGCCGCTTGCTTATGCTTTCGTGGTGCCACAACTTCGTCAATCAGACCAAAGGTCAGGGCCTGCTCCGCCGACATAAAATTATCGCGCTCCATGGCAGGAATAATCACGTCAATGGGCTGCTTTGTTGTTTCTGCGTAAATCCGGTGGAGACGTTCTTTCATCTCTTGGATTTCTTTCGCTTGGATTTGAATGTCCGTTGCTTGACCTCTGGCGCCACCGTGGGGTTGGTGAATCATCACGCGAGAATTGGGAAGGGCGCGGCGCATGCCGGGCTCACCTGCTGTGAGAAGGAGAGATCCAGCTGAGCAAGCTTGTCCAATACACATGGTTGCCACAGGACAACGCACGTAACGCATGGTGTCGTACATGGCAAAGCCTGCCGTGACAGCGCCGCCTGGTGAGTTAATATAGAAAGAAATTTCTTTGCTGGGGTTTTCGGATTCCAAGAACAGAAATTGTGCACAAATGAGCGCCGCAATGTCATCATTCACCTCACCGGTCAAAAAAACGATACGCTCTTTGAGAAGGCGAGAGTAAATATCAAAGGACCTCTCTCCACGGTTAGTTTGCTCCAACACCATGGGAACAAGTGTGTTTTGAAACGTGTCGAAAAGATCTCTCATGCTCAAGATACTCCTAGTTATATTTTTTTCTTACACTACATTCTAGACAAGCGTCCCGCAAAGAATCAACCTTTATTAAGACGCTTGGCTAGAAAAAGTATCTTTTTTAAGATGTAGCAAGGCCTTATTCGTCGTCTCCTTCTGTTACCTCTTTATAAGCGGCAACGAGATCGTCGAGGGGCACGTCCTTAAAGGTTGACTTGGACTTGTCCAAAATAAGCGCAACCACCTTATCTTCGAAAATAGGGGCACGAAGGCTTGCCAGGGCGGCCTCATTCTTTTGGAAGTATTCAATGACTTCGCGGTAGCGAGATGGATATGCACGCGCGGTATCAATGATGGCGCGCTCCAGTTCCTTCTGTGTCACACCGACCTCATACGCGCGTCCAATTTCCGCAAGGACCAGACCCAAGCGCACGCGGCGGTTGGCAATCTCTTGGTACTGAGCGCGATCATTGTCGATTTCCTTTTGAGAAGGCTTCTTGGCCTTACCCTTTCCATCCTTCACGTCATCATTGTCGGCACCAAGACGCGCTTCATACTGCTGCCAGATGCTCTTGAACTCTGCGTCCACTAAGCCTTGGGGCACATCGAACTTACACTTCTGGGCCAAGTCATCAAGGACAGCACGCTTGGCAACAAGGAAAGACATGCGCTCGCGCTCTCCGCCGATTTCACGGCTCGCTGCCTCACGTAGGGCTGCCAAGTCCTTAAAGCCAACCTTTGTTGCAAAGGCGTCATCAAGCTCAGGCAAAACCTTTGTATGGATCGCCGTCAAAACAATCTTAAAGACAGAGTCTTTACCTGCCAGATCCTTTGAGTGGTAGTCAGCGGGGAAAGGCACAGTAATATCAAAGGCATCACCTGGCTTGTGACCCTCAATTTGCTCTTCAAACCCAGGGATAAACGTGCCGCTACCAAGCTCTAGTCGTGCGCCTTGGGCTTTTCCGCCATCAAAGGCAACACCGTCAATAAAGCCTTCAAAATCAATGATAACAACGTCGCCCTTCTTGGCGGCGCGTTTTGTCTTAATTTCTTCAGTGATGGCATTGGCACCACGAAGACCCTCGAGCGCCTTATCAAGCTCGTCCGCAGGTACGTCACTCTTTAAGCGCTCATAGCTCAGGCTCTCAAGCTTTGGAGGCGTTATATCAGGGAGAATTTCGAAGTTGATCTCAAGGAGCAGGTCGCCCTTCTCCTCAAAAGATTCAATTTTTACGTCGGGACGCAGGGCAATCTTAAGAGAGTGCTCCTTCACAATGGCATCAACGCCGTCTTGAACAGCCGCCTCGAGGATCTCAGCCTGTACGCTTGCGCCGTACTTTTGCTTCAGGATGGGAAGTGGCGCTTTGCCGGGACGGAACCCAGGGATCTTTGCAGTTTGACCAATCTTCGTCAGCTTCTCGTTCAAACGTAAGTCCAAATGGGACTTAGGAACGGTGACTTTAAACGCTCTTTTCAAGCCTTCACTGCTCAGGGCTTTGATTTCCATGTGCTCTCAATCCTTAATGTTGCTAATTTTCGTCAAGAAATGGTGCGGGCGGAGGGACTTGAACCCCCACGACTTGCGTCACCAGAACCTAAATCTGGCGTGTCTGCCAATTTCACCACGCCCGCATGCGTGACTGTTTATCTAACCGACTTGTCCTTGATAACCTCGATTGGCAGAAAATGCAACACAGGTTAGAATGGAAAAATAAATTTATATCAGGAGGCTTTCGCCGGTGACGACCCTCACGGACCTTTCCAAGGCACAAACCATCCATGCAACGGCCCTTTATAAGGAGGGATGTGGCATTTTACTCCTGGGCCCTTCGGGCTGCGGGAAGTCAGACCTTGCCCTGCGCCTGATTATGGAACGGCGTGCGTGCCTCGTGGCCGACGACGTGTGTGAAATTGTGAATGGCAACAAAGGCCTTGTTGTGCGTGGCCCAAAAGAAGGCGCCCGTCTCTTGGAAGTGCGCGGCCTTGGCATTGCCCAGCTGCGCCCGGACCAGTGGGCATCCCAAGCCCCCCTCACCTTTGCCCTGCGCCTTACGCCCCACGCGCAAATTGCGCGCCACCCCTCGGGTGAGGTGCTTGAGGATCTGGGCATTCCCGTCTATCCACTCGATCCGTTTCAGCTTAGCGCCTTGGCAAAAATCCGTCTTCTGATCCAGGTGCACCGTGAAGAAGCGCGTCTTTTATGGCCAGAGCAGCCACTGGCGCGCGCATCCTAGGGACAGAAGACATGTGCGGTCAAAATCAACGCCCGCCCCTACGTTTTTATGTTTTAAAATAGCCACTTCTCTATATCTCTCTTAATTGCTTTCCTTTTTTTGTCAATTTTTTTATTGACAAAAGCCAAAACAAGACACAAATACATTCTGTATTTAAAAAGAGAACATTTCATGAAACACATTAAAGCCCTTACACTTTGCGTTACTCTGGCACATATTCCCCTTTACGCATCAAGCGGAGTCCTTGACGTTGTTGAGCCCGCATCCTCAAAACCAAAGAGAACCGTGCCTGCGGCATTATCAACCATGCCCGAGATAGTACAGGGCATCCTCACAATAAAATCCTTAAGCAAACCAGGGGACCTCCACCAGTTCATCGCCTCCTCTAAATGGTACACGCCCACGGCGGTAAATGTTCGCGCTGTTCTTTCCCATGATTTTTCCCCCTCACATCTGGGGGCAGCCCTGCGCTTTTGCGCCTCCATTACAAGTGAGAACGCGCCCTTTTTAAAGGCTGTTCTTGAGGACGCAACGTGGCAAATGTCTTTGGATCTTTTACCTGCATCACTGGGGCTTTCCCATGAGGTTCTGCAGGAAGCAGCAGGCATTGAAGATCTGAGTGCACGCCTCACATTCCTCAAGAAATCACCACGCCCAGACGCCTGGGTCCTTGGCATGCTGGGTTCTGATCCCCTCATTGATAGCGCCGTCTTGGAGCACCACGTGAGAGAACGCATCCTTATGAATCCCATCGGCATGAGCGCATTTTTTGTCAAGAGCCTCAAGCATGGTGATACGCTCACGCGCATGCGCCTGACAAGTTTTCTTCTCCACACGGATCCTTTGGGTGTGGATGAATATTTAAGTGATAAAAAAGCCCGTTTTGAAAAAATTGGATTTCGCCAGAAGTCACGTCTGGCAAGAACCCTCGACGCAAAGAAGGTGCTACCGCCCTTTGGGTTTCTGCTTGATCGCAGCCGAGACGGCAATGTCACACGCATCACCACGCGTTATCCAGACTTCTGGGCTCCTTTGCCCGCATGGACCTATACACCGTCCCAGCACCGCTCTGTAGAGTAATCATAAGCCGCCTCGCTTTTCTTTCCAAAGGCGGGGCGCGTGACCATTTGTCCGTACAAAGAGATGCCATTGACCTTCCTGCATAACCCTTTAGAATGAAAAACATACGCGGCCTTACATGAGGTGACGGCATGTTCTATGTTTGGGTTTTTCTAACCTTTGTTGCCCTGACGCCTGAGGACACCTTCGCGTCATGCCATGAAGGCACCTCCCACATATGTGAGGCGTGTGACGACGCCTCTCTCAAAAGAGCTCACGACTGGTACGCACCAAGCAAGGATGAGATGGAAACCGTCACGTCGTGGGGATTTGAGCCCGCGCATATGGGGGCGGCACTTCGCTACCGCGCCTTTATCACACCTGCGCACGCACCAACGCTTCATGGGATCTTGGCAGATGCCTCTTGGGAGGACGCCTTTACTTTGCTGGCCACCGCCTCGGGCGCGCACGCGAAAGACCTGACGCACGCAGCCACCCTTCCCCTTGGGCAGCGCCTAGAATTTCTCAAGCGCTGCCCAAGGGAAGACACCTGGATTTACGCGCACATTGGCCTTGATCCCGATATCGATATGCAGGTGATGACCCACCACATGCGGCGCCTCTTGGGTGAAAACCGTCCCCAAACAGAGAAGACTCTCCTCAACATGGTCTGCGCGGGCGATGAGCTCACAAAAAAACGCATCGCAACATTTTTATGGAACGCGGTTTTCGATGAAACCCTCGGATACAGTTCTCGTTACGCGGCCCTGGGGATTATTGGCGCGTCTCCCCTCATGAGGCAGGTCCAGCATATGCGGGGGCTTGTCCTGCACGGTCTTGTCCATGAAGGCGCTGACGGCGCTTCCAAGGGTCGCCTGCGTGTTATCGCACCCTGGCTTACCCCCGCCCGCCTTTAAAGGCATTACCTGTAACTCCCTGGCCGTTTATAGGAAATTGTTTTTTGACAAATGAGGAAGAAGGGGCTAGTGATGGAGAATCGGTGCGGTTTTTCCAGGAGTCACACACCATGCGCACAATCACCTCTTTTACCCTTGCCACTCTCATTGCTTGCAGCTCAGTCCATGCCTCAAATCCACTCAAACGTAAAATTGATGAGCTGACAAGCTCAGACTCAGACTCTGACTCGGACTGCGAAACGGTTCGGCCTGTTAGCGTGCTCGTGGCTCTTGGCCAGGAGGAAGGCGGCGTGCCATATATCCCCGAAGACCTCGTGCCACATCTTAAGGCCTTTGTCTCTCCGTGCAACCCAGACACGGAGTTGGGTCAGTTTATCGAACCCCTCAGGTGGTACCGCCCAACACCCGAGGAGTTGACTTCTATCACGGCCATGGGATTCGAGCCTCGTCATCTGGGCGCGGCCCTACGCATGCGTGCGCATCTGACGACTGAGAAGACGCCGCTTCTTCAAGGAGTGCTCAAAGACAGTAGTATCCCCCAATCCCAGCGTTTGCTTCCCGCGGCCCTGGGCCTTTCGAACGGGCAACTCAGAGCGGCAGCAAAGATTGCGGATGTGGAGGAACGCTTCAAGTTTCTCACCAATGCGCCAAGGGAAGACGCCTGGATCTTTGGCATGCTGGGCACTGACCCAATCCTTGACAATCTCGCCATCAACGCCAACATGAGGGCACGTGTTCTCATAAACCCAGACAAAATGAGCTCCTTTTTCATACGGAACTTGCGGGAAGGCACAAATATTACCCGCATGCGTTTCACAGGTTTTCTCAGTGAGTTGACCGGTTTAATCACCGACAGACTCAGCCGCGCAAACCGCCTGGGCTTTGAGGACAATTCCCATGTCATGGAAACCGTCAAAAAGAAAGGCCTTCAGCGCCCCTTTGGCATCAGTCTAAAAGATTTTGTCATGCATGATGGGACAAATATATCTCGGTTTGTAACTGCAGAACCTGACTACCTTGACGAGATGCCCGTGTGGACCTATAAGCCGTCCACATATCTCGCCCCCATCCCATAAGGTCAGGCGGGTGCTGTCACGCATAAAAATGGCGCCCAAATACTTTTACATGGGCGTGATCGCATATTAATTACCCCCTGATCATTTTACTATTCTATTTGACAGTAATAAGAGGCTGTGTTATTTAAGGCAGCGGACAGACCCAGTGCTGCTTTATTTGTATGTCCCAGCACGCGAACGGAGTAAGAACATCTTGCGTAAAACCCTTGTTGCCTTAGGCGTTTTTTTTCAACTCACACCATTTGTTTCAGCGTCCGATGACTCTGCACAAGATCTCCATCTTGTCATTGGCTCGACCCGAGGCGGACATTTGTCCCAACCTCTCGTAAAAAGAGTTTACCAGGAGGCAAACGCAGACCTTTCCCACGCGGGTACATTCTCGGGAAAAGCCATCACCGTTGACATCGCCCCCTGTGACAACCCAAAACTTGCAAAACGTCACTGGCAAGCGGACGCGGAAACCTTTGAATTTCCAGGCACGATTAAAAGCGTTTATCTTGAAAGGCTATTTACCTTTGACCAAAAAACGGGTGATCGCACAAAAGACCATATTTCAAGCGTGCTTCAAAATCTCACAAAGCATATGATCCCTGGTCAGAACAAGGTTGACATTGAGTGGCACCCTTGTGTCGGCATGGCTTATCTTCCCGCCAAGGCAAGCAAAGAGGAAAGGGAGCAGACCCTGAATGAACAAAGGCGCCAGAATCCGTTCCAAGGCACCATGGATATTAACGAAGTTCTCAGCGCCACCAAACTTGCTGTTTGCGACAATGTGAACTTTGACGGCGTACCCCAGTCCTATATTGATGCGGCCAATGCCTTCAAAAAGCCCCTCACTCAGCTCATTAACTTTTATGTGGGCTCGAAGCCCAGCCTCGTGCGCACGCAACTTATTCAACGTCTGAGGTTTGAAGTCAATGTTTTATCGCAATTAAGTGTTGATCCAAAAAGAAGATTCGCCCCTCTTATGGGCTCCATTGAAGCTGATTTCGGTCAATTGGATGACAAAACATTTTCAGTGATCGCATCAGAGCCAGGAGACGACGGTAAAATTTTGGTGCGTGACCGCCAGGGTTATTCTTATGTTTATGAGACACAAGAAGAGGTCACAAAGGCCGTCTCTAGAGGGGGAACTGTACGTGGCATCCTCTATGGTTATGAGTCCTTTATGACTGGCTCTTGCCTTAATTTCTTGTGGAGCGATATGGCCGTTGAGATTCAAAAAGGACTTGTCCAAGAAAAGCTTGCCTCCCTTGGCTTTCGCGGCATTGAGATCAAGCGCAAAAAAAGCCCCTACAACCGTCGCCAAAATGTTTGGCTCATAAGCACAGTCTATGACCCAGGCAACGCTGTGGAAGAACAAAAAGCCTAAGAATATTCACTGTGACAGATACCAGAAAAGAAGATTCCGGTATCTGTCATACTTCCTTTTATACCGCAATAGACTTTTTCATCGAAAATTACTGTCAAAAAAAACTTGAAAAGATGAAAGATCTTCTTATATATAGAAGTGGATTGAGGGTTTTTGCGACAGCCTCCCCTCAGCTCTTCTGTCCATCACTCCAAGCAATAGGACGACTCCCATGAAAAATCTGAAGAAAATTCTCCTCGCTTCACTTCTTGCAAGCGGTTCGCTCATGGCCAGCGCGACCCATTATTCAGACGAGCAAATGAACGCCATGGCCGCTGCGGCAAGAGTCAGCGTCCATGATCTGCGCGCCCTGGGTCAGCAAATGCCCTTAGACGATTTCTACGCACCCGTTGCGTACATGTTCGCAACCCAAGGCGCCCAGGATCAAGCCACAAGCGATTATCTCTTTGCCCGTCAGCTGTCCGAGGGGAACACAAGCACTCCAAGAATGTCTGAACCCGACGCTGATTTCCTCCTTGCCCTGCGCATTTCTGAAGAAGGGTATCAGGCGCCAACCACACGCCCTGCGGCCGCACCAGCCCCTCAGCCAACATCGCACGCCCCGCAAGACACAGAAGGTGATTTAGCACTTGCCCTGCGCCTCTTTGAAGAAGAAAGACAAGCGCGGTTTGTGCCCACGACCGTAACGCCTTCCCTCCTTGGGACCACCCATGCACCACACATGAACGCTGGCGACGAGGACTATCAACTAGCCATGAGGCTCTTTGAGGAAGAAAGGCAGGCTGCGTCCACGGTGCGCAGCGCGTCTGGGCCAACACCGCAAGTCGCTAGCCCTTCCCAAGCGCCTGCCCCAACACAAGAGGAAGAAGAGCGCTTATTCTTTGATCTGACCAACGCGCGTCGTGAGGCGCATGGCCTTGGGCTTCTCGCATGGAACCCGCTGCTTGCACAGATCGCCCGCGAACACTCACAAAAAATGGCTGATACCTTCACCTTTGCCCATGAGATTGAAGGCAAGAGTTTTGGGGATCGCATTGAAGGGCGCTACAACGGCTCCATGGCCGGGGAGAACTTATATATGTCCACAGCTGCCTACCGAGTGACCGAGCGGGGCATCACCCCTTCTTCTGTGAAGTATTCATCCATGGAGGAGGCCGTCGAGGGACTCATGAACTCCCCCGAACACAAAGCTAATATTTTAAAGCCTGAGTTTAACGAGCTGGGTGTTGGGATTATCGTCACTGCCCTTGGTGGACAAAAGTACTGGACACAGGTGTTTGGTAGGAAGGCGGACTAGTTCTGAGTCACCTTTGACACTAGGAACAAAAGCTTGTATGGGTTGGCTGGCTTAACTCAAGAGGGAAAACACCATGAAACGTGTCCTTTATACAGCATCCATCATGCTGAGCGTTCTCTCACTTGCGTCCCATGCTCAAGCGTCCTACGATTCAATGGACGAGCTCGGATCAGGAAAAATAAGACTTCAAGATATCATCGGCGGGTATTGCGGCTATGACACGACTTATGTACCCGTGACATCTGCAGACGCTTTACGCGAATTCGTCAAGCCCTGTGCCGGCACACATGAAATGAGCCAGTTTCGTGCACCCCTCAAGTGGTATCGCCCAACACCCGAAGAGCTCGAGCACGTCTCAAGCCTTGGATTCGCGTCCCGTCATCTGGGGGCGGCCCTGCGCATGCGCGCACACATAAATCGCCACAACGCAGATCTTTATCAGTCAATTCTTAAAGGCTGTGACTCAGATGAAGCACAGAATTTGCTTCCCGCCGCCATGGGCCTTACTCGCCCTCAGCTCATAGAAGCCGCTGAGATCCAAAACACTGAAGCCCGTCTCCAATCCCTAAGATTTGCCCCACGCTCTGACGCCTGGGTTTATGGCATGCTTGGCGCCGATCCTGCCATAGATGACGCTATCATTGATCATGCTATCAGGATGCGTATTGAAGAAAATCCCGACCGCATGAGCGCGTTTTTCATCCGGAACTTGAAGGAAGGAGCAGATCTCACGCGCCAGCGCATCACAGGATTTCTTTTGGAGGCCTCCTTTCTCACCATCCGCGCTGAGCACCTTGGTTATGGAAGCGCGTCAAACGTCATGCACGCCCTTAATAAGAAGCATATGAAACGCCCCTTTGGACGCTCGCCTGAAAAATTTCCCTTTTCTGAGGGCTCCGGTAGAATTTCTTTTGTCGAGTTCGTCCCAGATTGCTTTGACCCAATGCCCAAATGGACATACACACCCTCAACCTATCTCAACCCACTGCCATAGTAAAAAGGCCTCGCTGCTTGTTGCGGCGAGGCCCCCTTAACTTTAACGAAAACTGTTTTTAAGACCCAGACGGCCCGCAAGGCGCCTTCTCGGTTGCCTTGACGGTTTGCCACGCAGGGATGACCGCACCGTGGAATGTTTTCTCCAAAAACGCCGCCGTCTCTGGCGCGTGATAGAGGGACACGAGCTTCACTATCTCCGGGCGTTTTTCATCGCCCTTTCGCACCACCAAAAGATTTGCGTATAAGGAGTCCTCGCCTTCACGCGCAAGCGCACTCTTGGGGTCAATGCCAGACACAAGCACCCAGTCCGTATTGATGGCCGCCAGATCCACATCATCAAGCGCCCTTGGCACATGGGGGGCGTCCACTTCCACAAGCTTCACATGCTTTGGATTTTGGGCAATATCAAGAACACTTGGGCTCATGGGCGCGTCCTTTTTAAGGGTTAAGACGCCGGCCTTTTCAAGAAGACGCAGTGCCCGCCCGCCGTTACTGACGTCACTGGGGATGGCGATCTTGGCGCCGTAAGGGACATCCTCAATCTTTTTCAGGGTCTTGCTGTAGAGCCCCAGTGGCAAAATGATGGTCTTGCCCACAGACACAAGATCCATCCCGCGCGCTTGGTTTTGCTCCGTCAGATAGGGCTCGTGTTGATAGGAATTCACGTCCAACTCTTTTTCAAAAAGCGCCGTGTTAGGCAACACAAAATCGTCAAACTCAATCACATCGAGGGTAAGGCCTTGGCTCGCGGCGCGCTCCTTCAAGTGTGCCATGATTTGCGCGTGGGGGCCTGCTGTGACACCTACTTTAAGGGCGGCGGCTAGAGCGCCCTGCCCTAGGCCAAACGACACAAGGGCGACGGCGCCCACATACTTGAGCTTCTTCAACATGTTATTTCTCCAATCGCTTTGTCAGAAAATGTCCCAGGCTTTGCACAAGCTGCACCAGGACAATGAGAATTGCCACAATTTCAACCATCACAAGAACGTCATAACGTTGGTACCCATAGCGGATCGCGAGGTCTCCAAGACCGCCTCCGCCCACAGCGCCTGCCATGGCAGAAAAGCCAATGAGATTAATGATGACTAAGGTCGCCCCCGACACAAGGGCTGGAAGGGCCTCAGGAAGTAGCACCTTGGTGATCATATGGCGGCGCGTGGCCCCCATGGACTGGGCGGCATGCAAAAGGCCGTCTGGCAATTGGCGCAGGGCGTCTTGGGTGAGGCGCGCCATGAGAAGAATGGCGGCAACCCCTAGGGGAACGCTGGCGGCCCAGGTGCCCAAGGATGTACCCACCAAAAGACGCGTCAGGGGCAAAAGCAAAATCACGAGAATAATATAAGGAATGGAGCGCAGGGCGTTAATAATGAAATCAGCCAGCGCATAAAGCACGCGGTTTTGAAACAGCGCACGCTTTGTGGCGCCGTATAGGGCTGTCCCGAGGGGTACGCCCACAAGGAATCCGGCCAGGGTTGCCACCCCTACCATCAGTAAAGTCTGCCCCAGTCCTTTAAGGATCAAATCTGTCATGGCGCGTACCCCACAAGTGAGACCTGAACACCTTTGGGTGTAAGGTAATGATTCAGGCGCGTGAGTGTCTCTTCTTTGAGGGGCAGACTGATAATGAGCGTCCCACAAATGGTTCCACCCAATGGGTCGAGGGTTCCGCCCAAAATACTCACATCCATCCCCTCATCGCGCACAAGTCCTGCAATAACAGGCTCAGCCGCCTGGGCGCCCGTAAAGAAAAGACGCGCCACAAGCTCTTTGGCACCTTGGGGCGTGTCCTGTAAGCGCTCCATGACAACGCGGGGAACGCGCGCATTAAACAAGTGCTGCACAAGGGATTTGGTCATCTCGCTTTTTGGCGCAACAAAAACTTCGTCGACGCGGCCCTGATCCACCACACGTCCTTGGTCCAAAACCACAACGTGGGTGCAAAGGTCACGCACGATGGCCATTTCATGGGTAATCAGCACCATGGTTAATCCCAAGGTGTGATTCAGATGGGCCAGTAATGCTAAAATGTCCTGGGTAGTTTCGGGGTCAAGGGCGGAGGTTGCCTCATCGCATAAGAGAAGATGGGGATCGCTGGCCAGGGCTCTGGCGATGGCTACACGTTGGGCCTGCCCACCGCTGAGCTCTCCGGGATAGGCGTTTTCTTTGTGTGAAAGGCCAACAAGGTCTAGACAGGCTCTCGCCTTCTCGTGGGCAGTATTTGAACGCACACCTGCCATCTCCAGAGGCAGCATGACATTTTCGAGACTCGTGCGCCGGCGCAGCAAATGAAACTGTTGAAAAATCATGGCAATACGTCGGCGCTGGTCTCTCAGCTCTACAGGTGGCATTTCTTTGAGCACGCGCCCCTCAAAAGACACGCAGCCTTCGTCCGGGATCTCTAAGCCGTTCAAACATCGCAAAAGTGTGCTTTTCCCCGCACCACTTTTCCCAACAATACCAAGAATCTCCCCAGCATTGACGTCAAAGGTGACGTGACGCAGGGCCCAAACGTCCTGCCCATAACGTTTAGACACGCCGTTAAGACTCAGAATAGGAGAGTGAGGGGGGGGCTGTGTAATAAAAACAATGCTCCGCTTGTCTAAACTATTTTGTGTGCATCCGCTGAATAGGGCTCCACTCACCTTCTGGTGGGTGAGCGATCAAGGCGCGGCACCTTTCAATATACAAGAGAGAAAGGGGATCAGCCGGCTTGTGCAGCAACACTTTTTCATAAAGTTTTATGGCACCTTCCCAGTCCTTGTGCAAGTATTTTTCGAAGGCGTGGGTTGTGATCTGGCACCACTCAACTTGCTCAGGAGTTGCCTTAAGGAGGGGATCCTCCCCTAACTGCGCCACAAGCTCAAAAATATGCACGCCCTTTTCTTTTCCCTTCACAGCCACAATGTCCATGGGGCGTGTCAGGAAGGTTTTTTTGATCTCCTTGTACACGGACTCACTGACACAAATGGTGGTGGCATAGAGCTTATTAATCCCCTCAAGGCGTGAGGCCAAATTCACATGGTCACCAATGACCGTGTAGTTCATGCGATCAGATGATCCCATGTTTCCTACAATCACTTCGCCGTAATCAATACCAAAGCGCGTATTAAGCCGTGGGAGCTTTGACGCCTCCCACTTGCGGTTGAGCTCAGCCAAATGATGGACGCACAAAAGAGCCGCCTTACACGCATTTTGGGCGTTCTTTGGATCCTTTTCGGGCGCACCCCAAAAGGACATGATGGCGTCTCCAATGAATTTATCGATGGTCCCTTTGTGGGCCAGAATAATATCACTGAGCTCGCTCATGTAATTGGACAAATGGTTCATGAGCGCGCCCGACTCCATCTTCTCAGAAACGGACGTAAAGCTCTCGATATCTGAAAACATGATGGTCAGCTTGCGCCGTTCGCCACCCAGCATCACGTTTCCGCCTTGCTGTACGAGCGTGCGCACCAGTGTTTTGGGCACAAATTTCCCAAAGGCGGAAAGCCCTTCTCGCATGGCGTTGAGGGCATTTTCCATCTGGGTTATTTCGGCGAACTGAGAATTCAAGGGAGACGGCGCGTCTAAATCCAAGTCCTTCATGCGGCGCATGTGGCCTGCTAATGTCTCGATGGGATAGGAAATCTTCTGGGCAAAGACAATCAAAAGAATGATGGAGACAACCAAAATAAGGAGCGAAATCATCAAAACGTCTTGGCTTGTCTCCCGGATGGGCCCCACAAAGTCATCATAGGGCGCCAGAAGCCCCAAGGTCCAGTCGCGTGAAAATGTGCCCGGAAAATGCGAAAAATGCGCAACGTATTCAATATCGTCACGCTCATAGCGAAAGTGGGACAGACGATTCTTTTTATAAAGCTCATAGGCGTTGGAAATTGCCGTGTCCCCCATTTGCGTGACCTTTGCAAGGCGCACAGATTCCTGTTTTGTCACGGGATCTGTATAGGTCACATAGGTCTCGTTTACATCGGGAAACGACACGAGTTCATCTCTGTCATTGATGATAAAGTTTAGCCCCGAACGGCTAGCCTTTTGCTTTGCAAGGAGGTGGGACAGTTGCTCGATGCCGATATCGCACGCAAGCACACCAAAAAAGCGCCCCTGGGAATCTTTGAGGGGCACCGACGCTGTAATCACAAACTGGGTTGAAAACCAACTCGCGTACACGTTAGACCAGTTTGACTTGCCAAGCTCCTTCGTACGCACATACCAGTCGCGTTTGCGGTTATCGTATTCCAAGCCCTGTGCAACTGGGGGCCTGTACTCGCGCCCTATTTCTTGACCTTGCGCGTTCACGTAAGAGCGCCACTCGTGATAACCATTCCTGCGATCCACCACATCCACCACAAAGGCGCTTCCATGGGGAATGGGTCTATCAGGCGTATAAAGCAGCACCCGCTTTTCAGGAACCTTTGAGATGGACAAAAGATTGCCATCTTCATCGGCGGCAAAGATAAGGCTGCTCTGGGGAAGGGCGTCAAAGCTCCCCTTTAAAAAAGCAAACAAAGGAGCGCTATCAAGTATGTGCCTGTCAGACACACTTTCAACACGTGCCCCTAGCTCCATGATACTCATGGCGGGCGTAAAGTAAGCAAGGGTATCATCCATGATGGATTTTTGTGTTTTGGTGATAAGGTCCTGGGAGGTTGAATCAATGGCGCTTTGGATGTTCCACCTTGTATAGGTCGTCGTCAGCGCAAGGGAAACGATTAACAGTCCGACAAAGATGACCAAAATGCCAAAACGGATTTTGTGTTGTTTTTTGAATAGGCTATTAAGGCCTACTTTTTCACCTAGGCTCACATTACGCATCCTTTTATTTCCCTGTGAGGTGATTCTAACACGCTTTTCTTGCGTGTAAAATCAATTACACGCAGACAAAGACAGACGACCCGTTAAGGCTTTATTAAGGCACCAGGCACGAAGATGGAGTATGCGACTGTGTATTACGTTAAAATATGGATTTGAGTTCTTTTGAAAAAATTATCCTCATAGGTGCCAGCTCCGGGTGGGGCGCCAAGCGCCGAGAAACGGAATTTGGTCCAAGCTTCATGTATGAAAAAGATCTCACGGGTCACTTGGCCGCGCGCAGCACACTACCTGTGTCATGGAAATGCGTCCCAACACCCATCTCCTTTGTTGGCCAACACATACCTTTGGGAAAAGCCACCCTTGCCATGATCACGTCACATGCTCAAAATGTCGCGAAAGTGACACGCCGTGCCACCCACGAGAATTGCTTTCCCTGTGTGATCGGAGGGGATCATAGCATTGCCATTGGCACATGGCAGGGCATCAGTGATGCACTGGATGCGCGTGGCGCCTTCGGTCTTATTTGGTTTGACGCCCACATGGATGCCCATACCCCCCAGACAAGTCCTTCCCAAGCCTACCACGGCATGCCCGTTGCGACCCTTTTGGGATACGGTGAAGACGCACTTATCCATATTACCGACCCCGCCACCCCTACCCTCTCCCCGGAACACGTGGTCCTCATGGGGGTGCGCTCCTTTGAGGCAGGCGAGGAAGCTCTCCTTGCACGTCTTGGTGTACGTATTTACTTCATGGACGAGATTCGCACCCGGGGGTTTGAGACCTGTCTTCAGGAGGCGATTGCGCGCGTTCAGGCAGGCACAAAGGGATTTGGACTGAGCATTGACCTTGATGGTTTTGATCCCGCTTTTGCACCAGGGGTTGGCTCGCCTGAGACAGGTGGTTTATACCCTGATGAGGTTGTGAGCGCACTTCACCATGTTAAGGGCGCAAAAGGATTTTGTGGACTTGAAATCATGGAGTTTAACCCAACCCGGGACCGTGATAACATAACAAGCAATCTGATTGAATCCTTGGCTTTTGCCTTATTGCCCTGAAAGAGTTAGCTGATGGTGATACAAAACGTCTTTGAGCGGGAAGCTTTCTACGGTGCCCCCATCTATCATCCCCTTCCTGTGGTCCTCACCCGGGGCGAAGGAGTATGGCTATGGGATGACCAAGACAAGCGCTACCTTGATATGATGTCCTCCTACTCCGCCGTCAGTTGTGGACACGCCCACCCGCGCCTCACGGCTGCCCTTTGCAAGCAAGCCAACATTCTCTCCCTTGTCTCGCGGGCCTTTTACACAAAGCCCCTTGGACGCCTTCTTGAAAAACTTTGTCTGCTCTCTGATCTTGAGATGGGCATTATCATGAACACGGGCGCAGAAGCTGTGGAAACAGCCATTAAGGCGGCGCGCCGCTGGGGATACCGCGCCAAAGAAATCCCTAAGGATAAAGCTGAAATCATCGTTGTGGCTGGTAATTTCCATGGACGCACAACAACCATCGTGAGTTTTTCCGACGAACCTGCGTACCAAGCTGACTTTGGCCCCCTCACCCCTGGCTTTCGTCTTGTTCCCTATGGGGACGTGGAAGCCCTGGCCCAAGCGATCACGCCCTATACGTGCGCAGTCCTCATGGAGCCCATCCAAGGAGAGGCCGGCATTAAAACACCCCCAGAGGGCTATCTTCAAAAGGTTCAAAGCCTTTGCAAGGGCCACAAAGTGTTGCTTTTGTTGGACGAGATCCAAACGGGTTTTGGGCGCACGGGAAAACGTTTTGCCTTTGAGCATGACGGTCTTAAACCTGATGGCCTTATCCTAGGCAAGGCCTTAGGCGGCGGGCTTTTTCCGGTATCCGCCTTCTTGTCCACAAAAAACGTCTTGAGCCTTATGACCCCAGGCAGCCATGGCTCGACCTTTGGCGGCAACCCTCTTGGATGCTGCGTGGCCTTAGAGACCCTTGCATTGATGGAGGATGAGCGCTTAAGCGACCACGCGGCCATCATGGGTGAGAAATTCATGAAAGCCCTCAAAGAGATCCATTCTCCCCTCATCAAAGAAGTGCGGGGCAAGGGGCTTCTTATTGGCATTGAGATCGACGCCAGCCGTGCTAAGGCACGCGCCGTGTGCGAGGGGCTTATGAAACGAGGTGTGCTCACTAAAGAGACCCACGAAACCGTCGTGCGCTTTGCGCCACCTCTTATTATCACTTGGCAAGAGATCGAATTCTGTTTAAATTCACTCAAACAAACTCTCAATGCCCTTGAATAAACTAACGCGAGCACGCCATGTCCCAATGTCCACTTTGCCATAAGCTAACAGACGCACAATTTCGCCCCTTTTGCTCAAAACGCTGCAAAAACGTTGACCTTGGGCGTTGGTTTAATGAAAGCTATAACGTCCCCTACCCGCCTGAAGAAATCCCTCAGGGAGACGAGGATGAGGAAATTTATACAGATCATCGGTAAGGTCAACCAGACGCCTCATCCCACGTATGCCCCATACCAAAGTCCACAACCAAGGGCACTTTCAGGGTTGCAACGCCTTCCATGATCTCTTTCATGGTGACAGTGAAAAGGCCTGCGACCTCGGCGGGCACTTCAAAGATCAGTTCGTCATGAACTTGCAGCAAGAGCTTGGCCTGGGGAAAGTCTTTGACCATACGGGCGTGGGTTTTGATCATGGCTTTCTTCACAAGATCCGCCGCGCTTCCTTGCAGGGGCGCGTTGATGGCTTGACGCTGGGCAAAGGCACGTTTGGCGGCGTTGGGATCCTTGATCCCTTCGATGAAGCAGCGCCTTCCCTCCAAAGTTTCCACATAGCCCTTTTCGGTTGCAAAAGCTTTGACCTCTTCCATATGGGCCACAATGCCAGGGTAGCGCTCACAGTAATCTTTAATGTACTGGGCTGCCTCCCCTTGGGGGATTTGCAGTTGTTGTGACAAACCAAAAGCACTGATCCCATAGATAATACCAAAGTTAATGGCTTTGGCCCTACGTCGCAGCTCAGAAGTCACTTGGTCGAGGGGCACGTGGAAGACGTCACTGGCCGTGCGTGCGTGAATGTCCTCGCCCTTAACAAAGGCGTCGACAAGTGTGGGCATATGGGCCATGTGCGCTAAAAGACGCAGCTCAATTTGGGAGTAATCAAGAGCCACAAACACCATGCCTTGCTTGGGCACAAAGGCCTGGCGAATCTTGCGCCCTTCGGCTGTGCGGATGGGAATATTTTGTAAATTAGGATTACTGGAGGCCAGGCGCCCAGTGGTTGTGGAGGTCATGGAAAAATGCGTATGCACGCGTCCCGTGCGCGGGCTAACCTGCGTCACAAGGGCCTGGGCATAGGTGCTGTTGAGCTTTGCCAGCTGGCGCCACGCGAGCACCTTTTGCGCTAGGACACTGCCCTCAGCGGCCAAGCGCTCAAGCTCGCTTGCCTTCGTGCTAAACGCACCGGCTTTGCCTTTTCGACCCGTTGCAAGACCTTGCTCTTCAAAAAGCACCTGGGCCAGCTGTTGGGAGGACGCCACATTGAAGGATTTACCCGCTAAGGCGTGGATTTCGCCTTCTAAAAGCGTCATACGTCTTGTGAGGTCCTGGGCAAGGTGTTGGAGAGATGTCACGTCCACAAGCACGCCCGTCTCCTCCATCTCCATCAAAATAGCTGAGGTTGGAAGATCCAGGGTTTTATAAAGGGTCAGGCATTTTTCATCGAAGAGCCTCTTTGAGAAATAGTCGAAAAGCTCCGCTAAAACCTGTGCCGTGTGGGGCGTATCCTCACCCGGACGCGCGCTTTCAAGAAGGATATCTAGGCTATGGGCATGCTTTGACCCATCCAGGCAGTAGGACATGAGCATCACATCATCATAGTGCGCAACTTTAGCACACCCCCACCCACGCAGAGCCTGAATCTGGGCCTTTGCGTCATGGAAGATCTTGTGGACACTGCGTTCAGCCAAAATGGGCGCAAGGGCCGCGATGGCCTGGGCACAGCTCACACCTGACTCAGGCACGCTTTGGTCAAAGAGCAAACTTTGGGCAGGCGGATGGGTCAGCACAACGCTGGCCGTTGTATAAGGGTCTATGGCAAGGGAAAGGTGATCAAGGCGCGGCGTAAAATCATCTTGCTCGCGCACACGTGCATGAAGGGCAAGACGGCCGACGTCAGCCGCCTTCTGCAGCCATACTTTGAGCGCCTCAAGGTCCGTGATTTGCGTATGTACCGTGTCGCGCTGAGGTGTTGGGGTAGGCCCACTTGGCCTGGCTGCCTCTTCACTCAGAACGCCATCTCGGCGTAGGCGCGCATAAAGGGTCTTAAACTCATTCTCCAGCAGAAATGTCGCCAGTGCGATTTCATCGAGGGGCATCTTTTTGAAGAAAGACAAGGGCGTGTCCAGGGGCACGTGGGTCTCAAGGGTTGCAAGCTTACGCGATAGAAGCGCGTCCTCCCGGTGAGCCTCTAAACTCTCCCGCCTCTTGGTTTGGGTGATGGTGTGTAGGTTTTCTAGAAGGTGGTCTAAGGTGCCAAATGTCCCAATGAGGCTGCTGGCGGTTTTGATCCCAATGCCTGGCACACCAGGAATATTGTCGGATGTGTCTCCAACGAGCGCCTGCACGTCCACAACTTGACTGGGCCCGACACCAAACTTTTCATGCACAGCCGCCTCGTCAATGGTCTTGTTCTTTAAGGGATCCCACATCCCCACGCGTCCCCCCACAAGCTGCATAAGGTCCTTGTCCGAGGAAACAAGAATCACGTCATACCCTTCTTCACTTGCGCGCCTTGCAAGGGTCGCCATCAGGTCGTCAGCCTCATACCCTTCCATTTCCAGACATGGCACATTCAGGGCGTCGCACACTTTTCTGATCAGCGGAAACTGTGGGATGAGATCTTCCGGTGTGGCCGCCCGGTGGGCCTTATAGGCCGGGTAAAGATCCTGGCGAAAACTCTTGCGGCTGTGGTCAAAGATCACCCCGACGTGATCCACTTCCCGATCACCCAAAAGCTTAACGAGCATATTGGCGAACCCCAGAACCGCACCCACACTCGTCCCATCAGGGCGCGTCAAGGGGGGAAGCGCGTGGTACGCCCTGAAAATGAAACCAGATCCATCAATGAGATAGAGGTGCTTATGGGCGCTTGCGTCTTGATAGTGTGTCATGGGTGTACCGTAAATATGCCTATGGTGCCCACTTTAACCCGCACTTGCGCACGTGTACAGAAAGGACTTGTAAGACATATGTTTTCTTAAAACTGTTTCAAAAAAACAGATAAATCATAAATTGATGATGAATAATTAACAAAAAGTGTGACAGAATATAATGTACAGAAAAAATAAAGGAGACAAGACATGAAGAAAGTGACAGTTTTTGCAATTCTCATCACAGTACCCTTTATCACCACAGATGCAGTTGCCAGCGCGCAAAGCGCTGCCACTGCACGCGCAACTTCTGCGAGCCCCCAGGCGCTTTCCCCTGGAGATGTTGCAAAACTTCACGCGCTTCTAGGTGGGCCATCGGATATATCCCTCGAGGTAAAATTAAACTTTCTCAAAGAAAAGATCGGAGGCCGCGAGCCAACCATTCTGGGACGTGTCGAGGGTTTAGCGAAAGAATTCGACGCACCATACGACTTGAGGCAAACCGTTCAAATGCTTAAAAAAGTCCTAGGGTTTCAGCCTCTTTTCTCAGACATAGCGCAAACCCTCGTGGAAGTGCGCTTGAGCGCGGCCACATCGCAAAGACTCACAAAACCCCAAAAAATTGCTGCGACACAGGCAAAGACCGTGCGTGACTTATTGCGCTCCCTCGGATAGCCCGGGACAAGGAGATCGCCTTTGCCTGTTTCTCTCTTTAGTGCGGGTAAAGGATAAACTGAAAAAGCATGGGTTTGCCAACATCAACGTTGTTACGCACCGTGTACATAAATCCATAACGTGAAGGTTTTGCAAAAGCTGTGCTGCGCACAACCTCAGCATTTTCAAGGGTAAAGGGGTCCGCAGCCTCATAGGGCGCTAGCAGGCTCGCAAAGGTCCGGCGCAAAACATCACTTTGGTTGCGATCAACGACGTACCAAGGGACCCCCACCTTATCAACAAAACTCTGTTGTGCCGCAAAAAATGAGACACGCTTGTGCTGATCACCTCTTTGTAAAAAGGAAAAGGTATCATCGATCACTGGCGGGTGCTGGGCAGCTTTTCGGGCGTTCTTGAGACGATCAGCGCGCATAGAGATGCATGTCTCCTCGAACCCATTGAAAAGCTTATCATATACATCTTGGCAAAAAACACCTCGAGGCTTAGAAAGCGACCCCTCTTGAACATCCACACTGGCAAGCAAACTCCCAGACCCCAAAAACACAAAGACCAAATGCTTCAATAGATTCATCACACTACCCATTTTCGTGCCAAAGTGGCATAAACTAAGCACGGGCGGCGCGCTCAGTCAAGGATATCGACAGGAACTCCGGCTCTGTAAAGATTACATGGTGAAGGGGTAAAGCATAACTTGAAAAAGCGCGCTTTTGCCCGCATCGTGATTGTTTCTGATGAGATAGCGCACACCGTAATAGGGGTAATCACGCGCAGCTGTGCTGCGCACAACATCCACCGCTTCAATGACAAAAGCTGGCACGCCCTCACGCGGACTGAGCAAATTTTGATAAATGCGCTGCAACACGTTACTTTGGCTGCGTTCGATGACGTACCACAGCTCCCCCTTATCATCGTTGTAGGTTATGTCCTTTGCGTAAAATGAGCCATTGCAAGGGGTTGATTCATCGGGACGGGCAAGAAAGGAAGGGAGTAGACCAGAAACACCCGCGCCACGCAAGTGATCAGGGTCAGCGTCATTGCCTCCCTGACCAAAGCGTGCAAAAAACGAAAGATCTTCCTGAAAGATGGGCGCACGATTGGCAAAAATATACACCTCTTCCGGGGCACGAAGCACATCGGTGTGAATGTACTCACCTCCAAAGAAAAGGGTGTCGTAAACTTTTTTCTCAAAACCAGGAACGGTGAGAGCGCGCCGCATGGCTTCTGTTTCTTCCCCGTGTGTTGCTTCCTCAGGGGTGGTTGCCTGCACGCAGATTGACACCAAAAGCCCACATATTGCATAGCTGGAAAGTCTCATGGGGACACTCACATTATGTCGGTACAAAACATCATTCGACCATGATAGAGACGAAGACGTCAAGGGGTCAGCAAAAGAGTGTCGGGTTACTTGCCAAGGCTAGACCATGGAAACGCGGCCCTCCTTGATGAATAAACACCCCATGAAGAGCCACGTGACCAACGGCGTTAAGACTTCATTAAGATTCGGCACGCTCAAAAGGATAAAGCGTAAATTGGAAAAGCACGGGTTCACCAACATGTTTGCGATTTTCGATGGAAAAAAGCGCGCCAAAATAAGGATCCTTGAAAGCAGTACTGCGCACGACACTTGAGCCCTTCAAAACAAAGTCCGGACCATCTTGCGCAGCGCGCTGGAGATTTGCAAAAACGCGTTGCAACACTTCACTGCCACTGCGCTCAATCACATACCAAGATTTTCCCATTTGATCTGTGTAGGTGTTTTTATTGGCGAACAAGGAAAGAGGGCATTCATTTTTATCCGCTGGACGCGTGAGAAAATCTGGCATGTCCTCAAAAACTGGGGCGCCAATCTCGCTGGATTCAATCAACTTACTTGGGTACACATCACCGCCAAAAAACAACTCTTGGTAAACCTCTGCGTCGAATCCCGCGGGCACTGCTTCCATTGTCAGCTGCAAGTCTTCCATTTCTTCACCAGGCATGCTGGACATCGCACTTGTTGATGCCAAGATCCCACATATTACATAATTCCAAAGCCTCATAATAACCCTCATTTTTTGACAAAAGACTCGCCTGTTTACTGCGAATCTTTATTGATGTCAAGGGGTTGTCCCCATAAGCGGTTCATAGAGAGAATAAGTCCCCGTTGCCTTTGGATCAGACCCGAAGGAAACGCGCACTTCATACCCATAGCTCACCCTATCACTGAATGTCCTATGACAAATTGCACGCACAAAAGTTGTGCGCACAGGGGTCTGGGCATCAACCACAAAAGACATTTTATGGTTTGCAATCACGTACCAGTTTCTCCCATCCTGCGCATGGCGCCACCAAGGATTTTCAACATCAACGGCACATCCACCCATAACCTCTCTTTTGCTCAAAAAGGGCGGCAATCTGTCTTCTTCAAACTGTGGGCGTGGCACACGTGACTCAAAGATTTGCGCTGCCTGGGGATTCAAAGGGATATCTCCATCGATCAAAAGCCCCGCATGCATATGCCGGTCGTAGGCAACAGCCTTTCTTGGAGAATTTATCTCCAACTGGTCCGTATCTGTGCTTGCCGGCGTTGAGCTTGACCCAAAGATAGCCACCATACTCCAACCTAATAGGTTCATTTTTTTCATTTTTATTTTCTCGTTCTTATTTTTAATGATGAACCTATCACGCAAAAGTTAACGTATCTTTCTCAAGTCCCACACGGATTGTTGCACCTGCCTTGCCCTCAAGAATCAGTGTGGCGATGGGATTTTGCACGTAGCGTTGAATAACGCGTTTGAGGGGACGCGCACCGTACGCGGGATCGTACCCTTGGCGGCCGAGCCACGCCTTAGCCGCATCGGACACCTCAAGGAAGATTTGCTTAGCCTCCAGAAGCCCCCGCAGATGCGCAAGCTGAATTTCCACAATGCGCCCCATATCTTGGGCGCCCAAGCGGTTGAAGAGAAGGATCTCATCAATACGGTTGATGAACTCAGGACGGAAGGATGCCCGCACCAGTTCCATGACCTCGTCCTTGTGGGCGCTTGCTTTCTCGCCGTCGGGAAGGGCTGCCAGAATCTGTCCCCCAATGTTGGAGGTCATGATGATGAGGGTGTTGGTAAAGTTCACCGTATGCCCCTGCCCGTCCGTCAGGCGTCCATCATCCAGCACCTGGAGAAGAACGTTAAACACATCCGGGTGGGCTTTTTCGATTTCATCAAAGAGCACCACCTGATAGGGCCTGCGCCGCACGGCCTCCGTGAGAGCGCCGCCTTCCTCATAGCCCACATATCCGGGAGGGGCACCGATAAGGCGTGAAACCGTGTGCTTTTCCATATACTCAGACATATCCAGGCGCACCATGGCGTGGGGGTCGTTAAATAAGAAGGTTGCCAGCGCCTTGGTCAGCTCCGTCTTGCCCACACCGGTGGGGCCCAAAAACAGGAAGGACCCCATGGGACGGTTGGGATCTTGGAGTCCCGCGCGCGCACGCCTGACGGCCTGGGAGATAGCCTCCACCGCTTCATTTTGCCCCACAACCTGGGCCTCTAAGTGCGACTCCATGGACAGGAGTTTTTCGCGCTCGCCTTCCAGCATCTTATCCACGGGCACCCCAGTCCAGCGCGACACAATGGCCGCCACGTCCTGGTCCGTGACCTCTTCTTGAACCATGCGGGCACTCGCCCCCTCTTGGCGGGCTTTTAGCTTGCCTTCAAGGTCCGGGATAATGCCGTAGAGCAGCTCCCCTGCCCTGGCTAAATTCCCCTCGCGCTGGGCGATCTCAAGCTCGCTTCTAGCTTGGTCCAACTGCTCTTTGAGCTTTTGCTCGCCCTGAAGGGTCTCTTTTTCTGCCATCCATGCCGTTGTCAGCTCCAGGGACTGCGCTTCCAACTCTTGCAGCTCCGCCTCTAAACTCACGAGACGCTTTTTCGCGTCCGCGTCCGTTTCTTTCTTAAGGGCCTCACGCTCAATCTTCAGCTGAATAATGCGCCGGTCCAGCTCATCAATGTCCTCGGGTTTTGAGTCCACCTCCATGCGCAGACGGCTGGCAGCTTCGTCCACCAGATCAATGGCTTTATCGGGCAAAAAGCGGTCCGTGATATAGCGATCGGACAGGGTCGCCGCCGCCACAATGGCGCCGTCTGTGATGCGAATACCGTGGTGAAGTTCATACTTTTCCTTAAGACCACGCAGGATCGAAATGGTATCCACGACCGTTGGCTCACTCACAAACACAGGCTGAAAGCGCCTGGCAAGGGCCGCGTCTTTCTCAATATACTTACGGTACTCGTCCAGGGTTGTGGCGCCCACACAGTGGAGCTCACCCCTGGCCAAAGCAGGCTTAAGCATGTTGGAGGCGTCCATGGCGCCGTCGGCTTTTCCTGCCCCCACAAGGGTATGCAATTCATCAATAAAAAGAATGACGTTTCCAGCAGCGTTCCCGATTTCTTGCAGGACGGCTTTGAGTCTTTCCTCGAACTCACCCCTGTACTTCGCCCCCGCAATCAGGGCCCCCAGGTCGAGGGCCATAAGCTGCGTCCCGCGCAAAGACTCAGGCACATCTTCCTTGACGATACGCGCCGCAAGCCCCTCTAAAATAGCGGTTTTACCCACACCTGGCTCACCGATGAGCACAGGGTTGTTTTTGGTGCGCCGGGACAATACCTGGATAGTACGACGAATTTCTTCATCACGTCCGATGACGGGGTCAAGTTTGCCAGCTCTGGCAAGGGCGGTGAGATCACGGGCATATTTTTCAAGGGCAGCAAAGGTCTCCTCGGCTGTGGCGCTGTCGGCTTTTCGTCCCTTGCGCATTTGATCAATGGCTTGATCTAGCTTTTGGCTGGTCACGCCAGCCGCCGACAAGAGTGGGCCACAACTTGTGTGGGTCAGGGCCTGCAAAAGGCGCTCAAGCGTCACAAAGCGGTCGCCAGATTGGGTGGCCAGGTTTTCTGCGCGCTCAAGCATTTTGTTTGTTTCTTGATCCAGGTAAACTTGCCCGGCGCCAGCACCTTCAACCTTCGGCTGCTTTTCAAGGGATTTTTGCACTGCATTCAAAAGCGAAAACATGTCCGCTTCAAGGATGCGCAAAAGCCCCTGCACGGGTCCCTCGCTCTCTTCTAATAGGGCCAGCAGTACATGCTCACAGGTCAAACGCTGATGTGCCCGGCGCGCAGCCAAGGTTTGGGCGTTTTGCAACACCTCTTTTGTTTTTTCTGAATAGCGAGATAAATCCATGGTAACCTTCCTTAAAAAGCGTTAGTTAAGGCGTGACTCATATATACCAAAATTGACGCACGGCGCCAAGCACCATAGGGAGAGATAACACCATGGACACCCAAGCGAAATCCTTGGAGCGGGGCCTTTGGGTCACTTTTTTTATGATTTTTATTATGATCATTTTGGGCGGCGTCACGCGCCTGACGGGTTCGGGTTTGTCCATCGTGGAGTGGAAACCCATCACGGGCATCCTGCCCCCCTTGAGCGCCCAGGATTGGGACACCCTTTTTGCCCAGTATCAAACGTCTCCCGAGTTTCAAAAAATTAACAGCGATATGACGCTTGAGGGCTTTAAAGGAATCTTCTGGCTTGAATATGTGCACCGCCTGTGGGGCCGCCTTATTGGCCTCGTGTTTTTGTGGCCCATTATTGTGTGCGCGCGCGACCATGAGCTAAGGCGCGAGTTCCTAGATAAGCTGCTTATTATCTTGGGGTTGGGCGGTGCTCAAGGCTTTCTTGGGTGGATTATGGTAAAAAGCGGCCTGACCAGTGAGCCCCATGTGGACCATCTGCGCCTTGCCTTTCACTTTATGTTGGGCGTGGCCACTTTTGCTTTTGTGCTGTGGACGGCCCTTAGCGTCAAACTGCATAAAGGCGACATTGAAAAAGACCTTGTGAACCGCGATTTTCTTTTGGTCATTTGCGTTCTTGTGACGCTCACGCTCTTTTACGGCGCTCTTGTGGCAGGTCTCAAAGCTGGCCTCATTTATAACACCTTCCCCATGATGGGAGAAACATGGATTCCACTTGAATTCTTTAACCCTTATTTTAATGTTGGTTATTTCCTCAATGACCCAGGCGTTGTGCAGTTTACTCACCGGTGCTTGGCTATGCTGAGCTGTGTATCAGTGCTCATTCTTTTAGGCCAGTCAAGCCAATTCAGCACGATTTTGCGTCCCCTCGTCTTTGGCCTTTTTATCGCAATCCTTTTTCAAGCAGGCCTTGGGATCTTGACGGTTCTCACCCATGTGTCCATCCCTCTGGCGTCTCTCCACCAAACGGTGGCCATGATCGTTATAGCGATTTTGACATCGCTTCTTGCGCTGACTGAGCAAGAGCGCTGATACCTGGCAGCTCCTTTCCTTCAAGGAACTCAAGGAAGGCGCCTCCTGCCAGGGAAATATAGCTAAAGAGATTGGCCGCGCCCGCCTGGGACAGGGCCGCTACGGTCTCACCACCACCACCAATGGAAAAGAGGTTCCCCATCTGGGTTAGCCTAGCTGCTTCACGGGCCAGGGCGACGGTTCCTTTATGAAAGGGAGGGGTTTCAAAAACGCCAAGGGGCCCGTTCCAAACAAGGGTTGCAGACTTATCTAGGAAAGAGGAAAATGATGCCACGGACAGGGGTCCAACATCAAACATCTTTTCCTCAGGTGCAATATCCTCTAAGGCGCATGTGCGCACATTTGTTCCTGCCATATCCAGCGCCACAACAGCGTCCTGGGGCAACACAATCTGGCAACCGCGTGCGCGCGCCTT
>JAIUNT010000014.1 GCA_020161545.1 Pseudomonadota bacterium
AACCACGGCAAAGGCATCGGCTGCGTAGTGGTCCATATCATGTCCGTGGGAAACCTGCGCTGAGCGCCCGTGTCCGCGACGATCGTGGGCAATAACCCGGTAGCCATTTTGCAAAAAGAACAGCATCTGTGCGTCCCAATCGTCGCCAGACAGGGGCCAGCCGTGGTGGAACATAATGGGCTGCGCATTTTTGTCGCCCCAGTCTTTGTAGAAGATCTCAACGTGATCGCTTGTTTTGATAGTCCCCATTATATCCTCCCGCTTTTTTTGATTAAGGCCAAACCCCTTTGAGTCGCGCCCATGTAGGATCGCCGTGCTATTAAAATCAAGGGCGCAGCCTAGAGCTAAGCCAAGCTCGCCCGGGGCTGCGTCGACTCGATTTTATTACCGTTAGGCAATACATATAGTGTAAGCGCGATGGGGTCACTTCTCAATGTGCTTTGTACAAAGCTCTAACCAAACAACCGGGCGATCTTCTCGCGCAGCCACACCATCCAGGGGGCGTTATACCCAAAGTGGGATATTTTGTGAAAGCCAGCACCCTCCGGCAGGCAGGATCGCCAAGCGGTGTGAGGCTTACGGTACACATTTGTGAGAATACCACGGATATCGTCGCCTGTTATGAACGTGACGCCGTCCGGGTAAAGGCTTGCTGCCACAAAAAGCGAGTCTTGATCTACCCCACAACGCCCATTAAAGGAGGGGAGTTGCCGCTCGGGTTTGAAGGTTGAACGCAACAGCACCACCTCATCTTTGCTGATTTCTAACCACTCTTTTATAAAAGCCCTGGCTCGTGGTGTGTTTTTTGCAATGATGATCTGGCCGTTAAAAGTTGTTTTTTGCAGTACCTCTGGTTTATTCAAATTGTATTTTTCCAGCATTTCAAAGGTGATGTTATCAGCTGCGGTTTCCTTGAAGTTCTTACTGGGAGTTGTGTGGTGAAACAGGATCACGTCGTGGGCCGCCAGAGGCCCAAGGAGGGGGGCAATATCTTTGATCACGGCGTAAGCGGCGTCTAGGTAAACCACCACTGCGTTTTCAGGCGCCCTTTCCATTGTTTTGTGAATAATATAGGGCTTCCACAGCCATTTTCCAGCACCGTGGGGCTCATCAAGTATTTTTTTGTTTTCCGCATAAAAGGAAGCGTCGATGTGGGCGCGGCGCCAAAGGATAAATTGATCAAAACCTTTATTGAGCGCCGTGTGCGTGAGCCCCATCTGGTTTTTAAAATAAATGGGTGGGCCGTCTGCATAGGAGATGAGATAGACGAAAGGCTTACCTTGTGGGGTTTGTCCCTCATCCATACGAGTAAAGTAAGGCGACTGTAGGGATGCGTCACCCTTGTAAAGAAGTGTGATGTGCTCTCCTACGAGAAACAGGCCATAGGCCAGAGCAAGAGCCCCAATACTTTTAAGAATTCTATTGATCATTTTTCTTTCCAGACAAAAACGTGTGTTTTACGTTGGTCGTTACGCGCCCGTCAGGTGCTGGGTCAAGACGCTTGCAAACAAAGGTGGAACTTCTTGCATGGGATAGTGGCCGCTGCCTTCCAAATCAATGAAGCGCGCCCGGGGGAACCAGGTGCCGATTGTGGCCTCCATATCCTTCTGTTTATGCCCATCAACATCTTGAGATCCTGTGAGAACGGTCAATGGCGTTTCGCAGCCCGCAATTTCTGACGCAAAGGTGCTCTTTACAAACATGTGGAGATATCCAAGGCGCGCCTCGGGCGTTGAGCAGGACCACCAGGTGTTTACCTTATGATCCACAAAGGCGGGTCCATAGCGCTGAGACGTCATGAAGCCCACAATCATGCGCGCAGCGTTTTGGTCATGGACGCAAGCGCCCTCAAAGAAGGGGAGGTTTTCCACCATGCCAGGGGTACCACAGGCGGGTGTGGGGGTTGTGGCCATGACACTCAAAAGGCGGCTTGTCAGCCTTTTTGCGGCCAATTGTGCCACAAGACCCGTCATGGAGTGGGTCACAAGATGAAAGCGCGCAAGAGCAATGCGGTCCACAAGGTCCAAAAGATCTTCGTAAATTTCTTCAGCTGTGTAGGCGCCCGTCAAGTGCTTGCTCAGGCCATATCCACGCACGTCTACAAAATAATAAGTGAACTCTGGTGGCAAATAGGGTTTGATGGTCTCATAGCTTCTTGTGTCACAGAACCAATCATGGAGCATCACGACGGCCCTGTCGCCTCCTTGCCACGTATGGTATCCAAGCATGATCTGACCTCTTTTTGTTTCATTAACCAGCCCCATCATACAATTGCGTGTCGTCCTAGGGCAAGACAGGATCTTACCATGATGTTTTGGGCTACTTTTTTGGCTTTCCATGTGAGTGTTTTTTTCGCAGTGACCCATGCCTGGGCATGCTCCCAGAGGCTGCTCTTTGAGGACAAGGAGTGGTGTATCACTCAGTTTGCCAGTGATGGGAGAGCCGTTGAGGAGGATGCGGCACCTCCCTTGCGATATGTTCAGTTGCACAAGACGGACTCGTCCATAGAGCTTATTGTGGGGGATTATGGAGAGGGGCACAAAGGGATTAAACTTCAGCTCTCAGGCCTAGAGGGGCGCTTTGCAGAATTACTCGTCCGTAAAGGGGTCGCCTTTGATTTTTCTGAGCCCTGCCAAATGTATACGGTGCCCCAGGAGTTGTGCTTGATGGAAACTGGGGGCTTAGGCCAGGGGCAGTGGACTTTATTCTGGCAAGTGTGCACAGAAGCCGAGATTCTTCCAGCCGGTTTGAAAAAATATTTAGAGGACCTCTTTTTGGCCCAGCAATGGGGGCGTGGTGCGCTAAGTGAATAACATGGCCGAACCGTTATCATTTAATCATGCGCTACTTGCTGCTCGTGTACTTATACACGTCGCTTTCCTCGTATCCTGATCACATTGAACTGTTCTAGCTATATCTTGAATTTCTAAGGTTGTGCTGGACTTGGTTGGCGAGGAGCGTTGGAAAGCTCTTTTTGTGGCGGCGCTTCTGCTCCACTACCACCGCACCGCCCTTTAAACCAAACGCGAAACTTTTCGCAGGTCGCAATTTTTGCGTCGTCATCTTTTGCCTGGCGCAGGCACTCCTCATACCGGTGCTGGATACGTTCTTTGCAATCCTGGGGGTCTTCTTTGACGGGGGGCTCACGGTCCTGATTATCAGGACCCGTGCCCGCCAGGGGACGCTTTAAGCTTCCAGGGCGCAGTTTGCGTCCATATGCTTCAATGGGTGACATGGGGGGAGGGCCTTTTGGTTTGCTCACCTCAGGGGTGGGCGGGGCCGGCAAGACAGGGGCTGGGGAGGTTGGTAAGGGCTGCGCAGCCTGAGGGGGCGGCGCGCTTTTTTGCGCGTCTTTTTTGTCCCCGCATCCGCACATGAGTGTGCAGGCCAGTAAAGCGCCCATAAGAGAGGAGTTACGCCACATCTTGACCTTGACCACGAACGCCTAAGACGCGCTCAATGAAGGGTTCGATCTGTTTGTTCACAAAACTTCCTTGCTCAAGACAGGCAACGTACCCACCATCAGGAATAGAAATGTAGCTAGCCCCAGGTGTGATGGCGGCCATTTCTTTGCTTTCGTGCACGGGACGGGGGACATCATCCTCTCCCGACAAATAAAGCGTCGGCACTTTGATGTCCTTGAGTTCTTCCAAAAAAGAAGGGCGACCATAGACACCTCTGCCAACGGCAGTGACCGTGGGTACGCGCAGGAACGGAATGCTGGCCAAGCGCCTTTCAAAATCAGTGACTAAATCCGGTTGGGTTGTATAGGTTGTGGGGCTGAAAAAATAACGCGCAATCATCTGAACAAACTCAGGCGCAAAAAACTCTGACTCTTCAACGGCCGCGATCATGGGAAAATACTCTTGCTTCTTCTCCTCACTCTCAGCACCAAGGTAGGAGTCAAAAATGAGCATCCCTTTAAAGAAGTCTGGGTGCTGGTGAGCCAGGCGCATACCAATCATGCCGCCAAGGGAAAGTCCTGCAAAGATGCATGAGTCTATGCCGAGCGTCTGTAGAAACGTCCACACGTCTTGTGTGATGACCTCAATGGGGATCTCGCGCTCTGTGCGTGTATCGCTTTCACCATGTCCCCAAAGGTCCAAGGCAATGCAGCGGTAACGTTTTGAGAAATAGGTGATCTGGCGGTCCCATACGTGGGAATCCCACAAGAAGCTGTGAACGAAGACAAGGGGGTAGCCGGATCCGTACTCGTGGTAAGACATATTTGCATCGCGAATTGTGACGTGTGCCACTGCCATCCCCTTATGATTAAATTATGGTTAATGGTGAAAGTGTAGAAAGATTTTTTAGGCGTGTCCAGTGTCTAAGGAAAGAAGTTCCGGATGTATGCCGAGTCTTTCAAAGGCCTCCTGCCACCGACTTTGCGCAGGCACGTCAAAAAGAAGACCCATGTCTGGTTGGGGCAGCACAATCCACACGTTTTGTTGAATTTCATTCTCAAGCTGACCCGCCATCCAGCCCGCATATCCAAGAATGCACAGTGTTTTTTCGGGCCCCGTTCCCTCCGCCATGGCCATGAGAATCTCAAGGGTTGCTGACAAATAGATCTCGTTTGAGATGGCCAGTGTGCCATTTCTTGTGAAGTCTCCTGAGTGGAGAACAAACCCGCGTCCCATTTCTATGGGGCCACCGATATAGACGCTTTGCTGCGTAAGGTCTACGGTAATGGGGGCGATATTAAGTTGTTCTAAAAGGTCGTGGACGGCGTGGGACTCGAGGGGTTTATTAATGACAAGACCCATGGCCCCGTTTTCATCGTGGCCACACACGTAAATCACACTTTGGGAAAAACGTGTGTCAGACATATTGGGCATGGCAACCAGCAAGGCTCCCGTTAGATTATCTTGGAGCATGAACTGTGTGTGACCTCCCCTTGGTTTTTACGCGCTGTGTCTGTAGACTAGGGCAACGGCCCCGATGTCAGAAAGCACAAAAGATGCGCACATTTTTTCAATATATGTTAATTACTTTAGCAGTTCTTGGCCTTGCTCCACAAGGCGCATCAACAACAAGCGCGCCAGTTGAGGTGTCCCTTGTGAGCGCTGTCACGGCAACGGGCGCCCAAGGGACGCTGCTTCTGGGGGTCAAGTTCACTGTACCCAGGGGGTGGAAAATTTATGCGCCGTCCCCGTCGGGAGAAGATCCTTTGGGGCGCGCCCCTACATTTGCGTGGCGTGTGAGCCCCCTCATGCCAGACCCCCATGTGTTTTGGCCAAAGGCTGCAACCTTTGAGGATCCCATGGAGACGGCGCATGGGTATGATAGGGATGTCATTTTGCCCGTCACCCTTGACCCTCAAGTGCCCGGTGAGCCTATAAACGTACATGTTGAGGTGACTTATCTTGCCTGTGCACAGACCTGCGTTCCCTTGTCCAAAAAGTTATCTCTCTTTCTGCCCGCTGGCCCAGCCAAAGCCACGGGCGACGCGCAAGAAATTTTGGACTTCCAAACAGGTAAACGTGATGTGAGCACGTCCATTGCCGCGAGCCGCTATCAGCTTCTTCTCATGATGCTCTTTGCTTTTGTGGGGGGGCTCATCCTCAATGTCATGCCCTGTGTTTTACCCGTTCTTTCCCTCAAAATGCGACACTTCATCAAGCTGAAGCCGGACGCAACCCATTACCGCCAGAGTCTTATGTTTAGCTGGACTGGTATCATGGTGTCCTTTTGGACGTTGGCGATTGTGGCCATTGTGCTCAAACGTGGAGGCGAGAGTGTCGGGTGGGGGCTTCATTTTCAATCGTCTTCTTTTTTAGCGTTCATGAGTCTTTTATTAGTCTTGTTTGCAAGGGGCCTTTGGTGGGAAGATAGCTTTGCTCTTCCGCCAACCCTTCAAGGCCTTGTGTCAAAGGTCCTTGGTGCAAAACGAGAAAAACACGCGCTTTTCTATGAGCACTTTTTTTCCGGTGTTTTTGCAACGCTTTTGGCCACTCCCTGCACCGCGCCTTTTCTAGGGACGGCACTCGGCTACGCCCTTTCCCAGGGTGCCCTTGAGATCATGCTCCTTTTCAGCGTCATGGGTTTTGGATTTGCGCTGCCTTACCTTCTGTTGCTCAAGATCCCTCCCCAGAAGGTGCCGCTGCCCAAGTCAGGGCCGTGGATGGTGACGCTTTCTCGGATCCTCGCCGTGGTGCTGTTGATGACTGCTCTTTGGTTGATGTGGGTTTTTTCCCATCAAGAGGGTGCCCTCAAGGCATGTCTTGTGGCCTTGGGGCTTTTGGTTGGTATTTTATTTCTGTACCGCAAGGCCAGCGCACTTGCCCATGCGGGTAAAGGACTCATCGTTGTAACCTTGCTTGCGAGTATTTTTTGGCAAGGGCACGGTGAAGGATATGCCACGAGCGACGCGTTCTGGACGCCCTTTGAGGAAGCCAAAATTGCTGGCGCTGTTGCGGCAGGCCAAGTTGTCTTTGTAGATGTCACAGCGTCATGGTGTGCCACGTGCCAGGTGAATAAGCTGGCTGTCATGGGCATGGATGAAATAACCCAGGCGTTTAAAGAGGCCGGTGTTCTCGCGCTGCGTGCGGACTGGACTCAGAGGAACCCCGCCATCACAAAGTATTTGGCTCACTTTGGGCGGGCGGGCATTCCCTTTAACGTGGTCTATGGCCCTAAGGCGCCCCAGGGCATTGTCCTTCCTGAGATACTCACAAAAGACGCTGTCCTGGGGGCACTTAAAAAAGCCAAGGGGGACTAGTTGTCCTCTTCGCCGCTCTTCTCGTCTTCTGGAGTGGGGGCCTTTTCGTCTTCAGGAGCACCGCTCTTTTGATCTTTTTCCCAAGGTGCATTCTCGCCGTCCTTGAGGCGTGTCCACTCTTGGGTTTTTCCAAAGACAGGAAGGCCCACATAACCGCGCACGTGAAGCACGGGAGGATTGCCGTTCTCGAGGGACATATTGCAGCTGTAGGTTTTACCTTCAACGGAGTTATAAATCTCGCCTCCTGCCCAAGAGGCGTCACCGTCTGGGGTGAAGCCTGTTAGGATCTCAAGGCCCATGATGGGGCGGGACTTGAGTGATTCGTCAGGGTTCTCGTGATCTACCTTAGGCTTGCCGTTTTCTGTAGGGGCTTGCAGGCTCACGATCTTGCCGCATAGCGCATCCTTGTTGCTTGCGCAGTTGTAAATTTCAACCACCGCGTCACGGCCGTCATCCTTGTGGGTCAGCCAGCGTCCCTTGACCAGCTCAGATGGTGGGCTTTGCGAAAATGCCACACTGCTCAAGAAAACGGACCCAAGAAAAAGAGAAGATAATAGTGTTTTTTTCATCGCCTATTCCTTTAATTTATTGTTTTTCTAATTAAGAAAGAAGTCCTATTCAAGTGAATTTGATCTTCATCCTTCCCTAAGACTACCAAGAAAAAATCCTTTTCAAAAGAATTTTAGTTGCTTTTTATGTAAATTATTTCTTAACTCTATGGTGTAAACAGCTGAGACCCTGGGCGCTTTAACCTTAAGGTGCCAAAAAATAAAGGGACAGCGTGGTCAACATAAGGAGTTAACATATGAGGCACTTTAATTGGCGCTATGCGTCTGTTTTTGCGAGCGTAGGCGCGTTCGTTCTTTCGGTAGGTCAGGCAGATGCTGCGCGTTTCCAATTGCGTGAGACAAATGCAAGCAGCCTGGGTTATGCTATGGCGGGTGTTGGTGCGGAAAAGGGCGACATCGCGTCCCAGTTCAACAACCCTGCACTGATGACAACTGTAGATAAGACTGGTGTGGCTGGCTCACTTGTGATGATCGCGCCTAACTTGAAGTATGATGTTTCCAGCGCAACCTATTCAACTGGTGCTTCCTTTACTGGTGGCAACGATGGCGATAACGCAACGCCTGTTGCCCTTATCCCTGCAGCCTACATGATGTGGGCAGTGAACGATAAGATGCGTTTGGGTCTTGCGGTGACATCACCTTGGGGTCTCATGACAGACTACAACAACAAGTGGACAGGTAGTTTCTTTGCCACACGCTCTAAACTTGAAAGCGTAGACGTGAATCCAAACGTTGCCTTCAAGTTTAATGACAAGCTCTCCGTTGGTGCTGGTTTCTCTGTTCAGTACGTGAAGGCTGATCTTTCTTCAGCGCTTTCCCCAAGGGCAGCTGCCATTGCCTCTGCTCCCTCAGAGATCAACCTTCAAGGTAAAAGTACTGGCTTTGGTTTCAACCTTGGTCTTTTGTTCACGCCCTGGTCCCACACACGCTTTGGTCTTGCGTACCGTTCAGCCGTGCGTCATAAGCTCAAGGGAAATATGCGTATTTCCAACAGATCCAATGCCGTATCAACCCTTGGTGATTTGGCCACATTTGGTGCCGTTGGTCCTGTGAACTTGACGCAGTTCAACGCGCTCCCAATTTATGCGCCAGATGGCACATCAATCCGGGCGCCTTTGACACTGCCTGAGACTGCTGCTTTCAGCGTGCAGCACGACTTTAACAGCAAGTGGACAGGACGTTTTGGTGTTGAATGGACCAGGTGGAAACAGCTTGAGTCTTTGAACGTTGATGTGGACTGGAATCCAAACTATGCTGGATCCGTGGCGGCTGGCGTTGCGGCCCTTGCACGGGGTGCACAAGCTCTTGCGCAAACCAGTATCACGGAGCCTTTGCCTGCACGCAACACGTGGTTCTACTCCTTGGGTGCGAGTTACAAGTACTCAGACCAAACAACTTTGAAGTTTGGTATTGCCCACGACCAAAACGCACAAAAAGAAAGCAGTGTTCGTTTGCCTGATAACAACCGTATCTGGTTCTCCTTGGGTGTGGATCAAAAGTTCACAGACAACCTGACAGCGTCCCTTGATTACACCTTCATTAAGGTGCAAAACACGGATGTTGATATGAGGCGTGATGTGTCTGCAGCAACGGCTGGCCTAAACGCGGCGCGTGCACAGCTTGGTGGTGCTGCTGGTGCGATCGCAAACATCGCACAGCTTTCCTCTCAAACCTTTAAGGCACGTGCAAAGTCCTATGTGAACTTGCTCGGTGTGAAGGTGCAATACAAGTTCTAAGACTTGTTTGAATCACCTTTTAAAAAGGGGCCTTCGGGCCCCTTTTTTTTGTCCCAAGAAAGGATGAAAAAGAAACGAGTGAGCGTGCGTCTTAGAGATGGTGCGCGTCTACAAGGTGTGCGCTAGGCGCGGGGGGCCAGCATAAACTGCTTAAGACGTGCCAAGAGATCCCGCGAAATCTCACTTGGTGCGTTGTCAGGCGTCTCCATCCACGCAAAGATTTCAGGATCATCGTGGACAAGGAGGGCCGCAAAGCTTGAGAGCTCGGCGCTCGAAAGGCTACGAGCGTGGACAAGGGCAAACCCACCAAGAACTGTGTCGGCCTCTTTTGAGCTGCGGTACTTGGCGCGGTAAAGAACGGCTTTGAGTGTTGTGTCAGGCGCGGTCATGGGGATCCTTATGGATGACGATGGGCAGCGCATGCACGTCAACTTTGTCTGAAGGGGCCTCTTGGCAAGCGCTCTGGCCACCGACGGGCGTTTCCTTTATGACGGCCGGGGCGCTTTGGCCCACACGCAGGTGCTCTTTGCCTGGTTGGGGCGAGGTGTAGCAGTCGACTTGCGCCAAGCTCTTATAACAATAAAGGTTCTCGGCCGTAGGGGTGTAGGTAGGTGAAATGTTTGGACCAGCTTCACCTTCATTGGCCCATCCTTTCCCAACAATGTAGTCTGCGTTATGGAAGGGGTTATGTTGGCACGCACCCAGCAAAAGACTTGCCGAGATAGCTGTCACACGTAAGATTTTGTGGCCCATGAAACTGACTCACCCGTTGATTTGCTCACATTTAAGAATACGGGGAAATGCAAAAAAACAAAAGGTCTGATGCGGGGTGCATCAGACCTTTTCACTATATGCGTTTAGATGTTATTGCGAGCCAGCAAGCACGCGAGGGGTCAGCTTTGTGCGCCTATCTGCACCGTGCCCTTTCCAGTCACTATAAAGCACACGAATGCCCTTGGGCGTTTCCTTTGTGTAGTTGTAGAAGTTGGCAATTTCACGGGCGCGCTCATAGGACTTGTAGAACTTCCATTCGTCCTCAGGGGAGCCTGTGAGAGATCCCAGGAGGTTGGAGCCGCCTATCAACACATGCCGCAGGACAAAATCAACAAAGGTCAAGTCTTTGCGGGCGTTACGCATCATGTCGCGCGTAATAAGTCCCGTTTGGGTGCGCCCCTTACCGCCTCGGCAGTGATGGATCACGTACTTATGGGGACACTGGCCGTCGTATGCAATGCGCAAAAAGTCTGCGTCCTCATCGTCCATAGCGCTGTGGTCTGTGATGGGTACGCGTCCATAGCCTACCCCCAGCCTGTGGGCAAGATCCTGCTCACTGATGGCTTCCTCGACCCGGAATGTGGCGTTATCGCCCGAGGTGATGCATCCTTCCGACTTGCCTGTTATATGAGTCAGGGTGACGTCGCTGTGGCGCTGGATTGAGCGCACAAGCTTTCCTTCCGTCTTTTCTACAATAAAGTTGCTTTGGCCACGGCTATAGGCGTCTGCAGGCGCATACAGACTCATGGGAAGGAATGAAGGACTGGAATCAAAAATCATGGCGTGCTTCTTGAAACCTTTTGTTCGGTATCCTTTGATATGCAGGTGGGGCTCTTCTCGGTGATCAACAATGGTGATGCTGGTTGTGATAACCCCAATGTCGCGCAGATGCTTTGTTTGCGCCAGCGCCTCCTCTTGCGAGAGCCCATCGGCCATGAGTGCTTGTGATTTCACAAAATTATCGCGGTTTATAATAAAACCAATGACATTTTTAAGCTGCTCTTGACTGAATTGGCCGCACCCAACGGCCTTGCATTCACCCAGTCCGTCACGTGATGGAAGAAGCATTTCCTTTGGGAACGTTGCGCGCCTTTCAGCAGGAAGCGTGGACCAAGTTTGCTGCGCTTCTTCCTGGGAGATGAGATCCAGGGATAGTAATTTTTCCTTGAGCTGATCAAACATGATGTCAATGGCCGGTCGTCCCATGCGGTCACTTTCCGAGAGCTCTTCTGCCGGGAGCCTCTTTTGTAAAAGTGCCGAATCTAGCATACGCATGCTGCCGTCATAGAAACTTTCAAGGCGGTCTGCGCGGTAATCTTCCCAGGTGGCGCGCAAAGACTTGGGGAGCGCTTCTGGGTCAAAGCCGGCTGTGTCCACAACGCTGACGGCCGAAAGGACATTGGGGAGCATGATTCCCACAGACTCTGATGCCGTTACACCGCGCCTAATAGAGGCGCTTGCAAACGCATCGTTTTGGCTTGCCAATAAAAGTGCGCAGCACGAAGTAAGTAAAGTTTTATTAAAATATTTCATTGTTTCGCTCCTCTTGTTGTTTTCAGTTGTATGAGACAGCATCGGAATTAAAGGAGTAATAACAAAACATTTTTATTTGGCAAAAATAGGATTAAAATAGTTAACGTGATTCTATTCAAAAGGTTGTTTTCATTTAAAATATTGCCAAAGAAGAAAAATGTAGAAAACAAAAGATGTTGTTTGTAGCGCCGCCCTTGACAATGTGCGGCGTCTTTGAGAACAATACGACGTATGCGGTTAAGGAATTCCCATGGACTGGGACAAGCTGAAGGTTTTTTATAGCGTTGCTCAGGTGGGAAGCTTCACGAAAGCAGCGGAGCAACTTAACCTAAGCCAGTCGGCCATCAGTCGGCAGATTGGTGGGCTTGAAGACACCCTAGGGACGCCTCTTTTTTATCGCCATGCCCGCGGCCTTATTATGACGGAGCAAGGGGATCTTCTGTACGAGACAGTGCGCGAGGTCTTTTTAAGGCTTGCTTTGACCGAGGCCATGATCAACGAAAGCAAGGGTGCCCCCCAGGGACCTTTGAAGGTGACGACGTCCGTGGCCTTCGGTTCTTTGTGGTTAGTCCCTCGCCTTGCGCCGTTTCTTGATCTTTATCCCAATATTTCCTTGAAGCTCATATTAAATGATGAGCCGCCCGATCTTCAAAACCGTGAGGCTGATATTGCGCTCACCCAGGAGCCACCCCAGCAGCATGGTCTTTTGACGGTACCACTGCCGCCTTACCGCCTGCGCGTTTATGGATCGCGCACGTATCTTCAAAAATATGGCACCCCTGTGCGTCCGGAGGATCTAGACCGCCACAAGCTCATCGTTTTTGGAGACGATAGGCCTCACATGAATATGAAGGTGAACTGGATTTTGCATGTGGGCGCCAAAAGGGGGCAAAGCCGCAAGCCCTATCTTATCATCAACAATGCCCAGGGCATTATGAACGCCGTGAAGGCAGGTCTAGGACTTGCAGCCATGCACCGTTATATCGTGGGGCAGGATCATGACTTGGTGGAAGTCTTGCCAGATTTGCCCGGCGCCACCATGCAGCGTTATATTGTCTTTCCAGAACAACTTGCCCACTCAAAACGCGTGCGGGTGTTTCGTGAGTTTGTAGAGAAACTCGCCCACGATGAGCAAGACACCCTCTAACTGAGGGCGGCTTCAAGCAAGTTGTCCAACATCTCACGAAGTTCGTTGTCAGGCATGAAGAAAAGCTCCGTGGGGAAGCGGTCGAGATAGGCGCATTGGCCGTTTGAGGCTGCGCCAACAATGGCGCCATGCTCATCAACGGTGAGGCGATCAAGTCCAAAGAGGCTTTGTTTTGGTGGGGATGCCTCATGGGCCTGAATTCTGCGTGCGCGTGAAGCCTGCGACTCATTATCAAGGTCTGCCTGTGTTGCAAGACTTGAAGAAATACCTAAACAGATGCCCAAAACTGCATATATCTTTTTCCCCATGACAGTGTCCTTTTGCGTTCAAGATCAAGGTATTATCACTTCATAGTCCTTAACAAATGGTAAAATGTGCTGTGGCGACAAGAAAAATTTTACATAAGTTCAATTAAAAATGTATGCAAAGCCTCCAGGTCCTCAGGCAAGGGTACCTCAAAGGAAAGGGCTTTGTCCGTACGGGGATGGCGCAGCTTCAGGCGGTAGGCGTGGAGCGCAGGGCGCTCGGGCGAGAGGAGGGCCTCAATTTCGGCCCGCAGGATGGGAGAGACGCGCTTCGGCACATTGCCATAGAGGGGATCTCCCAGAAGAGGCACGTTAATGTGGGTCATATGCACGCGGATTTGGTGGGTGCGCCCTGTTTGGAGGCGGCATTTCACAAGACTCGCGTCCCGGCCAAACATTTCAATGGTTTTATAGTGGGTAACGGCTTCTTTCCCGCCATGGGGGCGCACAGCCATTTTTTGGCGGTTATGGGGGCTGCGTCCAATGGGTTTGTCCACGCTCCCCTCCAATGGGTTCGGGGCGCCCCACACAAAGGCAAGATATTCACGTGATAGGGTGCGGTCGGCGAATTGGCTGGTCAGACCCTGGTGGGCGTGATCGTTTTTGGCCACGACCATGAGGCCGCTCGTGCCCTTATCAAGGCGGTGCACAATGCCAGGGCGCCCAACGCCTCCAATGCCGGACAAAGAATCCCCACAGTGGGCAATAAGCCCATTCACAAGGGTCATGTCCGCGTTGCCAGCACCGGGGTGAACCACAAGACCGGCGGGCTTATTGATCACAAGAATGTCGCTGTCTTCATAAAGGATTTCAAGATCCATCTCCTGGCCCTCAAGGGAGGGGGCGGCAACCGCCGGCACAAAAACTGTAAAGCATTGGCCAACTTGCACTTTCAAAGAGGGGGTCGTTGTGGGCTTATCCTTCAGGCTGACATGCCCCTCTTCAATGAGGGCCTTCAGGCGCGTGCGCGACATCTCAGGGAAAGCGCCGCTTAAATATGCGTCAAGGCGCTTTCCTTGCTCGCCTTGCTCGTGTTCTTCAACGGTGAAGTGATGTGTGCTGGTCATGGATGGTTCCCAAATGAGAGAAGGGGCCCGGGGCCCCTTCTGCGTCTACGTCAGTCAAAAGATGTCTTTACGACTTTTTCTTGGCTTTGTCAGCTGTTTTCTTATCTTCTTTTTCCGCGTCATCTTCCTCAAGGGAGAGGGTCAGATAACGTGGGCTGCCTTGCCTGTTCACAAGCACAAGAAGTTGCTTGCGCTTTTCCTTCTTAGCCGTGTCGACGAACTTTTGAAGATCGTCACTGGACTTTGGCTTAATCTTTTGGCGCTCGCTTGTCAGCTCAACCAAAACGTCTCCTGGACGAAGGCCCTTATCGGCCGCCTCGGAGCGTGGGTCAAGATTTGCAATCACAAGACCTGTGATGCCTTCATCTTCAACACCAAAGCGCTTGCGTTGCTCCAGGGTCAGGGGTTTAAGAGACATGCCCAAAATCTGAGGGCCATTTGGGGCGGGCTTGGCGTCGTCCTCTTCGCCTTCGCTATCCCCCAAAAGACCGTCACTCTCGGCTTGCTCAAACTCACCAACCCGCAGAGTCAGGGTGACTTCCTTACCGTCACGCCACACAACAAGCGGCGCGTCCTGACCAATGGGGGCCTCGCCCACCATGCGCGGGAGCATGCGTGACTCCTTAATGTCATGGCCATTGAATTTCAAGATGACGTCACCGGTCATGACACCTGCCTTGGCCGAGGGGCTCTTGGGTGAGACCTCTCCCACCAGCGCACCCCAGGGCTTTTTCAGACCTAGGCTTGCGGCAATTTCTGGTGTGACCATTTGAATGCGTACGCCCAACCATCCGCGCTTGGTCTTACCAAACTCACGCAGCTGCGCAATAACTTGCTTAGCGAGGTCAGAGGGGATACCAAACCCAATGCCGATATTTCCACCGTTGGGCGAGAAGATGGCTGTGCTGATGCCAATGACTTCGCCGTTTGTGTTGAACATGGGACCGCCGGAGTTACCCATGTTGATGGAGGCGTCCGTTTGAATGTAACCGTCAACATAGTCCGCAAAGCGCCCATCCCGACTTGTGGGGCGCGCACCAATGTCGCGTCCTGTGGAGGAGATAATACCGATGGTCACGGTGCTGCTCAGACCAAAGGGGTTGCCAATGGCAATGAGCCACTGTCCTACGTCAGCCTTGGTGGAATCGCCCCAAGAGACCGTTGTGAGTTTTTTTTCACAGGTGAACTTCAAAAGAGCAAGGTCTGTCCTGGGGTCGCGGCCCACAATTTCTGCTTTGAAGTCGTCGCCGTCATGGAGGGTGACCTTGATTTCGTCGGCGTCGGCAACCACGTGGTTACAGGTCACCACATAAGCCGTCTTGCCGTCTTGGGAGATCAAAAAACCCGACCCCAAAGAGGATCCCTTACGTGGACGTCCGCCGCCCCCTTGCTGCTCCTCTAGGAACTGGCGAAAGAGCTCCTCAAGGGGAGAGCCCCCCATGCCTGGCACGCGCTTGTCAGCTGTCAGCTCAACGGTTGTGGAAATGTTCACAACGGCCGGCAAGAGGGGCTTGACGGTGGAGGAAAAGTCCTGGGGCGCGCCAGCATAGGCCTGTGTATTCACGGCCATATCGGCGGCAAAGATGCTCAGCGCAACAAGGGCCGCGCTGCGCCACTTCTGGAAGGGTTGTTTTGTCATAGGATAGGCTCCTTAAAATCTTGCTTTATTGGTTTTCAAAAAACTTGAAGAAGGGAGAATCCTTCGTCAAAACCATGGTCGTGTCTTCGGGGCGCAGGGACGCACGGTAGGCTTCCAAGGTTCGCCATATTTCAAAAAAGGCGGGATCTTTTTGGAAAGCGTCTGCGTAAATTTGAGAGGCTTCTGCCTCACCCTGGCCACGTACGATTTCGCTTTGTTTGCGTGCGTCGGCCAAAATCTCAACACGCTGACGATCGGCGGAGGCGCGTACTTTTTGCGCCATCTCATCACCTTCGGCGCGGAACTGCTTGGCCTCTTGGCGGCGCTCTGTTTCCATACGTTTGAAAATGGCCTCAGAGTTTTCGCCCGGCAAATCCGCACGAATAATGCGCACGTCCACGACCTGTACGCCAAAGGTGCTGGCAGCCTTCACCACATCCTTTTGGATGGCGTCCATGATGGCTGCGCGGTTTTGGGACAAAAGATCGGCCAAGGGCACCCGGCCAATGACCCGACGCATGCTGGCATCAACGATGGAGCTCATGCGGTTTTCCGCGTTTCCTTTATTTTGCACCTTCTTAAAGAAAAGAAGGGGGTCCTTGATGAGGTAACGTGTGTACATATCCACAGCCAGGCGCTTTTGATCGCCGGCTGTGACCTCAATCACAGGGATGCGATAGTTTAAAAGACGCGCGTCATAGGTGATCACAGTTTGAATGAAGGGGATCTTGACCTTCAGGCCTGGAGCCTCATGGACGGCGACGAGTTCACCAAACTGCAACACAATGGCTTGGGTGCCTTGCTGTACGGTAAAAAAGATCTGGGCCAGAAGAAACAAGAGTCCGGCAGCAAGCCCTACAAGGGGAAAAAGACGATTCTGGGTCATGATTTTGCCTTTGAAAGGAGTTGGGGGGCGGGCTCAGGCTCGGGTGCGGGCGTCTCGACCGGCTTGAGGGACGGGAGCGGCAAATAGGGCAGGACACTCTGGGCGCCGCCAGTTTTGCCATCCACAATCACCTTATTCACGCCGGTCATGACCGTTTGTGTTGCCTCAATGAGGAGTCGCTTGCGGGTGATTTCCGGGGCCTGCTGATACTTTGCCAGGACCGAGAGGAAGCGCGAGCTTTCACCAAGCGCGTTATCCACCACGGCCTTTTTATAGGCTTCGGCGCCCTGAATAACTTGCGCCGCCTCACCTCTGGCCACAGGGATGACACCGTTGCTATAGGCTTTGGCCTCGTTGATCTTACTCTCGTGGTCCGCGCGCGCCCTTTGGACATCGCGGAAGGCGTCGATCACTTGGGTTGGAGCGTCCACGCTGCGCAATTGGATGCGCTGGATTTGAATGCCCGAGTGATAGTTATCAAGCATCTTTTGAAGAAGCGCTTGGGCTTTGTCGGTGATCTCGCCGCGTCCTTTTGTGAGGGCAAAAGCGAAGGTATTTTGGGCCACAATCTCACGCACAGCGCTTTCAGCCGCGTCCTTCACAGCCTCTTTCGGGTCGTCAATGCGGAATAAATAAGCGCCCAGGTCCTTAATAAACCAGTGAACGGTGAATTCGATGGAAACAATGTTCTCGTCCCCCGTCAGCATCAGATTGATGCTGTTGTTGGCCTTCAAAGCGTAGTCATACTTGACCTGAACGCCGCTGTCCGTGCGGTTGAGCTCTTCAACGCGCTCAACAATCACACGCTCAACGGGGTAGGGAAGGTGATAGTTGATACCAGGATGCGTTGTGGCAACCCACTTTCCAAAGCGCAGAACAGCCGCTTGTTGACCTTCCTGAACGGAATAAATGCCGGACGCGAGCCAAAGGGCAACAGCCGCACCTAGTCCAAAAAGGAAAAGACGAGGCGTTCCACGCGGGCCTTGGGGGGCGCCGCCACCTGGAAACATGCGTTTCAAATTGTCTTGGCCTTTTTTGAGAAAATCTTCAAAATCAGGACCTTGAGGTCCTCCTCCGCCACGATTGCCGCCGCGATTACCACCACCTTGAGGTTTGCCCCAAGGGCCACCATTTTGATCGTTCCAGGACACGAAAACTCCTTGATCCGAGACTAAATTACCCTGCATATCTATTCTTTATATGCTATACACATGACACGTGCAACGCGCTTTTCATAAATAAAGGATTCCCTGTTGACGCGTTTTGAGAAAATCAATCTGCCCGGCGTGAGAAAAATTCTGGCCGTGGGGTCGGGAAAAGGGGGCGTGGGTAAGTCAACGGTTGCTTATACCCTTGCACAGCTCCTTGCCAAAAAAGGCCTGAAAATTGGCCTTCTTGACGCGGACCTCCATGGTCCTTCGTTGCCCTCCTTAAGTGGTGTGAGCGCCCCCCATGTGATGACGCCTGAAAAGAAGATTATGCCCCACATAATCCATGGGGTAGCGTGTGTGTCCATGGGATTTCTGGTGCCTGAGGCCGGTGCCATTGTGTGGCGCGGCCCCATGGTGCAGTCGGCCCTTCGTCAGCTTTTGGCCGACACCCAGTGGGGGGAGCTAGACTGTCTTGTGGTGGATTTGCCTCCAGGCACGTCCGACGTCCATCTGACTCTTGTGCAGCGCACGACCCTTGACGGCGTTATCCTTGTGGCAACGCCTGGGGAAGTCGCCCTAGCGGACGTACGGCGTACCCTCGATTTTTTTGAAAAGACCCACACAGCTGTGGTGGGGCTCGTGGAAAACATGGGCGTTTTTGTGTGCGCAGGGTGCCAGAAAGAAACGCGCCTTTTTGGTCAGGAATCTCTTACAAAAGAGGCCGATGAGCGAGGCGTGACTTTGCTGGCGAGCCTGCCCCTTGATCCAGGCCTTACCCAAGGGCGCGTCCTTTCCTTTGAGAAAAATACGCTGATAGGTGAGGCAACGCGCGCGTCTTACCAGCGACTCGCGGACCAGGCGCACGCTTGGGTGATACAGGAGGTGCTACGATGAAAGTGCGGCTACACATCGAAGATTCTTTATTCGAAGGCGCAAAGATCACGCCGACCCACGAAGCCACTCACTATCTGCAGCACGTCATGCGTATGAAGACCGGGGACCGTCTGCGCCTTTTTAACGCACACAGTGGCGAGTATGAGGCGCAGCTTACCCAAATCCTTAAAAAGGGCGTGGTGCTCGAGGTGAAGGGTCTTTTGCGTGAAGGCCAGACGCGCCCTTTCCTAGGTCTTGCCTTTGCGCCCCTCAAGCCTGGTCCCTTGTCATTTCTCCTTGAAAAAGCAACGGAGCTTGGGGTGAGCGATCTTTATCCGGTTCTCACGCGCTACACCAGTGTGCGCCACTTTAATGAGGTGCGCGCGGCCGCAACGGTGCGCGAGGCAGCGGAGCAGTGTGAGCGCCTTGACGTGCCGCGCGTGCACCCGCTCCAAGACCTAGGGGCCTTTATGGGGGGCTTAGATGAAAAAAGTGTCGTCTTTGCTTGTATAGAGCGCGCAAAGGAAGCGCTTTTGTGGGGGGCGCTTCCCCACCAAGGGGGCGCTAATCCCCTTGTGCTTGTGGGACCAGAAGGGGGATTTGAGACGGGGGAGCTGACCTTTTTAAGGGCCCACGCTCAGGTGCGCCCCGTCAGCCTTGGTCCCCTCGTGCTGCGTGCAGAGACGGCCGCCCTGGCGGCGCTGGCCCTCTTTCACGCAGCTCCCAGCAACAGTGCGCACACCTAGGCGTTTGGGTCGGCAGGCTCCTGAAAGGATATCGTCTTGCACGCTCCGTAGAGCTTTTTTCCTGGGACGCTTCTCACTATCGGAGCAAGCGTAGGATTTTCCTCAAAGAAACGCTCGGTGACCTTTGTGCGCTCACGCATGGTCTCGGGATGAGGGGCCAGTGGCGTGTGCGTACTTTTCTTTGCCATGGCAGCAATCTTGGCATCCAGCAGGTCTGATTCCCTTTTAAAGGCCTGGATATCCATGCGGCGCGCGTCTTGTGGGGCAACAAATCCAGCCGTGGGCTCTATGGTGATCTCACCTTCCTCTTCGTCTGAGCTCCAAGACGCTTCCTCATCGGAGTCCGTTGACCAGCCCTCATTGAGCGCTGATGATATGCGCTCGTCAGACTCCTCATTTGCTTGTTTCCTCTTGAGGAAAGACGCAGCCCCGGCCCAAAGCGCACTCACATCACCCGTTGCGCGTGAAGGACGTATCGCAGGTGATTTGCGCAGCCCAAGGGAGGGGTTGCTAAACATGGGGGAAGGGCAAAGCTCAGCCTTTGCTGCATCAAAGGCTGCTTGAATTTGCTCCGGTGTAGCGCCCGTGTGGCGCGCGTACTTTTGCGGAGCAGACGCACTTGCCATAGCGCAAGAAAAGGAAAGGCAGCTTAAAAAAGTTGAGAAGAAAATTTTTTTCATGTGTTTACCTGATGTGACGAATTCAATGTTCTTTATATAATTTCGCCAACCTCTTTTGTCAAATTTATGTTTTTTTATGCCAGGCGCAGAATTCTCCCTGGGAGATCTTTGTATGTTTGTGTAAGGCGTGTTGAATAAGTCATAAAGACACTTGACGCTGTGCGCACGCAAGACATTCATCCGTTTAAGACTGGGATCAATTACGGGACAGATGACGCCGCGCCACTTGATGAGGAGATGGATTCGTGTGTGATGGGCGCAGATGCTTGAGGAGGAGACTCCCCTGTTATGTGCTTGTCTTTGTCTGCAGATGCCATGGAAGAGATCTTTGCACCTAAAAGCAAGGATTGATTTTTAAACGCTTGAATGTCTGCCTGACGCACGGCTTTTTTTCTTAGATCTTGCATGGTTGGCTTCTTTAGAGGTGTGGGAGGCGACTCTTCATCGGACTCCGAGCTTGATGTGGATCCTGCTTCATTGTCAGATCCTGAACTTGACGTGTATGGGTCATCATCCGAGTCGGAGTCAGATGACCAACTCCCGTCTGAACCAGAAGACGAGTCTGAGTCCATGGTCCAGTACGCATCGTCAACGCTCTGGTAGGACAAAAACGAAAGCAATTTGAAGTTGGGTTCCTCCGGTGACGTGCGGTGCGGTGCTAAGGGCTCAGTGCATCCCTCTTTCTCTGTGAAATTTTGGAGTGCGTGCAAGGGGGCAGAGTACGCTTTGGGTGCAAGCAGTGTCGGGGGGTACAAAAGGGCCCTTGCCGCAGCTACGATGCGCTGATGCTCTTCCTGTGTGACAGTTTCGTATCGGCTATGTGGTTGTGAGGGAGGGCACTCATCACCAAAGCATGCCTGAACAGATGTACAAAAAAAAGCAAATAGTAGGTTCAAAGATAAGATTTTTATCATTTGTTCACCTAATGTTTTTTAAATCAATCTCCCTTGTATATTAAATTTCTTATTTATGTGTTTGTCAAATTTATAAGTCTTCTGTGATGCTATGTTGGAACTTTGTCTTGCTTCATCAGGGGGATACCCAGAATGGCAATGAGGCTGATGAGGCACAGATAGAGCGCGGGGCTCAAGGGGCTGCCTGAAAATTGAAAGATGAGGGATGCAATGGGCGGGGTTGCGCCTCCCAGGGCCTCGCCCAAGGGAACGCTAAAACCCATGGCGCTATAACGGTTTCTGGGGGGGAACTGGGCGGTGAGGAAGGAGACGGTGGGAGCGGCAAACCCGGCGGAAATGGCAGCCAGGGTCGCCAGTGCAAAAAAGAGCGTTAGGATCGACTCGGCTGTGCTGGCAAGTATAAAGAAGGGGTAAGAAATGAGGGCGAGGGCGATTGCTGACCAGACCATCAAGCGGCGTGGACCAAAGTGATCTGTGAGAAGTCCCGCCAGGGGCATCGACATAAAAATGGCGGCCATGAGGGACGAGCTTAAGAGAAGTTTTTCGGAGATGGTGAGGGTAATATGCGGGTGGGGCATGAAGTTCACCATCCAGACAATAATCATACAGTAGTGCGCCACCGCACCAGCGGCAATGAGTGCGCTGCCAAGAATGACACGCTTTTGGGTTTTGAGTGTTTCAAGGAGGGGGTACTTGTAAAGTGACTGTGTCGCTTGCAGCTCTTCAAAATCTTTTGTTTCTGACAGTTGTTGGCGCAGCGTAAAAGCAACGAGCCCCAAAACACCTCCCACAATAAAGGGTACGCGCCATCCCCGCCCAGGCATGCCCTCCTGCATAAAGTAAGCGCCCACAAGGGCGCCGGTAAAACCGCCCAAAAGGCTGGATGCGGGAACAAGGGCGCACAAAAAACCGCGTTTACTGGGGGCGCTGTGCTCGCTGATAAAGACAGCCACCCCTGGGTACTCACCCCCCGTGCAAAGCCCCTGAAGAAAGCGACAGGTGAGGACCAGTATGGGTGCAAGGACACCAATTTGGGCGTAAGATGGCATGAGGCCTATGGCAAAGGTCGGCACGGTGACAAGAAGTACCGCCAGGGTCAGGGCCATTTTGCGCCCAAAACGGTCGCCTAAAAAGCCAAAGACCATCCCGCCAAAGGGACGAGCCAGATAGGTGATGGAAAAAGCGCCAAGAGTTAGAAGCGTTGAGACAAATTCGCTTTGTGTAGGAAAAAAAACCGGGGCCAGAAAGCTTGCAAGCACCCCGTAAAGGGTGACGTCATAGTACTCAAGAAAATTTCCAGAAAGTGCGCCGGCAAAGTTTCGAATAGGGTGTTTCATTGAGAGCCTCCTTATTCTCCTATTTTCAGCTCCTTTACACGGTCTTGAAGCACTTTGTAAAGGGCATTGATGCGCGCATCTTCTCCCGCATCCTTGAGATAAGTATAATAAAAGTCTATGGTTGGGCCTTCGATGTCCGGCAGCACGCGTACAACCTTTGTGTTATTAAGGCCAATGGCTTCCTTAGACAAAGACATGATGCCAAGGCCCATCTCTGCGGCGCGCTGCAAGGCGTGGGAGGAGTTTACCCGGAAGTGAGCGCGTCTTTTGTTGGACGCGAGCCCCAGGTGCCAGTTTACACCTGTGTAGGGCTGGGCAATATCTTCTGGATAAGAAAGCAAAATGTGGTTCTCAAGGTCTGAGGCGACCTTGGGTGTGCCGTTACGCGCCAAGTATTCTTCGCTTGCAAAAAGTTGAATGTGGAAGCGGATAAGATGTTTTTGCTCCAAGTGGGGTGCGTTGGGTGCGTAGGCCCGAATGGCCACGTCACTTTCCCGTGTAATGAGATCAAGGGGCTTATCATCGGCCAGAAGTGTGAGGTCAATGTCAGGGTAGGCTTCCATAAAATGGGGTAAAACAAGGACAATAAGCTGGGAGGCGAGGGCATGGGTTGTGGAGACGCGCAGGTGCCCCCGGGCGTGGTCCGTGTCGTGAAGGGCTTGCTTAAGACTCTCAACATCGGCAATAATTTTCTGTGCTTTTTCATAGAGAAGCTCGCCGTTGGGAGTCAGCACAATACCGTGCTTACCCGCCACATAAAGCTGGGTCCCAAGCTCTCTTTGAAAGCGCTTGAGGCGATCGCTGATGGCGGGCTGGGTTTTACCTAAGATATAGGTCGCGCTCGTTATTTGTTTTTCCCGTGCCACAACATAAAAGATCTTAAGTGCATCTAAATCCATCTAATTCCTTTAAAAAAGCAAGATAATATATGACTCGTTATCTATCACACAAAACAAACCCATTGACAAATCTTTTTTAGACCCTTATATAAATCTATGTATAAGCATTTGCTTTTGCCATTTTGGAAAAACCTTATACATAAAATTAAGAAGGCACTCGAGATCAAAAAAGTGCACGCAGGGCGTTTTTTGGGATACAAATCAAGGAAATAAGTTATGTTGAAGATTTACAGTGGCACTGAAAAAGATCATTTTCTGCTGGACGCTCTTGGGGCGCCGAGTGTTTTGGCGCCTGCAAAGACTCAGACGACGTCCTATGATCACAAAGACTCCATCTATGTCCTTTTCCAAGATGACGAAACGGGTGCGCGCATTCGTCTGCGCCTCAATCCCATGACCTCACCTAACCAGGTGCGCGATATGCTTCAAGACCGTGTCAGCGCCTACGAAAAGCCCTATATTTGGGAGTGCAGCGCGCTGTCTTTTGGGGATGAGCGCATCGAGCCAACCCCCGCCCTCTATAAGAAACTCATGGAGGCGCTCTCTGAGGTGCGCGCGCGTCACCACATGGGAACACTTCTTTTCCTGACGAAGACAAGCCGTATTGCGGGCATGAAGGGTATCGGGAAATTCCCATTTCTGACGATTCTGCCTGTGGACAAGAAGGGCGAGCTGTCCCTCGCCCTTCTTCCCGGGGGGTACCATCACTAGTCGAGGATGTCGGCCAGCGATACTGCCCGTCCTATGGTGAAAGAGAAACTTGGCAGGCCTTCCACGAGAAGTCCGCGCGTTGTGAGGGTGTCAAAATCCATATACCCTGAAATCCAAATGGGCTTCATAAGGGAAACTTCGTCCTCACCTTTACGGCTAAAACACAGGTTTTTGAGGGCTAGCGTTGGCTCATAAATGCCAAATTTTATTGATAACAGAGGCGTGTTGTAGTCACTGAGGTGGGCGCTCCCGTAAAAAAATCCGCTTTTATCGAAAAACACCCCCGGGGTTTGCGAGGGAGGCGTGCCGTGGTTGTGTGCTATGATTTCCTCAAGAATGCGAGCACGCCACTCTCTGCAAAAGTCTTCGGCCTGAGGTTCAATTCTTATATCGTGGCCTTGAATCGTGACAAGATAGGCCCCTTTTTGCTTGTGTGTGTAGGTCAAAGCATCTTTTTCCGCTTCACCGAAATATCGAGAACGTAGGGCTATGAGAATATTGGTACTATTTAAATGCATGTCTTGAAAATTTGGTGTGATCCAAGAGAGGGGTGGGGGAGGGGACCGAAAGATGATTATCACTTTATCAGCGCCAAAGACAACCATTTTTTGCCCCAGTGTTGAGGCAAGACTCTGTGTCATGTAACCAGCAACGATGACGCCTTCACAAGCATCGGGACCACGCAAAGATGGGAAGCTTATGCCTGCCATGATCCCTTCATCTGTAGCGTTACACATCATAATGGGCTGAGATGGCTTGTTCATCTCGTACCACACATCTTTGTGTTTTTGTGCGTGCAAGGCTTTCATGCGCGGGAACCATGTGGGGTCGCTTTCTGGGTCAAAAGATTTTGCAGTGATGCATGGCCCTTCGATGGAAAGCTGCATCGCCTTAGCGCCTGGATGGTGAGTAGCGCGGCGCAAAGGGTGTCCGGTGCGCGCGTTGTGTTCAAGTTCTTCTTTTGTAAATGTGTGACCATTCATGACGATGGTTCTCAGGCAGGGCGGCCAGTTGGGCTTACGGGGTTCAGCCTCTTCACTGCTCGCCAGAAGCCCAGCACTTGTGAAGAGCCCGACGCACAATGTCTTAAAAAGTTTTGAAAAATCCATAGATATCCTTTCGGTGGTTGCGGAAATACCGTGAAAAGATGGGTGTATCACGGCGCCTTGTCAAGGGACCCACACGGGAACGTTTTAAGGAGCGCACGGCAAGTTTAACTTGCCAAAACATGGGGGCAGTAGAGGCTGAAAGAACGTGAAAAGTTTTTTATGCTCGCAACGCTACCGGTAACGCAAAAGGACGAAGTTTCCTTCGCCCTTCTGCCTGGTGGATACCATCACTAAATTAAGCTGCGTTGTTTTGTGATGGGGCTTTTTCCTGATAAGCCTGGAAGCTGCCGTTATCTTTGAAAAACACGGACGGGTTTTTCAAAATGACCTCAATTTCGTCGACGCCCTCTACGACGAACTTGTCGCCAAGGGTAGACTGCAGACAGGATGTCAGAAAACCGGCAACACGTAGGTTCTTTGGTGCCGTTCTCTTTTGGGTGTGAGAGAAGTTAAGCCGGTGAATGATGCCGTGGCTTTCCTTGTTTGTAATGAAGAGTGCACCGACGCATGCGATGTAGCTATTATGTGTATTGACGGTTCCTTGTTGGAACTGGGCGCTCACGTGCTGAGTCCACTCCTGATTTTTTTCAAAATCAAAGGGTTCAACTGTGACGCGGTTTCCTCCTTCAATGGAGAAGGCAATGCCTTGGGCGCCCGGGAAAGACTGTTTCCATCCAGTCATGTCGTCACTTTGAAGCCGCTCATCAAAAAATGCTTGGGGAATGGAGGCGCCGTTAAAGGTGGCACCTCTTAAGACAGTCAAACCTCTTGGCTCTTGCAGAGCGCCTTCTTGGTGACTTGCCAAAAGAGTCGCGCTTGCGACAAAGCCCACACATAACGTTTTGAATGTTCTCAAAATACGCATTGTTACTTCCGTAAGTGGTTGGTGAACCATGGGGAAATGGCAACTTTAGTTTTGATTGTCAAGACGGACAAGTGTGACGCCCTCTGGCAAAGAGGGTTCCTCGTCTGAGCCCGTTAATGTGCCAAGCAAGAGCGCCTCAGGCGGTGTGCGGTAGAGGGTCACCTTGTTAAAGAGCATGGCTGTGATCGGCGGGCAAGCCATAGCGGGGCGGGGTCCAAAGACGCATCCTTCTTCAAGGGCGCTCAACTCGTGCGTGCGGTGAAAGAGAATTGCCACCACGCCCGGCAATTGGGAGCACGCAACAAGGAGCCCCTCACCGGGATCGATGGTCGCGGCTGCGTAAAAAATCCCCTCTTGGGGAGCGGGAGAGAATCTTTCGGGAGAGGCCAATCCTGGCAAGGAACGCTGCACAGTCTCATCATCAAGGGGGGTGATCTTTGCGCATGTGCCGTCAAAGGAAAGGGTAAGCGCCTTGGCGTGGGGGTTGCTAAAGGTGAAGGCTTCTTGGTCCGCCGGCCAAGAGGCGCCACCCACGTGCAGGATGAAGGCGTCATCTAGCGCGCTGCTTGCAGACAGTGTCTGTGTGAAACAAAGAATGAATAAAAAGCGAAGGACCTTCAAGGGGGATCTCCATGGGCTGGTGTACCTGTTGATAAGGTTAGGACGCAGGAGATCCCTTTGTAAATAAGCTTTTATTGTTTACTCAGAAAAGCCCTTGTCTCGCGGATGACGTCTGTGCGCAACACAAACAAGGCAAAGACGTTGATAAGCAGCATGAAGCCTAGGAAAATATCGGCCAGTTGCCACGCATCCGTTGCGGAAACGATGCTTCCCACAGGCACAAGGGCCACGAACAAGATTTGGAAGGCCCGCACGCGGTGTTCTCCAAACAAGAACGCCACCGCTCTGTCCGCACAAAAGGACCATGTCAGGACCGTTGTGAAAGCAAAGAAGAAGAGCGTGATGAGCACAATCATGCCTGCACTGTCATGGGACAAACCCACACAAAAAGCGTGCATGCACAGGTTCGTACTTTCAAGACCGGGCATCTGCCAGGCGTTGGTGGTCATGAGCACAAGTCCCGTCACCATGCATACGCACATGACGATAAGAGGGGACAGGACGCTCATAATGCCCTGGGCAATGGCATTGGAGGGCACCCGGTCGCTGGGGGTATTGACGGGGGCGTGCAAGATCGCTGCAAGGCCAAGGCCTGCGTCGGTGGCGAAAAGACCGCGGTCAAAGCCCGCTTGAACGCTGGCAAAGATGCTGTACCCAAGGGCGCCGCCTAAGGCAGGCGAAAGCCCAAAGGCGCTTTTCACAATGGTCTCAAGGGCAGGCATGATGTGGACGCTGTGGGCCCACAAGATATAGATACATGTGCCTAGATACCCGGCCGCCATGAAAGGCACAACGCAGGACACCACATGGGTAAAGCGCGTCATGCCGCCCAAAAGGGTGGCGCCCAAGAGGACTGCCATTACAAGACCCATGATGAAGGGTGAGTAGCCCGCTTGTGTCAGGGGAAGGCTTAAGGAATTGACTTGAACCATGTTGCCGGTTGTCAGCGCCCCTGCAATGAGCAGCAAGCAATAAATGATTGCAAGCTTGGGACGCCCCACGGCATTTTTGAGATAGTACATGGGGCCGCCCACAACGCGTCCATCCGCTTGGGTCTTGCGGTACGTGACACCAAGGTAGGAACCAACGTATTTCAAAATGGCGCCCAAAAAGGCCATGACCCACATCCAAAAGAGGGCACCCGGCCCACCCGTTGAAAGGGCAACGGCAATACCGGCGATGTTGCCTGTGCCAAGATTTCCACCAAGCACCGCCGCAATGGCACCGAAGGATGAAATGCTGGCGCCGTTACTTTTGGGACTCATGAGACGCACAGACAGAGGCAGCTTGCGAAACTGAACGGCCCTCAGTTTTTGGGTAAAGTAAAGGCCGGATACGGTCACAAGGGGAATAACAACAAGGAAAGACAAGGCGTCTTTGAGGGCGGTAAGAATGAAAATACGCTCCTTAAGCGGTGTGATAAGACGCCGGATTATGGCAGATCTTTTTCCTCATATCAATGCCGCTTGCACAACGCCGCCGAGCCTTATAGCCGAACCGTTATAATGTGATAATGCGTCACTCGCCGCTCGTGTATACTTATACACGTCGCTTTCCTCGTATCCTGTTATCACATTAAACTGTTCTAGCTACAGTTTGGCCCGGCTGTTTCCCTATCAATACTGCTTGAGCTTGCGCGCATGGTTGGGGCGTATGGCACGCGCTCGCGCAGGGCTTCAAAGGATTCAAAGGTCATGGCGGGGGCACCCGGTGCCCGGCTGTTAAGTGTCTCCTCCAAGCGGTCCGCGAAGCGCAGCGCCTTTGTCACGTTCAAAATCCCCATGCCGTAGTAGCGTGAATCAAAGCGGCGCTGGGCTTCAAAGGCTGGATTTTGATGGGTTTCATAGACCCATTCCTCACGCTCCCCTTTATGTGCAGGCGCAAGGAAATCGCGCACGGCACTATGCAGGAGACATTTTTTTACCATAACAGGCGAGAAGTCTGGCTTATAACTTTGCACAAGGGCGGCGGCGGCCGTGATAAGGGGGGCCGCCGAGGAGGTGCCACCGTCCTTCAAGGGACGATAGGAGTTACCCGTCTCATCAACCCAATAGGTGGCACACCCTTGGGCGCCCAGCGTATTGCGCCAAAAGTGCTCATTTCTGCCTGGAATGTTTGAGCTGTCGGCAACCCGGCCATGGGCGTTCACGTTGACCGCCAAGATGAGATTTTCAAAGTCAGCGGGACTTAGCTTTTCCAAGAGGCGCACACACACGATGCCTATCGGGTCCGCATTTGGTGCTGGGTGACTTAAGTCGCACATTTGATTTCCAGCTGCCTGAATGAGAACCGCGTGTGTTTGGCCTAAAAGGTCCGTCAGCTCTTTGTGATGACCAAAGATGGAGATGTCTTTTTTTTCCGGATTGTCAACGCCAGCTACCCAAGAGCAATTGATGAAGGAAAAAGCCCCGTTCTTCAGGTCTTCTCCAAAGCGCTTTACGTCCTTTGTCGGGGTGCTGGTGATCTGCGCACAGGGTGCAACTTGGGCAACAATTGAGCTTACCCCCGTGTTATGACTTGACCCTCGTTTGCGCACAAAGTGCGTGTGCAAGGTTAAATGCTGGGCCAAAAGTCCCTCTCTTTGCTCCTCTCCCATGGCGTCAGGTTCGGTGACAAGAACCCTCACCCCCTGCCCAAAGAGCCCCTGGGCGTGGGCGCCATTCACATCGGCGTGGCTCCAAGGCGTGTGCACGGGTGAGAGCAGATCTTCTGTTTGCGTGAGAAGTTCAACCTTTTCTCGGTACAGCGCTATGCGCTCTTCCTGCGACAGGCGTGGGTCCGATAAACGCTGGACAAGGACCGCAAAGCGTGCGGCCAGATCTGGCGATGCCTCTTCAAGAGCAGGTGCAAGATGGGGGCGTCCCGTGGCCAAGACCTCACGTGCCGTGACGGCTTTGTGTGTCGCCTCTAAAGATTCCCGTGTAAGGGCGGGTGTGCTGCCCTGCAGACGCGTCAGAAGGGCCCCCTGCACGTCCGGTGTGAGGGACAGCCAAAGGGCCGGAATCTTAATCATTTTGAGAAGATGTTGGTCGCTCATGGGGAAATTTTCGTCGCTGATGAGTGCGCGCATCAGGTACGTGTTGTGTTCCCCCATTGATTTTTTGAGGGCAAAGTTTGCAAGGGTCTGGTCTTCTCTCAAAAATGCCATCACAGCCGGATGGGTAAGGGCGTCAATGTCCTGTGCCGCTCGTGCGCTCAGTGACATCAGAAGACCTATGTTGACGTTGACTTTAGTCACTTCATCCACAATGTGTGACACGAGATGTTGAAAAATGGCGGCACTTTTATAAAAGGATTTTGTGACATCGCGCTTGTCCAGAACGACGGCGCACCCCAGCGCCCACATTAGAGTGTCTCGGTCCTTTTCGTCTTTGGACGAGCGTAAGGCACTCACAATCTCATGGCGCGCAAAAAGAAAGTCCAGGATCTTGGGTTTATTAAACAGGACAGCTGTCATGACAAGGCCTGCAAAGGGATGTTTCGCCCCCTCGTGGTCAGCAGTACTTTGCATGCGCCCGAAACATGTGGGGTCTTCCAGCATTCTAAAAAGGAGTTTTTTGTTGTTGGGGAAAGGAAGAACCAGAGACGTCATAAGACGGGCACAAGGGGACTCCTTATCTCCAATGTCCTGGTAGAAGGATGGGTGGTTGATGGCGTGAGTAAAAATCTCGTGCTGGGAGAAAAGGGTATGCACAACGACGTTGCGTAGGCACGTAAGATTCCCCTCGATAGCGTTAAGGATCAAGTCCGGTTCTTCCCGAGTGGCGCTTAAAATGACGCCGCGGGCGTGGGGGTTGGCAAGAAGAGCCCCAAGGGCTGCAGGATGGGTTGAGTTCGCAAGAAAATGAGATGTCAGATGCTTGAACAGGCGAACAATCTCCTGCTCTGAAAGGTCAGCGGGGTCCTTTTCAGCAAGCGCTTTGATATCTTGCATGGGGTCCAAAAAAGAGAGGTTGAGTGCCGACAGATCTAGGGTGAGGGGGGCCAGATTTACCGTGGGCATTAAGTAGCGTACCCTCAGATAGGACGGCTTTTCCTGGAGATCAATACCAAAGGATTTATAATGATCCTCAAGGATGGGGCGCACGCCTTCGAGCGGGGGGATAAGATACCCTTCGCGCTTCGGAGGCTTGTTTCTCAAGGGGGCGTCTGGCTCAAGAAGTGATTTAAAGAGGTCTGGCTTAGTATCCATGCTTGGTGAGAAAGAGCTGCGAAAATCTTCTCTATTAAGTTGGGAGAAGAATCTGTCATCGCTGACGTGTGGGCCACTAAAAAGGGCCGCTGTTGAAAAGGGGTCTCTGCCTGCTGACAAAAAGGGGTCGCTCTGGCTTGAGGAAGGGAGCGAAAGGTGCGCCTCCCCTTGCCTGGACGTACTTGCCCTTTGGTCACCCTGAGCGACCATGTGCACAGGAGAAGATGAACTGGAATCAGACGCCCATAGAAAGGCGGGCAGGGCTGTTGTCAGAAGTGTGAGGCAGGAGAGAAGATGTTTCATGTTCTTTTTTTGTCAAAATAATTTGTATGTTTTTTGTATATATTATGAAATCGCTATGTTCAATGAAAAAATTGATCGTGTTGATATTAGATTATAAATTTTGATTTTGAAGATTTTTGAATTCCTTGGCGTAGCGCAGGAGTGTCGCTCCAGAAAAAAGAACCGTATAAAACCATGTTTGCCGTCCAAAGGATGCGGGCGACATGAGGCCCCGCAGGGGGGGAGGGGGGCCGTCTTATTCATCACGTCTAGGACAGACGCGCTTCCCATGGTCTCAAAAAACGGCCTGCGTTGTTCTTCATGGTTTGCCGGGCGCACGGGAAACCTCGGGGTGGCATAAAGGACGTGTCGTCGGGCTTCTAAACCCCAAAGATCTTGCGTATGACCTCCAAGCGTATAGACGAGGGCGCCATGTGGAGGCTGTAGGTATGCGCGCTCCTCCTCATCGATCGGTGCAGCGTGGCACCCACAGAGCGCGTGGACGAAGACTGTTGCAAGGAAGAAGATAATTCCCATGCACGTCCTTTCTTGTTGCGTAGACATTGATTTTATTTGGACATAGAGCGACCACGGCGTCAATAACGGGCGTTTTTGAATTGATTGGACAGACGCCTTAAGCTAGTCTTTTGTTAGTTAACATACTGGGAGGCATTTAAAATGCTTAAGAATACACTTGAAGAATACGGTTGGCTCGCAAAGGTTTTGCACTGGGTTGTGGGCTTGGCCATGATCGGCATTGTGATCGCAGGCCTTATCATGACGGATATGGATCAAACAAATCCGGTGCGCGGCCAAATCTATATGATCCACAAATCCGTGGGTGTGACTATCCTGGCCCTTGTCTTGGTGCGCTTCTTGTGGCGGCTGGCAAATCCCGTGCCCGCCTTGCCTGGTGATATGCCCGCGTGGCAGAGTCTTCTGGCACACCTCAATATTTATCTTCTCTACGCGCTCATGTTCTCCATGGCCCTATCGGGCTTTTTGATGAGCTATTCCTCCTATGGGGTGCCGTTCTTTGGCCTCGTGACCTTCAAAGGCGAGGGGATCTCACCGGACCTGGGCAAGTTCTTTCATACGGTTCATGTGCTTTTGCCTTATGTGCTCTATGCATCCTTTACGGCACACATTGTGGGGGCGCTTTACCATCACTTCGTGCGTAAGGACAACATTCTCAAGCGCATGGTTTAGGGCGCAAAAGACTTACATTGAGCGCAGCTTTTTGTTAACACATCCTATGGACCAGTGTTTGGAGTGATGGGTGTGGGTGACACTTTACGCGTGATGCAAGTGATGGCGGGTGCCAAGCATGGGGGCGCGGAAGGCTTCTTCAAGCGCCTTGTGTGCGCTTTGGCCGAAGAGCCATCTGTAACCCAGCATGTGGTCACGCGCCCGCACACGGACCTATTGGAGGCTTTTGAGGCTTACGGCGTGGGGGTGACAACGGCCCCTTTCTCAGGTTTTTTTGATGTGGGAACGCGGTGCCTCCTCAAGACACAAATTGCCCAGTTTCAACCTGATATTGTCCTGACCTGGATGAGCCGCGCCAGCCAACTGTGCCCCTCGGGCGACTTCACATATGTGGCAAGACTTGGTGGTTACTATGATCTCAAGTACTACCAAAAGGCGGATGTTCTTGTGGGCAATACCCAGGACATCGTGTCCTATTTCCACGAAAAAGGCTGGCAAGAGCCCTACACGGCTTACCTCCCAAACTTTGCCGCCGCACCCGTCCCGACCCCGCCCATGTCACGGGCGCAGTTTGAGACACCAGAGGGCGCGCCCCTTTTGCTGACCCTTGGGCGCCTCCATCAGGATAAAGCCTTTGATGTGCTTATTCGCGCCCTCAAGGACGTGCCAGGGGCTTATCTTTGGATTGGCGGCGAGGGCGAGGAGGAGGCGGCCCTCAAGGCCCTTGCCAAATCCCAAGGTGTTGAGGCGCGCGTGCGCTTTATTGGATGGCAACAGGACGTGAGCGCGCTCTTCGGGGCATGCGATGTGTATGTGTGCCCTTCGCGCATTGAGCCCTTGGGTAATGTGATTTTGGAGAGTTGGATCCATAAGCGGCCTGTTGTGGCCGCCGCCAGCAAGGGTGCCGTGGGCCTCATCACGCCAGGCAAGGACGGTCTGATTTCTCCCCTTGAGGACGCCCCCTCCCTGGCTGCCCATTTGCAGGATTTGATCCAGCATAAAGACAAAGCTGCGGCCATGGCGGTCGCGGGGTACCAGACCTATCAAGAGCATTTTTCCAAACAAGCGGTTGTGGCCCAGTATCTTGCCTTCTTTGAGCGCGTGAAGGACTTAAGGCGCCCCCATAAAAAGAGGAGATTTTTCTAAGATGTGCGGTATTGCAGGATTGTTGCTGCCCAAGGGTCACGTGCCCGACGAGGACGTGTTGGTGAAGCTGCAAGAGTCCCTTGCGCACCGCGGGCCCGACGACGCCGACCATAAAATCATGGATCACGTGGCCCTTGTGCACACACGCTTGTCCATTATTGACGTGGCGGGCGGTCACCAGCCTTTGGAAAAAGGGCAGGACCTCAGCCTTGTGATGAACGGCGAGATTTATAACTATGTGGAGCTCCACGCCAAATACGCGTCCTATCCCTTTACGACCCGCTCCGATAGCGAGACGGCGCTGCCCGTTTACGAGGATGTGGGCGCCCGGGAAATGACGCGCCACCTTCGTGGTATGTTTGCGCTGTGCTTGATTGACCGCAAGAAAGACTTGGCCATCCTGGCCCGTGATCCTTACGGCATTAAACCCCTTTACTATGTGGCCCTTGAAGGGGGCGGCATTGCCTTTGCTTCAGAGATTGCCCCTTTGGTGCGTGCGGGTCTTGCCCAATCTATCGTGAATCCCCATGCCCGCGCCCAGTCTGTGCAGCTGGGGTTTGGCGTTGGGGACGCAACCGCCGTGGGTTTTGTGAAACGCGTGTTGCCCGGTGAGACCCTTGTCATTGAGGACGGGCGCATCACGGCGCGCTACCAGCAAGCTCTGCCAGCTTTTGAGCCGCGCGCGCGCGGAGAAAACGCGCTGATGAAAGAGCTAGAGGAGGTGCTGCGCGACAGTGTGCGGGTGCACCTGCGCTCTGACGTGCCGTACGGCCTCTTCTTGTCAGGCGGCCTCGATTCCGCAACCCTTCTTAAACTCATGAGCGAGGAATCGGGCACGCGCGTGCGCACCTATTCCATCGGGTTTACGGGCACAAATGTTCACGACGAACGTGAACAAGCGCGCCTCATGGCGGGTCACTTTAACAGCGATCACCATGAGCTTGATTTTACCCAAGATGATTTCTGGAAGACCCTGCCGTTAGTTGCTAAGGCCTGTGATGACCTGATGTTTGACCAAGCCATGCTGCCCACCTTTAAACTGGCTGCCTTTGCGGCTCAAGATTTGAAGGTCGTCCTGTCGGGTGAGGGGGGCGACGAGATGTTTGCGGGGTACCGCCGGTATCAAAAGGTGCGTCTGCCCTGGTTTTTGGGGGGCGGCAAAAACCGCACCAAAGGCTTTGTGGACCGCTTGAAGGTGGGGAGCTACCATCTAGAGGACTGGCGCGACGCATATGGCGCCCTCGAGAAAGATTTGAAAGAGCAAGGGATGTCTAAGCTTGATCTGGCCCAGCGCCTCGATCAAATGACATGGTTGCCCAACGATTTACTGGTGAAGCTCGATCGTTGCCTCATGGCCCA
>JAIUNT010000015.1 GCA_020161545.1 Pseudomonadota bacterium
TATCAACTGGTGCGCCCGTATCACCGATGAAGGACTCCTGCCTCTGGCAAACGTGCCAACCATTATTTTAGAAGACCTCTCCGGCATATCCGACAGCGGTTTGGCCTTTCTTGCCAAAACCAGGTGCGTGTCCCTGTACAGGCTTTCCAAAATCACCAATGGTGGGTTGATCTATCTTAAGAATGCAGAACATGTAGAATTAAGCTGGTCCATCCAACTCACAGACGAAGGAATCGCGCACTTAACAACTGCCACTACCCTGATTTTAGAAGGATTAACCGAAGTATCACAAAGCCTCAAAGGCCAGCTTCGTGCGCGCGGTGTGAATGTGATTGATTGAATGAGCGTTGACTAGCCCATTTTTTGGCCCTCGAGGGCCGCGTTCATGGCTGTGATTTTTGCATGTTCATCGGCAAGGATGGCGGCGTAATTTGCCCGCAGGGTCGCGCGCTCACTGGCTTGGCTGGCAAGGCGCTCGTGAAGGGCAATATAACGCTCATAGGCCGCTTGGGCGGTGGGCACGGCGACCTTGCTTTCGGGGGGGGCAAATGCCGTACCACCTGCAACGGCTGCCTCGGCGCCAGCGCGCAGGGCTTGCATTTGGGCAGTGGCGGGCGCGGCAACGGCTTGACCTGCAGCAGCGGCCGACGCGGCCAAGCTCGCCGTCCCTTGGGCGTTCAGGGTCGTGGCACTGGTTTGGGCCTGGGTGTTTGTCGCGGTGGCGGTGGCTGTACTTGAGGCACCAGTGGCCGTGCCCGTTGCATGACCTGCAGCGCCCGTTGCGGTTTTTTCAGCCATGTTGGCCATATTGGCGGAGACCTTTTCGGCCGCCCCAACGGTTTCGTTCTCAATCTTTGCAAGTCCTGCTGAAACGTCACCGGCCATGGTCTTTACTCCTGTTATTATTTAATGAGCTCGCTTCCGTAAACGCCCCACATATCTTGACGCTTGAGCCAGCCCTTATGTCGTTCAAATTGTACCTTACACCAGGCCCCCTTGCACGTGAGAATTTTCCCCTGTGCACCAGGCTCCAGAAGCGCCAAGGTGTTTCCTTGGGCGTCTGCACTGTCTTTCAGGCTTACAATCCCACGGGTCGGATACGTCATGGCACAGCGTTTACCAGAGAGCATGCTTTGGTGCACCCAGCCTTGTGTCCCCTCCACGTCCCGGATCTGGCGCCAAGTTTCAAACTCGCTGGTAATCTCAACGGGCAGATCTTTGCGCACATAAACCCAGTCAAGGGGATACTGGGTCCCAGGACCCCGGCGCATATTCACCTCACCCGAGCGCAAAGACGCAAAGCGCGGCAGGGGAAGTTTCCCCGCCGGCTGCGCAGCAAAGCTCGCCCCTTGTAGGACCAAGAAGCAAGACAGAAGGAAAAGAGCCTTATTTGCCTTTTGCATGAAGTCCCGTTGACCCGAAGCCCGCCGCGTCACGGGTCGGCGCTTCTTCTAACATATCCACCTCATGCCACTGTACCGTGACAAAGCGGGCGATGACAAGTTGTGCCACACGCATGCCGGGTGTCACCGTAAAGGGCGTGTCCGAGTGATTCATGAGAATGACTTTGAGCTCGCCCCGGTAGTCCGCATCAATGGTGCCTGGCGCATTGAGCACCACAATGCCGTGCTTGTAGGCAAGGCCAGAACGTGAGCGTATCTGACCTTCGTATCCAGGCGCGAGCGCAATGGCAAAGCCGCAAGGGATAAGGGCCCTTTGGCCTGGCGCCAGAATCATATCTTCTTCAAGGGCGGCAGATAAATCATAGCCCGCACTCATGTAGGTACCAGGCGTGGGCAAGGAAAGGTCTTTTGCATGCTCAAAACGCATGATTTGAAAAGCTGACATATTATTCTCCGTTTTATCAGTCATTTATTTATTTTCTTTTTTTATTTTTTTAAAGTCAGTGCGCACCAATCACCGTCAGTGTGATGCGTCACAAGCCTGAAGCCCTGCGCTTCATAAGCCCCCACAACCTGTGTGGCTTGGGTTTCCAAAATACCTGACAAGATCACATGTGCGCCCTGGCGCGTATGGTGCGTCATCATGGGCGCAAGCTCCACAAGGGGGCCTGCCAAAATATTGGCAATCACAAGATCAAATCTGTCTTCATCCATAGCGTCAAAGCCTTCGCTGAGGCGAACATCAATGCGCTTGGCGAGATGATTCTTTGTTAAATTGTGAATCGTCATATCTGTGGCCTGGGGATCATTATCACTGGCCACAAGGCGCGCGTCCTCAAAAAGATGCGCCGCTGCCATGGCAAGGATGCCCGTGCCGCATCCTAAATCGAGAATGTCGTGAATGGCGTGCTCCTGGGCGGCAAGGGCCTCCAGCTGCAAAATGCAGCCCTTTGTGGTTTCATGGCGCCCTGTGCCAAAGGCTGTGGAGGCGGCCACCTCCAAGCAGTTTTTCTCCTCCACCTCACTTTGCCCCTCGTCCCCGCCGTGTATGTAAAAGCGGCCGATGGATAAGGGGGCAAAGGACAAACGGTTCTGGGCAAGCCAGTCCGTGGCTGGCAGATAGGTCAGCGTCACCTTGTCTTGATAGGCAGAAAGATCGTCTGATGCCCCTGCAAAAAGGGTCTTTATGTCGGGTTCTTGAGTAAACAAAGCCTCCAGGGACCAGAGCGCATTCTTCTCGCTCACCTCAAAGAGGCTTGTGGAGACCGCTTGCTCTTCCCAAAGCGCCTCAAGGGCCAAAAGATCAGAAAGCTGGCCCTCGAGCTGCAAAGAGAAAAAAGGATCGCTGGGCATCATGGGTGCTCCTTGTGAAGGGGGGTAAAGCCGTTGTCCGTCAAAAGCTGCAAGAGCACTTCGGGCACGGGCGCGTGAAAGGTGCGCGCACGGCCTTCGTTATCCGTAAAGGAGATGGACCACGCATGCAAGCAAAGGGGGGTGCGCACGTCAAAAGGGTGAGCTTTCGCGCCCCCATACTTGCCATCACCCACAATGGGGTAACCCGCATGGGCACAGTGGACGCGAATCTGGTGCTTGCGTCCTGTCAGGGGCGTTAAGCGCAAAAGGGTGAGGCCATGGCGCTTTTCAAGGACCTCAAAACGTGTCACAGCCGGCACAGCTGCGGGGGCGTCCACGGACATTTTCTCCTGGCGCGGCCCCGTATCCTTGCCCATGTCCCAGTCCCACTGGCCCTTTTTTTCTTTCATCTCACCCACCACAAGGGCAAGATACGTTTTCTCAACGCGGCGCTCTTTAAAGGCGCGCGTCAGGTAAGCCGCCATCTCTCTGGTTTTGGCCAGCATAATTACGCCGCTGGTGTCTTGATCCAAGCGGTGGGTCAGGCGCGGTGTATAAGCACCACCCGCCCTGGCATCGGCCAAGCGATCAAGACTAATGCGCGTATTGACCCCTGCTTGCGTTGCAAGGCCTTGGGGCTTATTCACCACCAAGAGGGCGTCATCTTCAAAAAGCACTGCCGACGAAAGGCGCTCGACAAGCGCACCATCGGGCGGCGTCTTGCGACGGGAGGCAGGCAAGCGCGCCTCGTCCCGCTCCTTTTGCGCGAAGAAAAATGTCAGGGTTTGGCCAGCCAAAAGCGTATCAGCGGCGCGCAGCTTTTTACCATCCACCTTTATTTTACCCAGACGCAAAAGCTTCTGGACACTCCCGTATCCCAGATAGGGAAACAAGTGCGTAATAAAACGGTCAGCGCGTGCGCCAGCCTCATCAGGACGCACCACACGGGGCGCAGCAAAGGAAGGTTTTTGAGTGTTCATAAGGCACAGTCTACAAGGAAATCTCATCTCTGAGGAGACATAAAGAAGGGGCAGAAAAATTAATTTCCCGCCCCTTGTCTTTAGGAAAGCATGATGATTAGAAACGAACCTTTGTTCCCAGCATCAACACGTGACCGCGGTTGTTTCCAACGCCGTCCAACATGTTGGAGGCATTTCCAACACCGCTAGACTTCATGCTGTTTTGCAGGTTAACCCACCTTTGATCCGTCTTGTAATCAAAGTAGTTGGCCTCAGCAAACAACACCAAGCCCTTTGCCAAGTTGCGATCATAGGTCAAAGACACAACGTCGGCCTTGGCGCGTGGGTTATCAGCAGAAACCACATCCAGCGTACGTACGCCGTTAAAGTTGGTCAAAATGCCTGTTCCAAGCTTACGTGTTGCATGGAGGTAACCAAGAGCGATGTGGTTCACACCGAACTTGTACCCTGCGGCAACGCTGTAAACTTGTCCGGCTTTGCGGCCTTGGATAGCCTTCAGCACTTGGCTGGTTCCGTTGTCGATGAACTCGAAACCAAGCTCAAAAGCGCCGTAGTCGAGCTCTAAACCAAGGGCGTAGGAGGATGTATTTTTGCGATCACCACTAAAGTATGTCTCGGCTGCGCGTTCTGTGGCAGTCAAAGGCAGAGCACCCAAGCGGCGCGCAATCTGAGATTGACCAAATACAGCTGTGGCAGAAGCCTTAAGGCCGAGTCCATTGGAGAACTTCGTGCGGTAGTTCAGACCCAAGCTGACGTTGTTCTTGTCATAGGTTGTGTCATCGTTCTTGCGGGAACCAACGCTCTTCAGCTTTGAGAAGCCTTGGGTTTGCGTGTTAGGCGTGAAGCTGATACCAAACTGAACGTCGTACACACGTGGTGTGACGTAAGTCAGCTTGTTGGCATCCTTTGGTGCACCCACCAAAGATACGCTTGGCAACACACCAGTGGAAGCGTTGATGACACGGTCATAGTTTCCGTTGAAACCACCGGACGCGCCCATCACAGAGAACGCACCATTGGCCATACGGTCACCCACATCGCGGGAGTTACCGGTCATGAAGAAGCCCCATGGACCACGCAGACGAATGTTAACCTCTTCAACAGCAGCCTGACCTTCTTCAGGGTTGGCCGTAAAGCCAACAAGGGCGCTATATTCCATGCCACCATAAAAATGCGCATCGCCCACAGCTTCAAAGTTCAAGCGTGAGTCTTGGACGTCAGAGTGGAACCCTTGGCCCTTACCACCATTGGCGTCCTTAGGTTGATCCTTTTGATTAAATGCGTAGACCGCTGTGTTGATTTCTCCGGAAATCTTCAGTGTCGGCGCGTTACCCGCAGCTTCTGCATGTGCGGCCTCAATCAGCACAACACCAGCCAAAAGCCCCAGAGCACTTGCGCTTAGTAATACACTCTTCATGTACCTCAATCCTTTCTTCGACCTTCGTCAGGGAAAACCCTCATGATTTATCCCAGCGACGTATTCCATCCATTTTTGACCCCCAAGGCAAGGTCATCGCGCTGCCTTTTTCAAAAAAAGAAGGTCACTGTGCCATAGAGGGCACACCCCCTAGCTTTCCCTGGCATTCGGGGCGTGCTCAAGGACCGACATATTCAACAAATCATTCATAAGTCGCTGAAAAGAAGCCTTCGAGATAGATGGATGAGCGTGATGAAATTCTTCCTGTGAAAAGGTACTCTTTGTCATAATCCAGGGAAGAATACTTTGCCATTCTTGGGGAACTGACACCTGGGCACGGGGCGTCACAAGCCACAGCGTGTTTTGTTCATGACGCAAAGAGACATGCCCTTTCTCAACGCGCATGACAGGGCTGACAGGTAGAGGAAGCACCCTTGAGACGCGTTCCTTTTGAGCAGGCACCAAGGCATGGAGAGGATTCTCTTGGCGTAAAATAGCATCAATTTCTTGAGAAAGTTGCTGCAAATACTGCGTGCGCGCACGCACGCTTAGGGGCACGTCTTGGCGCGCAAGGGGAACGTGGATCAGACGCTCAAAGAGTGCACTCATGGCGTCAAGGCCCGTTGGGCGGGTCACACTAAACGTCACATGGAGGGACGCGTGATCTGTTGCGTAAGCATCGTGATAAAGTCCCCTAGGGATATAAAGAACGTCACCGGGTGACGTCGTGATTTCCCCCTGGAGCGCTCCCTTGTGCGCGTGATGGTACGCTTTATCGAGGTCATTAAAAATCGGGTGATTGATGGGCGCGTCCTCTTGCCCATAAAGGCGCCAGGTTTTCGTGCCACTCACCTGAAACGCCCACACATCGTGGGTGTCAAAGTGGGGTGCAAAGGCGGGTACGTCTTGGCTTGTGGCATAGATATTGGCAAGGACACGCGCCTGGAAGACCTCGCCCAAAAACGTCGCCATCTCCCTCAAGGCAGGCGTGAGGGTCGCCACATCATTGCACACAAGCCCCGCACCTTGCTGCCACCAGTCCAAGACCCTGTCCAAATCCGGAATCCACTTCCCTTGCCCTTCCCGGTCCAAGCCTTGCCGACAATACTTCTCAACCGCCAAGAGCGCGCCGTTTTGCGCAAGCTTGAGGGTACCACCTGACCAGATCCCCTCCTGGGCTAAAAGCGTATTGAGCACCTCCCATGAAAAGAGAGTGGCGGGCACCTCATCTTCCCCGCACGCAAAGTGGTAAAACTTTTTACCTAAATACTCTTCTTCAAAAGTTCCCCATCCAAGGGGATCAAAAAAAGTGTCGCGCACTGGGGTTTTTGCCATGGGTTTTCCTTGAATAGGGCTTTGCACGTGGCTCCATTAAGAATAAGATAGAAGCAAGATGCAAGCCCCACATTGAGGCCTTTTTATGAAAAAACCAATCATTGGCGTGGTGCTCGATCACGAGCAATCGGGTGGATACTCAGCCTTTCCTTGGTACGCCCTGCGCGAAAATTATTTTGCAAGCATAGCCCGGGCGGGGGGTGTACCTGTGGCCATTCCCTATGCGCCCGATCTTGTGCAGACCTACGCGGAGATGATTGATGGCCTTTTGGTGCCGGGCGGGGCCTTTGATATTCACCCATCCCACTATGGCAAGTCCCAGGAAAATCCAACGCAACTTAATAAAGAAAACCGCACCCATTTTGAGATGAAGCTTGCAAGCTGCGCTCTGGAAAAGGGCTTGCCATTTCTTGGAATCTGCGCGGGGATGCAGCTGCTTAATGTCATGCGCGGCGGCACCCTTTACCAAGACATTGCCGCGCACATTCCAGGCGCCCTGCCCCATGAGCAAACCTTGCCAAAAGACGAGCCCTCACACCCAATCCACATTGTGCCAGGCACGCTTTTGCACCGCATCGCTGGTGTGGAGGCCGCACATGTCAACAGCACCCACCACCAGGCTGTGGATACGGTGGGCAAGGGCCTAAACATCAGCGCCACCGCTCCTGACACAGTCATCGAGTGCGTCGAGGATGAAAGCCTGCCTTTCTGTCTTGGTGTTGAGTGGCACCCTGAGTATGGCACAACAGCGCTTGACCAGAAAATCTTTGCGGCCTTCACGGCCAAGGCAGGCAGCCGATGACCAAAGACGACAAAGGCGAACGCATCGCAAAAGTGATGGCACGCGCAGGACTTTGCTCCCGCCGCGACGCAGAAAGCTGGATTCAACAGGGACGCGTTGAAGTCAACGGGCTGCGCCTTACCTCCCCCGCCACTTGCGTCACGCAGGATGACACTGTTCTTGTGGACGGCGTCCCCCTCATCGCCAAAGAGCCCACCCGTCTGTGGCGCTATCACAAGCCCGTGGGCGTTGTCACAACCCACAAGGACCCACAGGGACGCGAGACGGTTTTCGACATTCTTCCAAGAAGCATGCCCAGGGTCGTCTCCGTTGGGCGCCTTGATCAAAACACCCAGGGGCTTCTCCTTCTCACCAATGACGGAGAGCTTGCGCGCGCCCTGGAGTTGCCCAAAAACCAGGTCCCGCGCACCTATGAGGTCCGCGTCTTTGGCCTTGTGGAAGGGCGCACCTTGGAGGCTCTCCAACGCGGCATGACCGTGGACGGCGTTGCCTACGGCCCCGTCAAAGCCGAGGTCTTGTCCCAAAGTGGCCGCAATACGTGGCTCAGCCTGACCCTATGGGAAGGAAAGAACCGTGAAATCCGCCGCCTCATGGAGGCCCTCGATCTTTCCATTAACCGGCTGGTGCGCGTGAGCTACGGCCCCTTTTTCTTAGGACGACTAGATGTTGGTGCCGTCGACGAGGTCCCCTCCCAAGAAGTCAAACGCCTCCTGTCTCACCTTGGAGCTCACGACGCACACCACATCTGATTTTGCCCCTCAAAAAAAGAACCAGAAAAAAGACAACGCGTTGACTTTAAAATTAAAAAAATACCCCAAAACCAAAACTGCTTACAATTTAAGTAAAAAAAATAATAATCCAAAAAGCCTGCGTACTTATTGGGGAATATTGACTTTTTGGCAGGATTTGCACAAAGAAGCGCGCTATTTCGCTTGCTGGAGCCGCCAAAACTTTGCTAGGATCCCCCTCATATTGTGTCTGCAAACCCAAAGGGGAATCCATGGAAGCTGTGCGAGCCTTAGGCAATGACTTGTCCCGCGCCTTTGCAAAACTGACCTCCATCGAGAAATATAGCTACCGCTATTGGCGTGTACGCATCCTCTACGCTTCCATCATCAGCTACGCAGCTTTCTATCTTGTCAGACAAAACTTCTCCCTTGCCATGCCCGCCCTTTCTGAAGAGTTTGGATACTCTAAGACAGAACTTGGCTGGATTATTACATGGTTTTCCATTGTCTACGGCATTGGAAAGTTCATTAACGGATACATCAGTGACCGCTCTAATGCGCGCTACTTTATGACCATTGGCCTTTTGGGATCCGCAGCTGTGAGTTATTTCATCGGCATGGCCCCCAGCATCACCGTCATTGGTATTTTGTGGGTTTTGAACAGCTGGTTTCAATCCATGGGCTGGCCACCGGCTGCGCGTATGCTGACCCATTGGTTCAGTCCCAAAGAAATCGGTACAAAGTGGGCGCTGTGGGGCACATCCCACCAAATTGGCGCCATTGCCATTACCTTGGCTGCGCCAGTTCTGATCAATCACTTTGGCTGGCGATACGCATTTTTTGTGCCCGCTATTGCCACGGCGCTTTTGGCCATGTTCTGCTTCAACCGTTTGCGCGACACGCCCAAGGACGTTGGCCTTCCCCCCGTTGAAGAATATAAGAATGATGTGAAGGCACTGGGGACCGCACCAGAAGAACGCATCACCATGCGCGAGGTCTTCACCCTTGTCTTTAGTAACAAACTCGTATGGTACATGGGACTTGCCAATTTCTGTCTCTATATCCCTCGCATGGGTGTCTTTACCTGGGCCCCCATGTTCCTCAAGGAACACAAAGGGGTCACGCTTCTTGTGGCCGGGTGGCAACTTACTAGCTTTGAGGTCGCAGGGCTTCTGGGCGGCGTTCTTGCGGGGTGGATGTCCGACAAGATTTTTGGGGGCAGACGCGGTCCTGTGGGCACCGTTTATCTCCTTCTTCTCACGGTTACCATGGGCATGTTGTGGCTGACCCCTCCTGGATATCCCTGGCTTGACGCCTTTATTTTGTTCTTGTCAGGGTTTTTGGTCTATGGCCCACAAGTTTTGGCGGGGCTTGCAGCCACAGACTTTGCCTCCAAGCGCGCAGCCGGCGTGGCCACAGGCTTCACAGGAACCCTTGCCTACGCCGGTGCTGCCGTCGTTGGAGCCCCCATCGGCGCCCTTGTGGACGCCCATGGCTGGAGCGCAGGCCTTGCCTTATTTGCGGTCAGCTCTTTAGCAGGTGCTGTCTTTTTTGCCCTCACATGGCGCCACCGCGCAGCGTCTTTGGAAGCAACCTACCCCGACCCAAAAACGCTACCTAAAGGGTAGACCCTTTACTTATGGGGAGACCGCGCAGGTGGAGAACTTCCTGCATCACTGGATCGCGCGCCGGCTCCGCCGGTACGCCTCCCTTTTTTCTTTTTTTTCTTTTTTTTCTTTTTTTCAAAGCTTTTTAGATCAAGTGTCGGGATAGACGGCCCGCTACGAGACCCCATGCGAGGCGCTGGTGCCACGGGAGAAATTGAAGGGGACGTTAGCGGTGACTCATCATAAAATTGTGCAACACGCTGATCAGCTACAAGGACAGACCCTTTGCCACCAGACGCATCTCTAAAAAAGACATTTGTCTGCAAAGCAGGCCCTGGGATCTCTTGGTCCTCAATTCCCCCTTCCTTTGAGGCTGGCATAAAGCCGGCCATCTCATCAAAGATCGCAGTCACACCTTCCCCTTGCACAAAGGGACCCCATCTATAGGACTGGACAAAACTATCTTTTGGCCAGGAGGATGGTCCTGGTTGAATGGAAACAGCTTGGAGGCGCCCCCGCAATACGTCATTTTCTAAGGTAAGTTTTTCAATCCTTCTCTCAAGCTGGAGAGTGCGTTGTTCAAGAGCCTTAACCTCTTCCTGCTGCTTAAATGCGATTTGCTCCAGCTCAACTCTCTTCTGCTTAACAATGGCCTCTTGTTGGTGATGGCGAAAACCCATCACCATTTGCGCAGGATTCCTAAATTCCTCAAAGCCCACAAGATCTAAGGCCAAAGTGCTATGATACACGTCATAAAGTGGATCATCTTGATAATCTTGAGCGCTCACAAAAATCCTTTTTGCTGGGTCTGAGAAGCTGCGCTCATGACGTTGCGCATCAAGCCCTTGCGCAGGCCTGGCAGGCCCCTGGACAGGTGAGCAACCTGTGGACGCGCTCCTTTCCTCCATGTTGTCCGCACTTGCACAGACACTTGCGCTCAAGAATACGCCGATACCGTGCCACAATACTTTTTTTTGTTTCATCTTCTCCTCACTCATACCACTTAGACGCGTAATTTGCCTCCTGCGCACCCCACTTCGAACACTCGGTAGACCGCGCAAGGCAAGCACATTTTGATTGATAAAGTATTAACAACAAAGACTCTTGACGTAGACATCTCAAGCAGTTACAAAAAAAAGAGTGCCCATATGTCATGATGCAAGGTAGATAAATATGCTCCAACGCGTTTGTTATTTGAAAGCCCTTGCATTATTCCTTTTTATGTCAGTCGACCCTTCTGTGGCAAGCGCCTGTGAAGAGGATTACGTAGGCAACATCACCCAGGTTTTGAATGGTTCTACAAAGGGCACATCGTCTTCAAGCGGGCAAGCAGGGCCTGCCCACCAATCAGTGCGTCCCGGTGAACCAAAGGCATTCCCCGCGTCAATGGAGGATATGAGTGCTAAGAGTGTCTTATTCGCCTACACACAGTTAGAGGAGCTTGCACAAAGCACAACTGGGCCAAAAGGCAGGATCGAGGCACTCTACATGGATCTTGAGCGCGCCCGCGTACGGTGTGAGGAGGATTTTGCAAAACCGGATCTAGGTGAAAAAGATTTTAGCACCCAGCATATTGAGTTCTATCTCGCGCGCGCGCATGATTTCTTTGACGCAGCCCTTCTCAATCTTGAGCGTGCCAACGCCAAGCTTCCCGAAACAGAAAATGCAAACTCACAGCTTGCCGCGTTTATTGTCGCACATATGAAATCAGTACACTTTGCCAAGATAGTTCAAGGCAGCAATACATGCCTAGGAGAATTTCTAGGCGCTTTAGGCCACGGAGACCGCATCAGTGCAGAGAATTTTTATAAGCTGCGGGCAAATTTCGCAAACCCCTTTTTGCATCATAAGCAAACGAACCTTTTTCTGTATGGGACATGGACAAAGGGACTGTACGCCGCCAGTAAGGTAAATGACATCTCTGACGGCGCCCATACTTTTAGCTTTTATCAAATGTACATCACCCGCGCGTGGGACAGTTTTTTTGGTATGGAGCGCACGGTGCGCAATACTGGCTTTAAACTTTATCCCGGTGATCAGTCCTATGGCCTTTTGCGTGACGCACGTTTTCTTCACTGGACTAAACAGTGCCCCAAATTCGCCCAGAAGCTGATCCAAACCTGGGATACACTTTTCATCTACTACGCACATCACATTCTCGCCATGCCGCCCATGTCCCAAGTCCAGGACCAACCACCAACGCCCATGCCGTCTTCAGGAATGCCAGGCTTTTTGGTGTCCCATAACCTCTCCTTCAGCCCTCTCAAGACTTATGTTCTACAAGAGCACGACGCAGAACAAGTTGACTTCCCCCAAGCACCAGAGCGCCCTAAGCCTTTGACGGCCCACCCTCTTTTTGTGAAACAAGACAGCGACAGCAGCGTTGATGAAAATACCGTCTCCATCAAGAGTGGTTCCTCAGGAGACGAGGGAACAGATTTTGAAGAGGATGAGGTGATCTCCTTGAAGCAGGTGTTGCGTGCGTCCACTGCCACCACACATACTCCCCCCCTCGAGGCACCAACGCCCAGGGCCCCCTTTAATGGCTTCGAGCTCTTGGGAAAGAGTAATCACCAGAGCACCGCTGCACCGCTTGTAGCGCAACTGGAACTGCTTCCTCTTACAAGCAAGCCCCCTTACGACCCTGTTCAAGTTTACATGGCATCCATGGAGCGCAGCGCAGCACTTGCCTGTGAGGGTGATGATGCCTCTGGCGTCTCTTGCCTGCCTTTTTGCATGCAAGATCCTGTATGTGACCTGAGCGAGCTGTGCGCAGAGGGTGACACGGGCGAAAAAGACGGCTACAATGTGATCAGTTATTCAGGGGAGGACATGTAGGCGTGGCACTAACCATAAGAAAAATTGCCGTTTTTATGGCTGCTTTTTTGTACGCCACCGCACCGTCCTTTGCGAAAGAAAAATACGCGGCCTTTGTGCTGGACGTGACGTCCAACAAGGTTCTTCACGAAGAAAATGCCCACGCGCCGCGATTTCCCGCGTCCGTCACAAAAATTATGACCCTCTATTTGCTTTTTGAGGCACTAGAGTCCAAAAAAGTTTCCCTGCGCACCAAGATGCCTATTTCTGCCAAAGCGGCCGCCCAACCCCCTTGCAAGCTGGGACTTAGGGCAGGTGGCACCATTACCGTGCGTGACGCCATTTTGGGCATTGTGACAAAATCTGCCAATGACGCCTCAGTGGTTGTGGCGGAGTATCTGGCGGGCAGTGAAGACGCGTACGCGCGCCTCATGACCAAAAAGGCCCGCAGCCTTGGTATGCAAGCAACGGTCTTCAGGAACGCCTCCGGCCTTCCAAACCCAGTGCAAATCTCCACGGCCCATGACCTGGGCATCTTGGGTCAGGCGGTCTTCAAGCGCTTTCCTGCATATTACGCGTATTTTCGCACCCAGTCTTTTTGGTACAACAACAAGCGTTTTGCCAACCACAATAAGCTCCTGGAAAAAGAGCCCAATGTGGACGGCATCAAAACGGGCCTGACCAACGCATCAGGCTTCAACATCGTGGCCTCTGCCAAGCGCAATGGACGACGCATCATTGTGGTTGTCATGGGCGGCAAAACAGGCCCCTCCCGCGACCAGCGCGCCGCAACTTTACTGAACGCCGCCTTTGCGGGTGATGGGAATATTCTTAACGGCACCAAAGCACTTTTGCGTAACGCCACCTACACACCCCAAGCACCCGCAGACGACTTTGGTGACGATCCACTGGGTGCCAAAATCAGACAAGTCTGCGAAGAGGGCGGCACATGTGACGAAGCGCAAGCGACGTCTACAACACTACGCGGGCGCTATACCCAAGACCCTGTGGGCGCAAAAATTCGCACACTCGCAACGCCAGTGGCCTCGCCTTCTGGGCAAGGACCACGCACCTGGGCCCTGCAGGTGGGCGCGTTTGCAAAGGCCAAAGACGCACAGGCCGCCGCCAAGACCCAGCTTGCAAAACTCGCCAACCGCAAGGGTGTAAAAGTAACCGTCGAGCAGGCCGCACGTAAACGCGGGCGTGTCTTCCAAGCGCGCTTATCTGGATTCACGGAAAAAGGCGCCCTTGACGCGTCTCGCGTTTTGTCTCAAAAAGGGGTGCAGTGTCTTGTGCTACGCCCACGCGCCTCAACGCTTATTCGCTCGGCCCACAACGCACGCTAATCCCATTTTAACCCACGCGGAGACCTTATGCGTCAGATTATTGGTAAAGAAGAGTGGTGTGCCCTGCCCCAGCTAGGTATCAGCGCCCTCAAAGTCAAAACGGACTCAGGCGCCAGAACGTCCGCCCTGCATGCTTTTAATATCCGCTATGAAAAGGATGATGGCCAAACCTTTGTCCACTTTGATGTGCATCCCATTCAGCGCAATACTAAGGTCACAAGGTCCTGCAAGGCCCTTCTCCTGGACAAACGCATCGTCAAGAGCTCCAGCGGAGATAAAGAACGTCGCCCTGTGATTAAAACGCCCATCACCTTGGGCGAGAGCACCTGGGACATTGAGATCACCCTTACGGATAGAGACGCCATGGGGTACCGCATGCTTCTTGGGCGCGAGGCCATGGAGGGGCGCTTCCTCATCGATCCCGATGTTTCCTTTAGTCAAGGAACACGCCTTGGGGACAGCGTGCTGGAAGGCGAAGATCTCACACACCCCCAGGGAAGATCCCTACGTATTCTGCTTTTGGCCAGCAACCCTGCCCTGTACTCGAACCAGCGCCTCATTGAAGCCGGTGAAGCGCGCGGTCACACCATTAAGTTCGTTAATATCAAGCACTGTTACGTGAACGTGAGTGCCGCCAGCCCCAAAGTCTACTACCGCGGCGGGGAGATTTTAGACAACGTGGACGCGGTGATCCCGCGCATTCGTCCGTCTGCGACTTTTTACGGCTGTGCGCTGCTGCGCCAGTTTCAACTGACAGGCGCCTATTGCCTCAATGAGGCCAGCGCCATAGCACGCGCTCGTGATAAGCTGCGCTCACTTCAAAACCTTGCCCTCAATGGCCTTCATATGCCAACCACCGCCATGGCAGACTCCCCCCTTGATACCAAGGAAATCATCAAACTTGTGGGGGGTGTGCCTGTGGTTATTAAGCTGCTGGAGGGCACCCAGGGCACGGGAGTCGTTCTGGCAGAAACCAAAAAGGCCGCGGAAAGCGTCATCAATGCCTTCAAGAGTCTGCGCACCAATATTCTTGTCCAGGAATTTGTGAGAGAAGCTGGCGGCAAGGACATGCGCTGCTTTGTCATTGACGGCAAGGTGGTGGGCGCCATGGAGCGCACCGCCAAGGACGGGGACTTTCGCTCAAACATACATTTAGGCGGCACCGCCGCGCCCATCAAAATTACACCCGAGGAACGCCGTATGGCCATTAAAGCCGCCAAGGTCATGGGCCTGAAGGTAGCAGGCGTTGATATTATTCGCTCGGACTCTGGTCCCAAGATTTTGGAGGTCAACTCCTCCCCAGGCCTTGAGGGCATTGAAGGCGCCCTCAATAAAGATATCGCGTCTCTTTTCTATGAAGCCATCGAGAAACACTTGTGGTAATCACTTTCCGAACGTAAGACACGCACCCCCTTGTCGTGACTTTTTCTTGAAAATGGTCAAAAATTGACTTATGATAAAAAAGTTCAAGGTGCTATATGGCCTTGGACTTTTGGATGGCTTGGCTTGGTCGTCTTTGATGGATGGCATAAAAATCGGCGTTTTAGGCGTGCGACAGCGTCCGTTAAAGCAACTTGCCCGGCTGTGTGTATCGCTCAAATGGAGGATATGACAATGAGAGCACTCGATTTAACACCCCTTTTTCGTTCAAGTATTGGCTTTGATCGCCTGTCACGCCTTGTGGATTCGGCCATGCGCGCCGATGAGCATATGGGTGGCGGAGGCTATCCGCCCTACAACATTGAACGCTTAGATGAAACAACCTACCGTCTGACCATGGCCGTTGCTGGCTTCCGGGATGAGGACCTGTCCATTACGGTCCAGGACAGCACCCTCAACATTGCGGGACGCGCACGCCCTGAGGAAGAGGGCGTTGAGTACCTATACCGCGGCATTGCTGGGCGGGCCTTTGAACGCCACTTCCAGCTGGCAGACTTCATTAAGGTTGGCAAAGCAAGCTTGGAGAACGGCATCTTGCGGGTTCTTTTGGTGCGCGAAATCCCTGAGGCTTTAAAGCCCAGGCGCATCGCCATCGAAACACCAAACGCGCCGCAAACAACCTTAATTGAGCATAAGTAAACTTAGCAACAATCCGCATGGAGAGGGCGCCAACCACGGCGCCCTTTTTTGTTCCTTGACGCACGAGACACAGGCACGTTAGATTTTTGTATAATAATCAGCGGAGTATCTTTCATGTCCTCATCCCTTGTTGCAGCTGCAGCCGTCACGTCCCTCCTCTCCCACGGCTTTGATGCCGATATTGACTCCCACCGCGCACGCATAGAAGCGGCCCCACAATTGACCCTGGGCACGGCCGAGACCTTCTCTCTGCTCGAGGAACTCACAACCTTTGAGCTCGGCCGTTTCTTCATTGAAAATCAGGGCCTCAATGGAAAGTGGACTTCTTACATCATTCTAGACGCGCCAAGCCTTCAAGACCTCCCGCCCTTAGAGAGCTGGATTGTGCAGGGGCGCCAGCTGTTGTGGCCACACGCGCACGCTTTCATATCTTTCAAGAGGTGATGCGTGCTCGCCTCAAAGACAATATGCGCCTTGCCTCCGTGCCTTGTGGCATTATGGAGGATCTCTTGAGGCTGCCCACGAAGAACTTTGAGAACATCTCCCTTGTGGGGCTTGATCTTGATGAGGAAAGCCTTCTTCTTGCGGCAAAAAATGCTAAGAGCAAAGGCATTGGGTACGCGTCATTCCAAAAGCAAGACGCTTGGAACCTGGGCGAAGAAAATACCTTTGACATGCTCACCAGCAATGGCCTGAATATTTATGAAAGTGACCCCACGCGCCGCACGGCCCTGTTTGAAAGCTTCTTCAAAGCCCTTAAACCTGGGGGCACCCTTGTGGCAAGTTTCCTCACCCCACCCCCGGCACTCAATGCGGCGTCACCTTGGAAAGATGTGGTCATGCAAGACGCCATTACGCAAAGGGCACTTTTCGTCGATGTGATCGGTGCCAAATGGCAGAATTTTGATATGCCTGACGACATAACAGCGCAGCTTGAGGCCATTGGGTACAAAGATATTCAGATCTTGCCCGACCCCAACTGGGTCATGCCCACAGTTGTGGCCACAAAGCCTTAAGTATATAGCAAACCCTTTAAAATGATTATGTCGTCAGCCATCGGGATTTGCCGTGCTCACTTATGTATCTATAAGCTCCGCGCGGCTTACCCTCGCCTTCCCAATACTGATTTTAAATGCTTTTGCGCTATTACTTTATGGGTGTTTGGCTATATAGCTAAAGCACTTTAATTTTGGGACAGGATACGAGGAAAGCGACGTGTATAAGTAAGTATACACGAACGGCGAGCTTTGCCACCCAAAATTATAAGGGGTTGGCTATAGCTGGAGGGGTGATGGTCTCACCCCATTCTTTTTTGCGCGCTGCGTGGTAGGCATCTTTATCTTTCTTGGTATAGGTCCAGCGCGCCAAAGTACCCGCGTTTGTACACACATCGCACACCACATGCCCAGAGCGTTTGAGGGGCGCGCGCACAAGTCTGGCGTCCTTATGCGCCTCGAGAGCCTCGCGGGTCACGATGAGGTAGTTATACTTTTCAAGCTCATAGGACTGGGAGACGTTTTTCACCTGTCGGTGGAGAGCGCTTCGTGGCACAAAGGCGCTGAAATGACACCAGTCAGGCGTTTTAACAGGGCAAGCAAGAGCGTGGGGGCACGGAGCCGTAATATGGGCGCCGATTTTGATGAGGTGCTCTCGGGCTTCTAAAAGACCCGCCGTGTGACGTGGCGTTCCGGGTTCAATGAGCACCAGGGCGTGACGGGCGTGGGCAAAGGCCTTCTCAAGGAAGTCCAAGCGGTTCTTGCCCTCAAGCTCTCCCCACACGTAACTCATGGTCACAAGGTCTGCGTCTTGCCATGGTGTGTCTTTCAGCACGTCTTGGGAGAGGACCGTGTGTGGTGTGGCCTCCCCTTCACGCAACGCTTCGCACAGGCGCACAAGACCTGCATCCTGCTCCACGAGGATCGCGCTTTCAAGGGGTATTAATGACTCCAGCGCCCATAAAACCGTGCCGGGTCCCGCCCCTAAATCGAGGAGCGTTCCCACCTTCTCTTCCAAGCGCGGCACTTGCGCCAGAACATCTCTTGCCACAGCAAATGTTGCAGGCATGCGAGTTGCAAGATATGACAAACGCACCTCCAGCCCCTCCATGTGGGGCGTCTTATCCCCGTGATAGGCCTGGGTCAGGTCTTCGCGGGCTTGTCTGAGATGCGCGGCTTTGTGGCCCACCATCAGCGCATCCATCTTTTCTTGCAGGGACAGGGGAAGTGTCATGGGTGTCATGCGTCCTTGGCGCTGGGGTGGGCGGCGGCGTAAACCGCGAGTAAATGAGAGGTATCAACTTGGGTATAGCGCTGGGTGGTGGTCAGACTCGCGTGCCCCAGAAGCTCCTGAATGGTGCGCAGTTCTCCCCCACTTTCCAAGAGGTGTGTGGCAAAGCTGTGGCGCAAACTATGGGGCGTTGTGTGATCGGGCAGCCCCAGCAACGTGCGCAGGCGCCTTACCTGACGCTGAGCAACACTTGGGGCCAGGCGCCCTCCCCTCTCTCCCACAAAAAGGGGCGCCTCACGGGCATGGGAAAAGGGGTGCTGCCCCATGTAGTGGGCCAGCGCCTCACGCACGGCGGGAATGAGGGGCACTAAGCGCTCCTTGCGCCCTTTGCCCACCACCCGCAAAAAGTCACCAAGCGGCGTCACGTGATCCCAGTCGAGGGACACGGCTTCTGCAATACGCAGGCCCGCCCCGTAAAGAAGGGTGAGAAGCGCCTTATCACGCGCGTCCATCCAGGTGTGGCGATTTTCCTGGGGTGCCGTCTGAGTTAAACGGCGCGCATCTTCTTCTTTCAAAGGGCGGGGTAAAATGGTGGACAGGCGTGGAAGCTCAATGAAATCAAGCACCTGTGCGTCTATCCCCGCATAGCGCCCCAGATAGCGGTAAAAAGAGCGCAGGGCTGACAAGCACCTGGCGTTGGAGCGGTGCCCCACCCCTTGACCAAGGCGCGAAGCCAAAAAGGCGCGCACCGTATGGGGCGTAAGACTCGCCAGATCTTGGGGGTTGAGCGCCCCCTCTCCCCTGTGAGCTTGCCAAAACATGAGAAAAAGTACCGCGTCACTGTGATAATTCACCAAGGTATGGGGACTCACTTGGCGCACAGTTTTCAGGTGCGCGGTCCACGCTTCTAAAAGGCCGTGAACCGCCGGGGAAAGGGCAATCTCTTGTGACAAAGGTACACGCTCAAATCGCTAAAGAATGCTCTGGCCCGTTTGCTTCCAATCTGCCTCAAAGATCTCAAGGCCCTTGTCCGTCAAGGGATGATGGTAGAGGGCTTCCAAAATCTTAGCAGGTAGCGTTGCCACGTGGGCGCCGGCCTTGGCGGCCTCTTCCACATGGGCGGCGCTGCGGATGGAGGCGGCTAGAATCGCCGTGCCATACTCGCCCTTTTGATAAATTTCGGCAATGTCACGCACAAGATTAATACCACTTACACCTGTGTCGTCTAAGCGACCCAGAAACGGCGAGATAAATGTTGCTCCCGCCTGGGCCGCCATAAGCGCTTGGGCCGCGCTAAAGCACAGCGTTACGTTCACGGGGATCTCGCGCCGCACAAGATGATAACACGCCTTTAAGCCGTCCTTGGTCAAAGGCACCTTAATGACGATATTATCGTGAATGGCGCGCAGCACCTCTGCCTCACGCAGCATAGTGCCCCAATCGGAGGCCGTCACCTCGGCGCTGATGGGACCATCAATGAGGGCGCAAATCTCCTTCAAGACTTCATGCACGGGCCGGCCACTTTTGGCAAGGAGCGACGGATTGGTCGTCACACCCGTTACAAGACCCGTCTCTGCCCAGGCAGAAATTTCGTGGGTGCTGGCACTGTCAATGAAAAGATCCATGGAAAAACTCCTTGTGTGATGTGTGTTCTTTCAGATTACGCAAAGATAAGGCGCATGGAAAGGGCTCTTGCACAGTCTGGTGGAGAATTTATCAGCCCTAAACAATTATGCCGTTACTCATGGACGGCCATCTCGCCCTGGGTACGCAGGGTCCTCACAAACTCCGCCATGCCGTGTTGACGACGCCTGCGCAGGCGTTCGCTGTTTAATATCGCACGCAGTTGCTCAAGGCTGTGGTCCAGGTCGCGGTTCACAATGATATAGTCGTACTCTGCCCAGTGGCTCATTTCGTCGCTGGCGCGCTCCATGCGGCGGCGCACCACCTCATCACTGTCTTGGGCGCGGGCGCGCAGGCGCCGTTCAAGCTCCTCCCAACTGGGCGGCAGGATAAAAACGCGCACAACGTCGGACTCGGCTGAGTAGGTCAAAAGCTGCGCGCCCTGCCAATCAATATCAAAAAGCACGTCCATGCCTTCCGAGAGGCTTTCCTCCACGGGCGCGCGCAGGGTCCCGTAAAGATGTTCAAAGACAACGGCGTGTTCCAAAAACGCATCCTCCGCTTGGAGGCGCGCGAACTCTTCCTCACTCACAAAATGATAGTCTTCCCCAGGCACCTCGCGGGGACGCGGAGCCCTGGTTGTGGCAGACACAGATAGGCGCACCCGTGGTTCAATGGCCAAAAGACGCTTAGTCAGGGTGGTCTTGCCCGCCCCCGAGGGTGACGACAAGACAAACATTAAACCTCTGCGGTGAATATCGGGGTGTGTCAGGTCCATGGGAAAGGGTATATTCTATAATCGCTCTTTCTACTATACCACGCTGAGCGCCTGTGGCAAAGGGCGCACCGCACGCCCTCTCTCTACTCATCGATCTTGCGTTTTTTCTGTTGTGGCTCACCGGACGTGTCTGCAATCGTTTTCCGCCTTGCAATAAAATCAATCACCTCTTGGCGCGCGGCTTGAGAAAGCCCGGTACACTCCAAGAAATATGCACCTGTGCTTAAAACATGGGTAAGCTGTTTTGGCTCAAAGGAGGTAAGCCTGACACATCCTTCCATGAAATGATCTTTCACTTTTGTCACACAAGTAAGCCCCTGCATGTCAAAAGATACTATCTCCTTACAAAACATGAGAAAATACCGATCAATCTGCTTTATTTTTTCAAATGGATCACGCAAAACAAGCTGATGAAGATTTTCCGGAATCTCAATCAGCGAGAGGGAAAGTACCCCGTTCGGCGCAAAGTCCTCCCCGTCAAGAACAAGCACCACGCGGTGATCGCTTCGTGTGCTGAGCAACTCGTTGAGGGCATGCTTATGCGCTCTCAGGTCTTGGCTGCGCACCACTAGGGTATGGGGGCGGGCCTCAAATCTCCCTTTGTCTTGCTGGCCTTCCTGGCCTGTAAAGCGCGCGTGGGGCGTATACCTCGCCACTTCTCTCACATAAGATGTGAGCGCGCCAAAAACTTTTTCACCGGGCGCGCTCGCGATCAGAATATCAGGCAAGGCCGCCATAACACAGGAGAGCTGACCTTGTTGGCTCTCACAGCTTGCAACAAATGCACTTCCAAAGATAATGTTATGCCACAAAGACAAGATCTCATGGTGTGCAGCAACATCATGCGCCTTCAAAAGACGAGTACCTTGGGGATATACAGTGGGGTCCACAAAGCCGTGAGCAAGGGGCACATAACCACTTTTGGAGACATGGTGGGAAAGAACTTGTGCGATGTCACAATCAGAAACATCCCTGACTTTTTGCAAAGGAGACGTGTCAAGAAGGTAGACAGACAGAGCCGGCAATGGGCCATGCAGCCCCTCTAAAACCTCACGCCAACACCTGCACACCTGCTGCGCACGGATTATATCCTCATAACTAAGATAGGAGAGAATGTGCGCAACAACTTCTGCTGGAGCCTGCACCATGGGGGCCTCGTCCTCTGCTCCCAGCTCGCTTGCATAGACCAGATTCGCACACAATACAAAGAGAAAAATATAAGCGAAAGAGAATATTCTTAATATGCGCTCTGACACGACAACATCCGAAAAACGATAATCGTCTGTATGCGATAAAAAGTATTGTCAAAAATGTCAAGGTGCATTTTTAATGTAGTGAACTGGTCAATTGACAGATTCTTCAGCTTCAAGACCTTGGTAAGGCCGTTTCCCCTCTATCAGGTGGGTTTCAAAAGGCACGCACGTCCATGGTGACTTTGAAGGCGCCAACCACGTAAAGTTCATGGACCTGAGACGTCGCGAAGGAAACGGTACCCTGGAGCATGACGTCAAAGGGACGCAAACCTTCTGCGCGTTCAAAGGCAAGAGAGCGCAGCCATCCCGGGGACTGCTCGGGCGCTTTCAGCGTGATTTTACCGCTGTGTGAAGTCAGAAATGTGGACTCAAATGTCAGGATAGGAGCACTCACTGCCACATCCCCTTGGGCACAGAAAATGTTCTCTTTCAAGGACAAGGACGTGTGATGAGCAAGCGACACATCTTTTTGCGTAGCTGTCATATGAACACCGTTGAGACGCTCGCTCATGCGTGTCACCGCAGGGATACGGATATGTGGAAGCGCGCTTTGAACCTGGTTGTACTGCTCATTTGCCTGCGCCAAGAGAGGGGTTGTTGGTGGGGTCACAAACCCACAAGACCACTTCCCTTGGGCAAGATTCAAAACAAGATGATCGCTCGCAACCTCAAAAAAAGGGCGCGGCAACCGTCTTGTCAGCACACGAGAATCATTGTCATCGCCCATGACAATGAATGCATCACATGACGCAAAAAGAGACGACATTGGCAGCAAGCACACACAGAAAGCCGCACGTGCTAAGATAACGATGGTGTACCTTTGAGGAGAAACAAAAAACATATCAAGACGTTTTGAGGCGCTGTACAGTTAAAGCCACTTTATGGGCACCCAGAGCGTATAGCGCTTCGATTTTTGGCGTGTCAAACGTCACCACCCCTTGAAGCATGATGTCAAAATCACGCGCGCCCGAGGCCCGCTCAAAGGTGATGGCCCGCATCCAGCCAGGGCTCGTGTCAGGCGCTTTAAGGGTGATTTTGCCAGAACGTGAGGTGAGATAAGTTGACTCAAAGATCAAGGTAGGCGCACTCACAACGATGTCTTTCTGGGCGCAAAAGATATCCTTACGCATAAAAAAATAGGTGTCATGTGAGACATGGATGCCCCCCTCCGTTGCCTCTAGATTATGCCATTGGAAGGGATGTGTGAGTCTTTGGATCGCGGGGTAGGACTTTTTAAGGGTATCGCTTGCTATGTCGCTATAACAATCACTTGCCACCTCAAGAATGGACGGATCTTGAGATGACAAAAACCCGCAGGTTGCCTTTTTACCCTCGAGGTTCAAAACCATGTGGTCTGCATCAACTTCAAAGGAGAAGTGTGACGCCCTATTGCCCGTTGAATAAATTGCTTGGTCGTTGAGCATAACCAGCAAATCACCTTGCGTTGCCATAAGCGACGGCGCCGTCAGGAGATAAGCAGAAAGAAAAATCCTCGCACGATAAAACACGACATCCTCCGCCTTTACCAGTTTTCAACTTTAAAAATAAAGCCTTAGCAGGGCTTATCCTATCACACCCAACACGCCCGTCCTAGGCTTAGCCAAGACGCTGCACCTCAAAGGTGACTTTGCTTGCCCCCACAACAACCAAGTTTTCGATTGCAGGAGGGTTAAAGGACACGCATCCTTGAAACATCATGTCAAAGGGCCGCTCACCTGGCGCGCGTTCAAAGGAAAGTCCGCGCAGCCACCCGGGGCAGCCTTCAGGCGCTTTGAGCGTAATCTTTCCGGCTTTCGACGCACAAAACACACCCTGCAAGGAAATGCTTTGCCCGCTTATGCTGACATCCTTTTCGGCATAGAAGAAATTAGCCTGGATGGTGACCGGACCCTCATGATTTACACTGATGCCGTCTGTGACAGCCGAAAAAAAGTAACCATTGAACGTAGGACAAAGAAGCGTGAGGGTTGGCGCCGAGATTTTTATGACCTTCCCTTCAATACTGCGATAACACTCCTGAGCTTGATCCATGGGCGACGACGTCCCAGCTGCACTGCAGTGGGTGGCCTTGCGCTCTTTCAGCTCCAGCATACTGGTGTCTCCCCCGACCGTTGACACCATTGAGCCCAAAGCTCCACTTGGCGAGGAGACAGCCATATCATTCAGGGTAAAAATATACTCATCACTTGACGCCAAAAGGAACGGCGCCGTCAGGAGGCAAGCCACCACAAGAGTCCATACGCGAGAAAACATTTTAATCTCCATATTCGTTTAACTTACATTCTAAAAACAACGCCTTAACAAGACTCACCCTATCATACCCAGCACACCCGTCCCAGGCTCAGTCAAGACGCTGAACCTTAAAGGTGACCTTATTTGCGCCTAGAACAAGCAAAGTGTCGATGGTGGAAGAATGAAAGGAAACGGTCCCCTCAAACATCATGTCAAAGGGTCGCTCGCCTTTTGCGCGCTCAAAGGTGAGGCTACGCAGCCACCCGGGGCAGCCTTCAGGGGCTTTAAGCGTAATCTGGCCGGTATCCGAGGTGCAAAATGTGTTTTTCAGACAAAGAGTTTGTGCGCTTAATGTAATATCCCCCCGGGCACAAAGGATATCGTTGTGCCCGTCAAAATGCTCCGCATCACCTAGTTTTATAGGGCCGCCCGTTGCAAAAAGATTTTGCCACATGAGCTTATGGCTGTCACGACGCCATAAGGCACTGTAATGCGCGGGAGAGCACGTTGAAATTTCTGTGTGTACTGCGTGCGCTTCATGCCAGCGCCTTTCTTTTGTTTCCGGAGAATAACCACCAAGTATCCCCGCACAGTCTTTAAGGTCCAAAACAACATGGTTCTCATCCACCCCAACGCCCAGCACGCCATTGCGATTGATTTTTGCGTGCACCTCGTGGTCATTGAGCGTGAAAATAAGTTTTTCATCCGATGCCAAAAGGGGCGGCATTGCCACAAGGCAACCAAGTATAAAAATCCATATACGCCCAAACATTTAAACTTCTTGCCTCGTAAGTCATTGAAACAAATTAAAGCGTGGACACCCGCCCCCACGCGGATGTTCAAAAAGACACAACTCAGTCATGGGGATCCACATCAAAGGTGACCTTGCTTGCCCCCACCACAACCAAGCTTTCAATGCTTGGGGGCGTAAATGAGACAGTTCCCTCAAACATCATATCAAAGGGCCGCTCTCCAGAGGCCGAAGGCTTAAAGGTGATGGCGCGCAGCCAGCCGGGAGATTCCTCGGGGGCACGAAGCCTAACATCACCCGTATGTGAGGTGCAAAATGTGCCCTTTATGGAAAGATTTTGTGCCTGAAGGGTTACGTCTTTTTCAGCATGAAAGATGTTTGCCTGAAAGGTCACGGATTCAGGGGCGGGCCTGCCGGCCCAGATATCATCTTGGTTTGCAAAAAGATGCTGGGCTGTGATTTCAATGTTGCTGTCACACCACCCGGAGGCTATCTCGGCTTTGACCGCCTTGGCAATCTCATTGTACTGAGCGTGGGCGCGCGCCCACTGATCCGTTGACTCAAACATTGGTGCGACTTTGACCGCTCTGTCCCTTAGGTTCACAACCAAAACATCCGCCTTTGACAGATAGGTGGGCTGTTTTGACTGGCCCCCTTGGGAGTAAACCTCTAAGCTGTTCATGGTACAAATGTAGGTGCTTGACGCCATCACCGCGGGCACCACCGCCAAAAAAGACATAACCTTCACGCACGCTCGCACCAACATCAATCGTCTCCTTTAGAATTTTCCAGATCGTCATCCTAGGCAACATCTCACCCCAGGGCAACTCCTTACGAGCCTGACACCTTCATCGCCTCCAAAAGCGCGCGGGCATGATCCACATCCGCGGGACCTTTGATCAAGACAAGCACCGTATCGTCGCCGGCGATGGTGCCTAAAATGGCGGCACTTCCCCCCGCCACCTCCACGTACTGTTGATCAATGGCGTAAGCCAGAGCATTGGCGCTACCGGGCATAGTATGGAGCACAAAAAATCCAAAGGCTGATTCCTGAATGGATAAAATGTGGGGCACAGAGGCGCGCGGCACCTCCAAGGATTGATAGACGCCCGCAATCTTCACAATGCCCAGCTTTTTTAGGCGCCGGGACAGGGTCGCTTGGGGCAATGCGTACCCCCGCGCCTCCAATAGATGCTGGAGCTGGCTTTGCTCGCGCACCTCTTCTTTGCCGATAATCTCGCGCAGGACCCTTGGGAAATCTTCATCTTTTGTCATCGGAGCACTCTGAATACATATTCAACAATGTGCAAATATATTCACTTTTACCTTGACAAAGCAAGGGGTCAGACCTTATGTAAGAAAGAGAATATGAATATAAATTCAAAATAGGTGAATATATGCATAAAAAGTGGATAAAAGCCCTTCTGGCTTCAAGCCTTGTGTTGGCAGGTTGCCAGGACGAGGACAAAAAAGAAACGCTGACCTTTGGCACATGCGCGGACTACCCTCCCTTTGAGTATGTGGAAAATGGTGTGCTTACGGGCCTGGATATTGACATTGCCAAGGAACTTGCCAAGGAGCTTGGCAAAGAGGTGCGTTTTGAAAATATGAGCTTTGGGGCGATTCTGGCAAGTCTATCCGCCGGCAAGGTGGACGCAGCCATCTCCACCATCACGGCGACACCGGAGAGGGCCGCTGCATTTGACTTCACGCCCCCTTACTATGACGAGACCATCAGCACCCTCAGCCTCCAAAGCACGAAAATCGCGAGCGCCAAGGACCTGGAAGGCAAGCGGGTTGCGTGTCAGATGGGCGCGACCACCCAAATGTGGCTGGCCAAGCATGTGCCGTCGGCAACGCTTTTGGCTTTTGATACCACGAACCAAGCCGTTGAAGCGGTGAAAGCACGCCAGTGTGACGCAGCCCTTGTGGACACAGCCCAGGCAAGCGCCTTTCAAAAGGTCAATCCTGAGCTGACCCACGCCCTTGTGGGCGAGACAGGTTCAGGGTATGCCATTGCCACCAAGAAGGGCTCGAAGATCACAAAAGAGCTGACCCAAGCCATGGCGCGTCTCAAAGAAAAGGGCGTCCTCAAGGAGCTTGTTGCAAAATGGATTGGCTAAACGCACTCATCGCAAAGGGACCCTGGCTCCTTTACATTGCCAAGGGCATGGGTCTGACCCTCGCGTTACTGGGCGCGGGGCTCACCACGGGACTGGTGCTGGGGAGCCTTTTGTGCTGGGCACGTTACAGCGGTCATGGCGTTTACCCCATCCGCGCCTTTGTGTCCATCATTCGCGGCACGCCTGTGATCTTGCAGCTGAGCTTTGTGTATTTTGCACTCCCAAGCCTCATTGGTATTCCCATAGACGCGGCCTTTGCGGGCGCCCTCACCTTGGGACTCAATAGCGCTGCCTACACCAGCGAGATTTTGCGCGCAGGACTCATGAGCGTCCCTCAAGGACAGTTTGAGGCGGCCAGAACCCTTGGCATTCCAGCCTCCCACATGTGGCGGCGCATCATTGCCCCTCAAGTCTTGCGTGCCTGCTTTCCCGCCATGGTCAGCGAGCTCATTACGCTCCTTAAAGAAACGGCACTCGTGGCTACCATTGGCGGCATGGATGTGATGCGCCGGGCGCAACTTGTTGCGGCGGAGCAATTTACCTACTTTGCGCCACTGTGTGTGGCGGGTCTCTATTACTACGTCTTGATCCTCAGCATCGAGTATGCCAGCGAAAAAATTGAAAGAAGTTTCAAAAAATGATGATCCTAAAAAACGCAACCAAAAATTACGGCGCCGACGATGTGCTCAAATCCATCGATTTGACCATTGAGCCTGGGCAGATCATTGGCCTTGCGGGCCCTTCAGGGGGTGGCAAGTCAACGCTTCTGCGGTGCCTTCAGGGACTTGAACCCCTCTCCTCAGGCACCTTGACGGCGCATTACACCCGGGGTTTTATGTTCCAGGATTTTCAGCTCTTCCCCCACATGAGTGTCCTTGAAAACCTCACCTTCGCGCCGATGTGTCAGGACAAGGAAACAGATCATGGCAAAGCCGCCAAAGCCCTTCTGGCCAAGCTTGGCCTGAAGGGCAAAGAAGACGCCCTGCCCTCTCAGCTTTCGGGTGGACAAAAGCAGCGGGTGGCCCTTGCGCGGTGCCTGATGATGAGGCCGGATTTTCTCTTGTGTGACGAGCCCACCTCAGGCTTGGATGTGGCCACCATTGGCGACGTTGTGGACCTTTTGCGTCACGTGCACAGTGAAGGCATCTCCCTCATCATTGCCTCCCACGATCTGGATTTTCTCACCCAAATCGCCACGCGCATCGTGGTCTTGGCCCAAGGAAAAATTGCCCTCGACATGGACCCGCGCGCCACAAAAGACGCCATCCAGGTTCTAAAGCCATATTACGAGGAAAGCCTTTGAAAAAAGAGCGCACCTAATTACACTCAAGATAATAGCCCCCTTACCCACAAGGAACCATGATGCGCCTTGCTTATTTTTGTCTGAGCTTAATCTTCCTATTCCCCTCTCACGCTCAGGCGATGAGTGCCAGGCAAGGAGAAGACCAGGACAAGGTGCTTCTTCAAATGTTTAAGAAGGCTGTGTGCCCACAGACCTTAACGCCTCACATGCTGACAAGCCTACGCGAGGGAAAACACTATCTTCATAGACAAAACCTCGCCCAGGCAACACAAAAGGAGGTGCACTTCATTACCCAGCAGCTTTCTTTTTGGCACGCAAATAGCACCCTTGTGAAAAGTGGGTTTACAGGCCAAGTCAAAGAGTTGCGCGTCATATACCGTTGGTTTGATCCTGCAGCCCTGGGCCTTGACAGCGCTTCACCTGAACGCTTCGAAGGGCACCTCTTACACAATCTGCACCTTGAGCGCATGAATATGTCTGGTATCAACACCGACCATCCGGGGATCATCTGTTTGTACCGCACGCACAGCGTCGACAAGGACAATAAACCCATTTACTTTGTTATACGATCACACAAAAATTCCCTACTAAAACAGTAGATAATAGCCTCTTTTGTCCCCTGAAGAGACAGCGTTCGCAAGAAATGCAATTCACTTCTTGCGAAAAAGTCACACATTGCATAAAGTAAGAGGACCCTTAAAAAATAAGGAGACGCGATAACAACAGATGGAGGAAAAACGTTGCACGGTTCATTTCTAGCGGATGTGCTCACACTCTTGCTGGCAGCTGTGTTCGTTGTGTCGATCTTTCGTTTTTTTCACATCAGCTCTATTTTGGGATATCTTACAGCCGGTCTTCTCATCGGCCCCCATGCCCTTAACCTTCTTTCCAATGTCGACAACGCCGGTATGTTGGGCGAGTTCGGCGTTGTGTTTCTTTTGTTTACCCTTGGCCTTAAGATGCCTCTTCAGCGTCTCCAGGTTCTGCGGCGCTATGTGTTTGGCCTCGGCTTTGCCCAGATTGCCCTGACAACGGGGCTCATAGGGCTTGCTGTTTTCAGCATCTTTAAAGACCTTGAGATTGCCCTTTTGATCGGTGCGGCCCTTGCCCTTTCCTCAACGGCCGTCAGCATGCAGGTGCTGACAGAGCGCGGCGAGTTTGCCCTTCGTTATGGACGTGTGTCCTTTGCGGTCCTTTTGTTCCAAGATCTGGCCGTGGTGATTCTCATCTCCCTCGTCTCCGCCCTGGGGCCTGAGGATTCCCACAGTTTGGGGTATGAGCTTGCCCTTGCGGGTGTCAAAGCTTTTGTCTCCCTCTTAATGATCACCCTCTTGGGACGCCTTATCTTTCGCCCCCTTTACCGGGGCATTGCGCAGTTGGCCAGTCCTGAGCTTTTTGTGGCGGTTACCCTTCTTGTGGTCCTCACCACCGCCGCCATTACAGCCGCCTTTGGTCTGTCCATGGAGCTGGGCGCGTTTTTGGCGGGACTGCTTCTGTCGGAAACAGAATACCGCCACCAGGTTGAGGCCGATATTCAACCCTTTTACGGGCTGCTCTTAGGGCTATTTTTTATATCCGTGGGCATGACCATAGATTTGAATTTTGTCATCGGCGCCATCCCCTTAGTCTTGGGCAGCTTAGCACTCCTTCTTGTGATCAAGGTCGTGGCCTTCTACCCCATGTGTCTTCTCTTTAACTTACCCAAAGCTGTGGCGCTACGTGCAACACTTCTTCTGTCAACGGGCGGCGAGTTCGTGTTCGTGCTTCTGCGCCCTGTCCTTAAAGACGGCCTCATTACCCATGAGATGGGGCAGCTGATTTACGCCGTTGTGGGCCTTTCCATGGCGCTGACACCTTTCTTGGCTAGCCTTGGCAGCTTTATCACCCACCGCTGGCAAGAGCAGGAGGCGGACGCAAGCCTTCACTCGGCTAAGCAAGAGATTATTGATCTCAAAAATCACGTCATCGTGTGTGGTTTTGGGCGCGTGGGCAAACTCATTGCACGCCTCTTGACAGAGAAAATGGTTCCCTATGTCGCCATTGACAACGACATGGCCAGGGTCAGCGAGGGACGCGCCAAGGGACTTCCCGTGTTTTATGGAGATGCCAGACGCGTTCATATGATGCGCACCCTTGGTGCAGACCGGGCACGCGCCGCCGTTGTGTGCATGGATAAGCCGCGCTGCGCGGTAGAGGCAACCCTCATGCTGTGTCGCCAGTTCCCCCACATGGATGTGTGCGTACGTATGCGTGACAATCAGTACGAGATGGCCCTCCACCAGGCTGGCGCAAAGGTCATCATGCCGGAGAACTTAGAGCCAAGTCTGCAGCTTGCCTCCCACGCCCTTCAGGCTGTGGGCACACCAAGTGATGAAATTGATCAGGTCATCGATACCTTTCGCAGGGCTTACCGCCAAAGCGCGCCAAGCCCTGAATCAGCCCCGCTCGCACGCTCCCAGAAGACAACGTCAAAGGCCTGAGGAGGCTAAGGTAGGCGAGGATCCTTAAAGGGCACACCTTCCACAAAGTAATGGACAATTTCTGCGATGTTGGCCGCGTGGTCGCCCGCGCGCTCAATGTTCTTCGCCGCAAACAGAAGCTGGGTACAAGGACCTATCTGGCGCGTATCTTCCATCATATAGGTGAGAAGCTCACGCAGATAACTCGTGTACATCTCGTCCACCTCTTGGTCCTTTTCCCAAACCTTCAGGGCCAGTTCAACGTCGGAGTTGATATAAGCCACAATGGCGTCTTGGATCATGGCAATGGTCACCTTCGCCAGGCGCGGCAGTGCTTTCTCTCCCTGGGATTGTGGCATGGTATTGAGCTCGAGCGCGCGCCTTGACACGTTCCTGGCATAGTCCGCAATGCGCTCCAAGTGGCTTGCGATCTTAAGTGCGGCCACCACATGGCGCAAGTCTCTAGCCACGGGCTGGCGAAGGGCAATCATTTGAATGGCAAAGGTATCAACCTTGTGTTCAAGGGCGTCCACCTCTTGGTCTTTGGCAATGACTTGAGCCGCCAGCATTTCATTGCGCTCCGTCAGCGCCAGAACAGCGTTTTCCAGCTGCTGCACGGCCATCTCCCCCATATGTTCAAGGGTTTGATTCAGTTTTTTTAAATCCTCATCATAGGATTTAACAATATGTCCACCAGCCATGGGCTCTCTCCTTATCCAAATCGACCTGTAATGTACTCTTGCGTTTTTTCGTGCTGGGGCGCCGTAAACACCTCAGGCGTTGGCCCCGCTTCAATCAAGTGCCCCATATGGAAAAAGGCAGTCTTTTCAGACACACGCGCCGCCTGGTGCAAGCTGTGTGTCACGATGACGATTGTATAGCGCGCGCTGAGCTCATCAATGAGCTCCTCCACGCGTGCCGTTGCAATGGGGTCAAGGGCTGAGCACGGCTCATCCATCAAAATCACCTTTGGGTTCACGGCAATGGCGCGCGCAATGCAAAGGCGCTGCTGCTGACCACCCGAAAGACTTGTGCCAGGCTGATCAAGGCGGTCCTTGACCTCATCCAACAGGCCCGCCCGGGACAAGCTTTTATGCACAATTTCATCAAGGTGAGTTTTGTCTTTGAACAGATTATGGATGCGGGGGCCATAAGCCACATTTTCGTAAATTGATTTAGGAAAGGGTGTGGGCTTTTGAAAAACCATGCCCACTTGCGCCCGCAAACTCACCACGTCCACGTCCTTGTCGTAAATGTCTTCACCGCGAAGGAGCACACGCCCTTTGCGGGACATATCGGGAATCGTGTCATTCATACGATTGAGACACCTCAGGAATGAGCTTTTACCGCATCCAGAGGGGCCTATGAGCGCCGTGACTTGTCGGTCGGGTATGGTCAGGTTGATGCCAAAAAGCACCTGCTTTTCTCCATAATAAAGATGGAGATCCTCAACGGTAAAGCTGTCGGGTAAATGCGCGCTGTGTTGACGCGAAGACTCACCACTTATGTTCATATTTTCCTCGCAAGTAAATGGCTATGATATTCATGATGCCCACAAAGGCCAGAAGCACAATAAGCGCGGCTGATGCGTCCGCAAGAAAGCTTGTCTCGGGGTTACGCGCCCAGGCGTAAATCTGCACGGGCAGCGCCGTTGAAGGATCCGTGAGTGATCCTGCCGGCTCCGCCACAAAGGCCATCATGCCAACCATAAGAAGGGGCGCTGTTTCGCCAATGGCGCGCGCCATGGCAATGAGGGTCCCTGTGACAATGCCAGGCAGGGCCAGTGGAAAGAGATGATGGCAGATAATTTGCATGGACGAGGCGCCAAGCCCCCGCGCGCTCTCTCGAATGTTTTTGGGCACAGCGCGAATGGCGGAGCGCGTCACAATGATCAGGGTTGGCAGGGTCATCAAAGACAGGGTCAAGCCTCCCACAAGGGTTGAAGAGCGCGGCATGTGGGCCGTGTTTAAAAAGAGGGATAGCCCCAAAATACCAAACACAACGGACGGTACCGCCGCAAGGTTGGCAATATTCACCTCAATAAAGCGCGATACAAGGTTTGGCTTTGACAGCTCCTCAAGATAAAAAGCCGCCGCCACCCCAAGAGGAAACGAAATGGCTAGGGTCACAAGGAAAAGATAGAATGTCCCCACAAGCCCCGACCACACGCCCGCAAATACAGGATCACGGGAGTCACCATGGGTAAAGAAATCCCACCGGAAGACACTGCGCAGGCGTTTTTGCTTAGCAAGGGACTTCATGGCTTGGGCCAAAGGCTGTGAGAGGGCGGGTTTCTGATGGGCACGGGTGGCAAAGGCTTCCACGGGCAGCCACATCTCCTGTGTCGTGTTTAAAAGATGGGGATCTTGTGCCAGCGTATCAAAAAGCATCTTGTGGGCGCTGGGGGCCAAAATATGATGCAGGAGGTGTGAGGGTTTCTTGTCTGGCCCAAAATCATCCTTCACAAGGTCTTCTACATCAAAATTGCGCGTCAAAACACCGTCTACAATGCCTTGTGAGATCGCTTTTTGGTCGAAGGTCACAACACACAAGCACTCCTGCCGCTTAAAGCCGCGCGATGCCCAGGAAAGAAGCCCCCCCACGACAACAAGCACAAACAAAAGCGCAACACCGCTGGCTAAATACCCCAAGAGCTCAAAGCGCTTATCCGCCCTGTGACGCTTTAAAAGGCCCCGGTTTTGGTGATTCATCGGTCGTACCTCTTATAGTGCCACGCAGCCACAGACAGGGCCACAATGTTCAAAACCAATGTCACAAGGAAAAGCAGCAGCGCCAGGGCAAAGGCCGATAAGGTTTTGGCGCTGTCGAATTCCTGGTCACCGGTCAGGATCGTCACAATCTGGACGGTCACCGTTGTGACATAGTTGAGGGGATTTGCTGTCAAGTTGGCCTGGAGTCCCACGGCCATGAGCGCCAACATTGTCTCGCCAATGGCGCGGGAGATGGCTAAAAGAAAAGCGGAAATGAGTCCCGGCATGGCCGCAGGCAGAAGCACCTTGCAAATGGTTTCCGAACGTGTGGCGCCCAGGGCGAGGGAGTTCTCAAAAAAACTCTTAGGCACAGCGCGCAGGGCGTCGTCCCCCAGGGAGGACACAACAGGCAGGATCATGAGCCCCATCACAAGACCTGCCCCCAAGGCGCTTTCGCCAGAAATAGGCACACCTAAAAATTCACCCAGGTTATAAAGGGCGGGACTGACCACGGCGAGGGCAAAAAAGCCGTACACAATGGTGGGAATACCC